>NZ_JAIZVX010000075.1 GCF_021768455.1 Aquabacterium sp. | reverse complement strand
GGGGTGTCAGGGGAATGGGTTCAGTCGGGACGGAAGAACCGGTCGAGCATCAGGCCCAGGGCCTCGTGCAGGGGCTGGGAGCTGTGCTCCACCTTCATCCGCAGCACGGCGCCTTCCCAGGTGTCCCAGAAGAAGGAGGCGAGTTGCGCGGCGGGCATGTCGGTTCGCACGCTGCCTGAGGCCTGCGCCAGCGTGATGAGCCCGGCGAGGCGTTCGCGCCACTGCGCCATGACGTCGGCCATGGCGAGGCGGCAGGCTTCGCTGGATTCGCTCACTTCGCCCGCAAAGTTGCCCACCAGGCAGCCCGGGCAGGCGGCCTGTTCATGCTGAGCGATGAAGCGCTGGAACAGGTGGCGGATGGTGTCCAGTGGCGCCGCCGGGGCATCGGCGAGATGGGCTTGCCAGCGCTTGTCCATCCAGGCGGCGTAGTGGTGGATGATTTGCGCGGCAAACGCTTCCTTGCTTTCGAAGTGGTTGTAGAACGAGCCTTTGGGCACGCCAGCCGCATCGGTGATCTGCTGGATGCCTGTGGCGTTGTAGCCGTGCCGGGCAAACAGGGTGTAGCCCGCTTCGGCGAGGCGGCGGGGGATGTCGGTCTTGTCTGCGGTGCGGGGCATGACTCAATAATATGACCAGTCGTCTTGGATTTGCTGTCCGACGGAAAAAGTCATGGTGTCGTCATGGGCTTTGCGCTTCGGCACCAGGCATTCAGCGTCCCGTTCGGTGGCGGCCTAGTCCTCAACCGGCTCTGTCGTGTCGTCGTCCTGCTCCCAACCCTCGTTTTCCAGCACGATGGATTCGATGGCCACGTCGTTGCCCTGGGCGTTCAGTTCGGGCAGAACCTGGTAGGCAGAGACCCAGCAGCGGTAGACCTTGAACGCCTTCACGACCTTTCCCTGCTCGTTGAGCAACTCGATGCGGATGTCGCGCCGAAAGTGCTTGAGCGAGAGCCCGCCGCTCGCCACGTCGTGGCTCTGCGCGGCCCAGGCCTCGAAGGTGGGATCGTGGGTCACGCCGCGTTCCAGCGTGATGGGCTCGTAGCGCCACACGCCGGGTGAGAGTCGGGGGCGGTTGCCTTCGTCGCCGCGGCGGTGGGCCACCGGCTCGGTCGATCGCCTCAGTGCGCTCACACGGCTGACGCCCGCCACCACGCGGCCATCCAGGATCACGCGGAACCGGAAGTTCTTGTAGGGATCGGCCCTGTGGGCATTGACCACGAATTCGCTCATCGCCACCTCCTGCTCACTGCCGAGCGGTGTCAGGCAGTGTCCTGGCCGAGGGGGGCCGGCGCAAGGGGGCGCAGGGCTTCAGCTTAGGGGTGCCAGAAACCCTGGTGCAGGGCCATGATCTCGGCCTCCAGCGCAGGCACGGGGCCAATGACGTCGATCGGCTTTTGTCCGCTGGCAAACACCGTGCGGCAGGGCAGGTTCATGGTGGGGTTCTCGCTGGCGTCGCCCGTGAGTTCGAGCAGACGGTGTTCGGTCATGCCGTACACCACGCGGCCGATGTTGGCCCAGTACTGCGTGGCCGCACACATGGCGCAGGGCTCGGCCGTGGTCACCAGGGTGCACTGCCAGAGCACCTCGGGGCTGAAATTCAGGGCCGCCGTACGCGCCAGCACCGATTCGGCGTGGTTCACGGTGTCGACGTTGCCCTGTTCGGCCAGCACGGTGTGGCCATCGGGCCCCACGAGGATGGCACCAAAGGGGTGTCGGCCCAGGCTCATGGCGCGCCGTGCGACCTCGTTGGCGCGGCGCAGCAGGGCGTGCACCTGGGCGTCGCTCAAGGGCGGCAGACTGGGGTAGCGAGCGGGGGCGTTCATGGTCGAAGGGCCTCAGCGGTGGTTGGCCATGATGTGGCGGACGGCGTCGTTGGCCTCGGCGTGCAGCCGCGTCAGGTCGAGCCCGGGAATCTGGCCCTGGTCCAGCACCACGCGGCCCTGGCAGAGCACATGGCTGGGGCGGGCTGCGCCGCTCATCACCGGGGCCATGGCCGGGTCGTGCAGGCCCCACTGGCGTGGCTCGTTGAGGGGCTGCACCACGATGTCGGCGGCCTGGCCCACCTGCAGGGTCCCCACGGCGCCCAGCCCCAGGATTTGCGCGCCGCCCAGGGTGCCCATTTGCACCACCTCTTCGGCGGTGATGGCGTCGGCGCCGCCGACGGCGCGGTGCACCATCCATGCGGTGTGGGCCTCGTGGTGCATGTCGGCGGCCTCGTTGGAGGCGGCGCCATCCACGGCCAGGGAGACACGACCGCCTGCGCGCAGCAGGGCGGGCGCCGGGGCCACGCCCGAGCCCAGGCGGCAGTTGCTTTGCGGGCAGTGGGACATGCCGGTGCCGGTGCGGGCCAGCTTGTCGATCTCGGCGGGGCTGAGGTGCACCAGGTGGGCGTACCAGACGTCTTCGCCCAGCCAGCCGTGCTGCTCGACGAAGTCGACCGGCGAGCAGCCATAGACCTCTTGCGTGTAGCGCACATAGTCGGCGGTTTCGCTCAGGTGGCTGTGCAGGCGGATGCCCAGGCTGCGGGCCTGCTCGGCGATGGGGCGCAGGTGGTCGACCGGCACCGACCAGGTCGGCGTGGTGGGGGCGCTGACCACGCGCCGCATGGCGTCAGGGGCCGGGTCATGGAAGCGGTGCACATCGCGCTCGATGGCGCCCAGGAAGGCATCGAGCGTCTCGGGCTGGACCTGGGGCGGTGGGTCGCGGTCGATGGCGCGGGCAATGGTCTGACCTCCGCGGCACAGCACGAAGCGCAGGCCCAGGGCGGAGGCTTCTTCGAACACCGCCTGAGAGGCATCGAACGGCATGCCGGGGTAGTAGTGGTACTGGTGATCCGCCACGGTGGTGCAGCCGCTCAGCAGCAGCTCGACCATCCCCAGGCGCGCGGCCAGACGCAGGATGGCCTCGTGGTCGAAGTGGCGGCGGTAGGCCACGGGCACCGCGCTGAGCCAGTCGATCAGGCCCACGTTGATGCCTGCGGGGATGCCCTTGAGCAGGCTCTGGAACAGGTGGTGGTGGGTGTTGACCCAGCCGGGCATGACCACACTGCCGCGCGCGTCGATCACGCGTTCACCGGGTTCGGGTTGCAGGTGGCCGATGGCCTCGA
Source organism: Aquabacterium sp. (assembly GCF_021768455.1). Classification (GTDB taxonomy): domain Bacteria; phylum Pseudomonadota; class Gammaproteobacteria; order Burkholderiales; family Burkholderiaceae_C; genus Aquabacterium. Next base: position 16,812 of record NZ_JAIZVX010000075.1, on the reverse strand, counting down.
TGCGGCTGCCGCGCACGCGGATGTCGCGACCCCGTTTGGCGGCGTCGTGTCGCATGGCCGCGCCTGGCAGGCCGGTGAGGATGGCCTGGGCGTCGCGGATCAGGATGGAAGAGGGGGCCGGGGTGATCATCGGTTCATTTCGCTTTCATGCCAGCCACCGAGGGCCCAGTTGGAGAGGGCCGCAAGGGCTGCGAACACGGCCACGCCGGTCAGCGAGATCAGCACCAGGGCTGCAAACAGCCGCGGGATGTTGAGCTGGTAGCCAGACTGCAGGATCTGGTAGGCCAGACCGGTGCCTGTGCCGCCGGTGCCGGCCACGAATTCGGCCACCACGGCACCGATCAGGGCCAGGCCGCCCGAGATGCGCAGGCCTGCAAAGAAGTAAGGCAGGGCAGAGGGGATGCGCAGGCGCACCAGGGTCTGCCAGCGCGTGGCACGTTGCAGCTGGAAGTAGCTGGCCAGGCCGGGGTTGATGCTGCGCAGGCCCACGGTGGTGTTGCTGATGATGGGAAAGAGCGCGACCAATGTGGCGCAAACCACCAAGGAGGTGGTCGGGTCTTTCACCCAGATGATGATGAGGGGCGCGATGGCCACCACGGGCGTGACCTGCAGCAGCACGGCATAGGGGAAAAAGGCCGATTCGATCCAGCGGCTCTGCACGAAGGCAAAGGCCACCAGCGCGCCCAGCACCACCGAGGTGAGGAAGGCCAGTAGCGTGATCTTCACCGTGACCCACAGCGCCCCGCTGAGCAGGGCCCAGTCGGTCACCAGGGTCTTGGCGATGTCCCAGGGCGAGGGCACGAGGTAGACGGGCACCTGCGCTGCCACCGTCCAGCCTTGCCACAGTCCCAGCAGGGCGATGGCGACCAGCAAGGGCAGGCCATATTGCTGCAGGCGTTGGCGGGTTTGCGCGGCCGAGGCGGCAGCGCTGTTGTGGGCAACGGCGGGGTTCATGCGGTCTCCCTGCTGGCCTGGGTGAGGCTGTGCTGAAGGTGACGCACCAGCTCATTGAATTCGAGGCTGGTGCGGAAGTCGTCGTCGCGGGGGTAGGGCGCGGTGATGCTCAGGTCCTCCACCACACGGCCGGGGCGTGCCGCCATCACGATCACGCGGGTCGAGAGGAAGACGGCCTCGGTGATGCTGTGCGTGACGAACACTGAGGTGAGTTGCTGGCGCTGCCAGAGTTCAAGCAGGTCGGCATCGAGCTTGTTGCGGGTGATCTCGTCGAGGGCGCCGAAGGGCTCGTCCATCAGCAGCAGGCGAGGTTCGGTGACCAGGCCGCGCGCGATCGACACGCGCATCTGCATGCCACCCGACAGCTCACGTGGCCTGCTCTGCCCGAACTGGCCCAGCCCCACCATGTTGAGCACCTTCTCGACGCGTGCATTGCCTTGCACGGCGGGCACGCCGGCCAGGTCGAGTGGCAGCCGCACGTTGGCGGCAACCGTGGCCCAGGGCATGAGCGTGGCCTCCTGGAACACGAAGGACAGGCGGTGGTCGACCTGGGCGTCGTGCACGTGCTTGCGCGAGAGCAGGATGCGCCCGTCACTGGGCGCGAGCAGGCCGGCGATCATCTTCAGCAGGGTGCTCTTGCCGCAGCCCGAGGGGCCGAGCAGCGTCACGAATTCACCGGGCTGGATGGTGAGGTCCACGGGCATCAGGGCCCGGGTGCCGTTGGGGTAGACCTGTTCTGCCGACAGGACTTCAATGGCTGGCGCGGGTGCGTTCATACATCTCGATGATGTGCTGGCCTGCTGTGGTGGGCGGCCAGCGGGGTGGGTTGGCATCGTCAAAGCAGCCAGGCAGGGCGCTGACCTGGGCGTGGTAGTCGATGTCGAAAAAGTAGGCCAGCGAGTACCGTTCACGACCGTGCGGGTTGAACACGCGATGCGGTGTGGAGCGGTAGCGGCCATTGGTCCAGCGGGCCATCATGTCGCCCAGATTGACCACGAAGCTGTCGGCCATGGGTGGCGCGTCGAACCAGCTGCCATCGGGTGCCTGAACCTGCAGTCCACCGGCTTCGTCCTGCGCCAGCAAAGTGATGCTGCCCCAGTCGGTGTGGGCGCCGCAGCCGATCTGGCCGGGCAACAAGGCCTCGCTGGCTGCTTGGGCCGGGTAGTGCAGCAGGCGCAGCACCGGCATCGGGTCTTGCAGGAAGGCGTTGAAGTGGCCCGCCGGAAGCCCCAGGCCCAGGGCCATGAACGAGAGCAGTTGCCGCGCCAGCCGGTTCACCGCCTGCTCGTAAGCCTGCACCGCCTGCCGGAAGCCCGGCACCAGGGCCTCATCGGGCCACTGGTTGGGGCCCTGGTTGGGCGTGCCGGCAAGCACCAGCGGGTCCGAAGGGCCCCGGTCGACGCCGAGGTAGAAGCTTTCCTTCAGGTCGCCAGGCTGGCCGGGTTCCAGGCTTTGCCAGCCGATGGGGTCGAAGCCCCGGTGGATGCCGCTGCGCTCGATGTGCCAGCGGGCCTTGTCGGCCTCGCTCAGCGCAAAGAAGCGCCGGCCCGCATCGAAGGCCGCGGCGCGCAGGTCCGGGCTGATGTCGTGCCCCACGAGGTAGAAAAAGCCCTCGTGGCGGCAGGCGGCATCCAGGCGTTCGGGCAGGCCCTCGCGCTGGCTCAGGTCGATGACGGGCAGACTTCTTCGCATGCAGGGCTCACGGGTTCAGGGTGGCGGACTCAAGGGCCGTTCAGGGCATGACCTTGAGGTCTTTGACGAACTGCGTGGTGTAGGTCTTTTTGAGGTCGACCTTGGTCGGGTCCAGCAGCTTGTTCTGCACCATCATGTCGTAGGTGGCCTTCATGCGGGCGTCGGTCAGGATGCCGATGCCGAGCTTGGCCGCATCGCCGCCAAAGACCATGCCCTCGGACTTCATCTTGGCAATGCCATTGGCGATGAGGTCGTCGGTCATGTTGGGGTTGTCCTTCTTGATCAGGCCGTTGGCGGGCGCCGGATCGGCCGTGAGGTAGCTCTTCCAGCCTTCCATCGAGGCCTTCACGAAGGCGCCCACCAGCTTGGGCTTGGTCTTCACCGTTTCGGCCGTGCAGACCACGGTCGTGGCATAGGGCGGCCAGCCCAGGTCGGACAGCAGGAACACGGTCGGCTTGATCTTGCCCTCCTTTTCGATGCTGTAAGGCTCGGAGGCCAGGTAGCCCTGCTGGGCGATGTCCTTGTCGGCCAGGAAGGGCTGGATGTTGAAGGTGTAGGGGCGCATCTGCGCATCGGTGAAGCCGTACTTGGTCTTGATCCAGGGCCAGTAGGTCACCATGCCGGCGCTGCCCACGAGGATGGTCTTGCCCTTGAGTTCCTCGAACTTCTTGATGTGCGGGTGGGCGATGATGACCGCCGGGTCCTTCTGGAACGCGGCGGCCACCGTGACGGCCTGGATGCCCTGTTCCCATGCCTTGATGGTCTGGGTGTCGTAACCCATGATGCAGTCGGCCTGGCCGGCCACCAGCAGTTGCATGAGGTTGACCTGCGGGCCGCCCATCTTGATGGTCACGTCCAGCCCGGCCTTGCTGTAGAGGCCGGTTGCCTGGGCCTGGTAGAAGCCGCCGTGCTCGGCCTGGGCGTACCAGTTGGTGAGGAAGGTGAACCGATCGGCCGCCTGGGCGGGCAGGCTGGTGGCGCACAGGGCACCCAGGGTGGTGGCCATGGCGGCCAGGGTGCGGGGCAGGTGGGTTCGCTTCATCAGAGATCTCCGAGTGTGAGGACGGCAGAAGGACAGCGGAACGACCAGCGGCCGCGAACAGGACAGGCCTGTTGCGGCGCCAGGAGGGGCTTGGGGGGAGGGGCTGAGGGCAGGAAAAAAGCTTGACATGGTGTGACGGGCGAACAGGGCCTGTTGTCAGGCCGCATCCGGCAAGTGATCCATCTCAAGCGCAATTTCCGGACTGCGGGGTGAGGGCCCCGCAGGTGAACGCTTCTACGCTTGCGTTTGTGTGCGTGCACCCAAGGTGGATGCAAGCGGTGGGCCAGCTGGTGCGCGCCGGCCCGGTGCGCTGTGGTGTGCCCGAGGCGGCGCGGCTCAGTGCTTGCCGCTGCCGCGGTGCGCCCAGCCGGTGGTGCGCTTCTCGATGATGGCAAACAGTTCGTACATGATCATGGCCATGGCGCCGACAACGACGAGGCCACCAAAGGCCAGGCCCATCTGCATGGCCGAGCCCGCGCTGATCAGCAGGTAGCCGATGCCCTCGTTGGAGGCGGTCATCTCCGACACCGTGGTGCCCACGAACGCCAGGGTGATGGCGACCTTGAGCGAGGCGTAGAAGTAGGGCATGGAGCGGGGCAGGCCGACCTTGATCAGCACGTCCCAGCGTTTGGCGCCCAGCACGCGCAGCACGTCTTCCAGCTCGGGTTCGAGCGTGGCCAGGCCGGTGGCGATGTTCACCATGATGGGGAAGAAGCTGATGAGGAAGGCCGTGAGCACGGCCGGGCCGACGCCAATGCCCAGCCACACCACCAGGATGGGGATGAAGGCCGCCTTGGGCAGGGCGTTGAAGGCCGTCATCAAGGGATAGATGGCGGCGTAGGCCAGGCGTGAACTGCCGATCAGGAAGCCCAGCAGCACGCCCACCACGATGGCGATGCCAAAGCCCACCATGGTGACCCAGAGGGTGCGCCAGGCGTGCTTGAGGATCTCCTCGTGGAACTCGGCCACCTGGGTGGCGATGCGCGCCGGGCTGGGGAAGATGAACTCGCTCACGTTCAGCGCCGAGCAGATCAGCTGCCAAAGGAGGATGAAGGCCAGCAACAGGGCCCAGGGCGCCCAGCGCTCCATTTGTTTGTCAGACAGCTTCATTGGGCGATGTCCACGGTGGCGTTGATGGTGGCGGGTTTGCGCATGGCGCCGATGTGGGCGCGCAGTTCGTGCACGATGGCGGTGAACTCCGGCGTGTAGGTCACCTCGAGGTCACGGGGGCGAGGCAGTTCGATTTCGCGCTTGGCCAGCAGGCGGCCCGGGCTCTTGCTCATCACGTACACGGTGTCGGCCAGGAACACGGCCTCGCGCAGGTCGTGGGTGACCAGGATGACGTTGAAACCCTGCTGGGCCTGCAGGTCGCGCAGGGCGCACCACAGTTCTTCGCGTGTGAAGGCGTCGAGGGCGCCAAAAGGCTCGTCCAGCAGCAGCATCTTGGGCTCGTGGATCAGGGCGCGGCAGATGGAGGCACGCTGCTGCATGCCGCCCGACAGCTCCCAGGGGAACTTGTCCTCGTAGCCACCCAGGCCGACGCTTTGCAGCAGGGCGCGGGCCTTGGCCTCGTACTCCTTGCGCTTGGCCTTGAAGTTCGAGCGGTAAGGCTCGACGATTTCGAGCGGCAGCAGCACGTTGTCGACCGTGGTGCGCCAGGGCAGCAGCGAGGGCGACTGGAAGGCCATGCCCGTGATCTTCAGCGGGCCGGTGACCGGCTCCCCGCCGATGGTGATGCTGCCCTTGGACGGCATCTTCAGCCCCGTCGTCAACTTCATGAAGGTCGACTTGCCGCAACCCGATGGGCCCACGATGGCGATGAACTCGCCCTCGCGGATCTGCAGGCTGATGTCTTCCACCGCGAACTGCTGCTTGGCCAGCAGCTCGTCGTTGTAGGCCAGCCAGACGTTCTGGAAATCAACGAAGGGGGTGCTCATGCCGTGTCCTCACTTCTTGGCTGCGGGCAGCACATTCAGCTCGGCGGCGCTGGGCAGGTAGGCCGGGGTCCAGACGGCATCGGGGTTGATGCGGGTCTTGGTGGCGAAGGCGTCGCCCACCTGCGATGCCATCAGGGCCAGGCGCGGCAGCTTGACCTGGCCAAAGCCTTCTGCGCGGGCATCGGGGCTGTTGACCACCTGGTCGAGCGCAATCTTCAGGCGGCGCTTTTCCAGGTCGACGTTGATGATGCCGTCGCGGGCCTTGACGGTGTCGATGGCGGCGTCCGGGTTGGCCAGCACCTCTTTGGCACCCTTCGCAAAGGCCTTCAGGAAGGCCTTGACGGCTTCCGGGTTCTCTTTCAGCAGCTTGGGCGATGCCACGATGGCGTTGCCGTAGAGCTTCACGCCGTATTGGGCGTAGGGGAACATCACGATCTCTTCACCCTTGACGCCGCGGGCCTCGATGTTCAGCAGCGAGGTGAAGGAGAAACCGGTGATGGCGTCGACGTCGCCACGCACGAACATGGTTTCGCGCAGGGTCGGGTCCATGCTGACCCAGGTGACGGGGCCGAGCTTGTTGGCCTTGGCGAAGATGGGCCAGGACTTGCGGCCCGAGTCGAAGACGGGTGCGCCCAGTTTCTTGCCGGTCAGGTCGGCCACGGTCTTGATGCCGGACTTCTTCAGGGCGAAGGCGGCGGCCGGCGTGTTGTTGTAGACCATCATCACCGCGACCGGCTTGTTCGGCATGTCGGGGTTGTTGGCGTGGAACTCCATCAGGGCGGCCATGTCGGCGAAGCCCATGTCGTAGGTGCCCGAGGCGACGCGGGAAACCGTGGCACCCGAGCCGCTGCCGGCGTCGATGCTGACGTCCAGCCCGGCGGCCTTGAAGTAGCCCTTGGCGGCTGGTTGCAGGAAGAGGGCCGAGGGGCCTTCAAAGCGCCAGTCGAGCTGGAATTTGATCGGGGTTTCGGCATGCACTGCCGTGGTGCCCAGCATGCCGGTTGCGCCCAAAGTGAGGGCGAAAGCAGAGGCCAGGTTGGCAAGCAGGGTGCGGCGGGTGCGCGGCGTCACGGACATGGGGGAGAACTCCAGGTTGGCAAAACTGTATACAGAAATGCATTGCCAGATCCGTGCCAGCTCTGTGGCCAGCGGGCCCCTCACCGCGAAGGGACGCCGCTGCGCCACACCTTCCACCGCTGGAGGATGTCGTCCACCAGCGGCCCGCCAGCCTTGAGCAGGTTCTGCGTGGCCGGCACGAAGCCACCCTGTTCCCGGAACCGCAGCAGGGCTTCGACGTCGCTCTGCCCGGGGTGGGGGCGGTCGAAGTCGGCGCCGGTGCGCAGGATGGCGACGCGGTTGGTGTCCATCAGGCCCGCCGCATCGGCCCGTCGGATCGCCTCCAGCGTGGCGTTGTCTTCCTGCTGGGTGGTGCAGTAGGTGGCGTCGCCATCGGTCATGAGGCGGGCCCAGTCGCTGGCGCGCTCGCCCAGGCGGGTGCCTGCAAACCAGGTGTCGCTGCTGACGGTGTCGCAACGCGTGATCTGGGGCGGCTGGTTGGCGGGCGCGTGGGGGAAGTTCGCCCGGAAGGCCTGGGCCTCCGGGGTGTCGACCAGTTTGGCCTGTGCACCCAGTTGCCAGGCCTTGTCGACCAGGGCCTGGTTGAGCAGGAAGACTTCGTTGCGGTAGTCACGCGGCGGCGCGTCTGCGGGCCCCTTGCTGTGGATGCCCAGGTAGCCGTTCGGCCAGCCGGTGGGCGCTTCACGCGGGTCCAGTTCCCAGGCGATGCCATAGTCGACCGCCCACCGGGCCCAGGCGGCCGTGCCCAGGGTGCCGTGCGCGGGGTTGATGCCGGCAATGCCCGCGATCAGCACATAGGCCTTGCGCAGGTCGAGCGCGCCGCTGAGGGCCAGGGCGCTGAGGCTGGATGCCGCGTTGGCGTAGCCCATGCCTGTGGTGAGGTTGCACACCCCTTGCCGGTTGCAGCGCACCGCAGGGTGGTCGGCCGACAGTCCAGGGACGCGGATCAGGTGGTGCAGGCCGTAGGCGTCGATCCAGGGTTGCGCCTCCGGGGCGAACATGCTGACGATCAGCACCTTGACGGGCAGCGCTGCTTTGGGCCTGGGTTGGGCCGTCGGTGCGAGGGTTGACGTGGCGTCTTGCGGGGTGCCCGCGGCCGGAGGCGCTGCGCTGACCAGGGTGGCCGGTGGCGCCACCGGGGGCAGGCCTTTCTGCCAGCTGGGCCAGCGGGCAAGGATGTCGTCGATCAGCGGGCCGCCGGCCCGGACCAGGTTGTTCAGCGCGGGCGTGAAGCCCCCCGAGATCGAGGTCGCCAGCGAGTCGTAGGCCGACTGCCCGGGGTAGGGGCGATCGAAGTTGGAGCCGGTGCGCAGCACGGCCACGCGGCGCAGGTCGAGCAGGCCGGCGGCGGCGCCCCGTTTGAGCGCTTCGAAGCTTGCGTTGTCTTCCTGCTGGGTGGTGCAGTAGCGACCCTGGCCATCGGTGAGCAGGGTTGTCCAGTCTCGGGCGCGCTGGCCGAGGATGGCGCCGTGCCACCAGGTGTTGCCTGCGGCCGTGTCGCACTGGGTGACCTGCGGGGGCAGGTTGGCCGGCGCTTGTGGCCAGTGGGCGCGGTAGGCGCGGGCTTCATCGTTGTCGTCGAGCTGGGCTGCGGCCGACAGGTTCAGGGCTTTTTGCAGCAAGGCCTCATCGAGCTGAAAGACCTCGGTGCGGTAGTTTAGTGGCGGCTTCTGGGTGGGGCCCTCGGTGTGGATGCCCAGGTAACCCGAGGGCCAGTGCGCGGGCACGTCGCGGGCGTCGATCTCCCAGGCGATCCCGTAGTCGACCAGGTAGCGGGCCCAGGCGGCCGTGCCCAGGGTGCCCTGGCTGGGGTCGATGCCCGCGATGCCGGCGATCAGGAAATAGCTGTGGCGCAGGTCGAAGCGCCGGCTGTGCACAAGGGCGCTGACCGAGGCTGCGGCATTGGCGTGCCCCATGCCGGTCGTGAGCAGGCACAGGCCCTTGCGGTTGCAGAGGACGTCGGGGTGATCGGGCGAGAGGCCTGGCACCCTGATGCGGGTGCGCAACTGGTAGCGGTCGATCCAGACCTGGGCCTCGGGCGCAAACATGCTGATGAGCATGGCCTTGACCGGCATCGGTGACTTGGCCTGTGCGCCCATGCACAAGGCGCCCAATGTGACTGTGGCAAGCCGGGGCATGGCGCGAGCCCAGCGACGGGTGCGCCCCTGTTGGGCGCTTTGGCGGACAAACAACCTTGGGGACATCCAGACCTCCTTGTTTGCGGGGCGCCCGAATAAGGGGGCCTTCGCCTTTTTGCAGCATGAAACACACCAAGTTGACACATCCCTCTGAAGGGGGGCCGATAAAATCGGGTCTTGTGCCTCTGACGGAATCCGGTGTGTCTGATCGATTGTTTGTGCTCCTCCAGCATGTCCTGCCCAAGAAAGCCCTGACGCAATTGGCGGGCCTGGGGGCATCGGCCCACGGTGGGGCGCTGACCACCGCTTTCATCCGCTGGTTTGTCGGCCGTTATGGCGTCAACATGGCCGAGGCGGCGCAGCCCGACATCTCGGTCTACCGCAGCTTCAACGAGTTTTTCACACGGCCCCTGAAACCCGGTGCACGCCCCCTGGCGGCAGTCGGAGATGGCGGCCTGGTCAGCCCGGTCGACGGCGCGATCAGCCAGTTCGGGCCCATCCGGAAAGACCAGATCTTCCAGGCCAAGGGCCACAGCTACTCGACCACGGCCCTGGTGGGCGGCGATGCAGCCCTGGCGGCTCAGTTCGAGGACGGCCATTTCGCCACGCTCTACCTGAGCCCCAAGGATTACCACCGCATCCACATGCCTTGCGACGGCCGCCTGCTGCGCATGATCCATGTGCCCGGTGAACTGTTCTCGGTGAACCCGGCCACGGCGCGTGGCGTGCCCGGCCTGTTTGCGCGCAACGAGCGTGTGGTCTGCGTGTTCGATTCGGCCCGGGGGCCGTTTGTGCTGACCCTCGTGGGCGCCACCATCGTGGGCAGCATGGCCACCACCTGGCATGGCGTGGTCAACCCGCCGCGCCCTGGCAAGGTGCGAGAGTGGCGTTACGACGATCAGCAGATCCTGTTCAAGCAGGGTGACGAGATGGGGCGCTTCCTGTTGGGCTCCACCGTGGTGATGCTGTTCCCCAAGGGGCCCCTGGCCTTCAACCCGCAGTGGGCGCCTGGTCTGGGCATCCGCATGGGCGAGGCCATGGCCGCCTGAACGCTGGCGCGGCGTCATCCAGCGCAGTTTCCCCTGTGTGAGGCAGGGGTCAGGCCAGACCCGGCGGCAGGGTCTGGTGTCATGCAGTTCAAAGAGGTGTGGAAGTGCGACGTTCTTCTGGTGTCTTGATCCTGGTTTTTGCCGCGGTGTTGATGGGCTCCCTGCTGTTTGGGGGCTGGCGTGCGGGTGAATCGCTGATGTTGTCGCAGACGATCAGCGAAGGTCGCACGGTGGCCGACATGGCCGAAAACGTCGGCCGGTGGGCCTCGCAATATGGTGGGGTGCATGTGCGCACCCAGGGCGCCACGGCCAAGCTGCCCGGCACTTTCCTGACGCGCTCGGTGTTTGCCCTGTCGGGAGACGACGCCAGCGTGCTCAACGGTGCCCGCACCCAGGACCGCCAGGACGAGCGCGGCGCCATGGAGCGCGTCGAGGCCTACCACTGGAAGAACCCGGCGCTGATCCAGCGCGAGGTCTCTGACACCCTGGCCGCCTCCGGTAGCCGTTCGCAGTACCGGCTCACGGCCCAGAGCGTGCTGAACCGCAACAACGCCCCCAATGCCTTCGAGGTGGAGGCCATCAAGGCCATCCAGGCCTCGTTTGACAAGTTGCCACCCGCCGTGACCCAGGCCGTGGCCAAGGGCGACATGTCGACCCTGCCGCCGCAGGAATACTGGCGTGTGGAGAACGGTCGCCTGCTGTATGCGCGTGCCGTGATGGCCCAGTCCAGTTGCCTGAAGTGCCACGACTCACCCAACACCGCGCCGGCCTTCCTGCGCACCAACGAGCAGTTCAATGGCGGTGGCGGCTTCGGCTATGTGGCGGGCAAGCCCGCTGGCGTGATCAGCGTGACCGTGCCCCTGCAGGACGTGGGCGGGGTGTTGCAGGCGGGCCTGCCACCCATCGTGATCGCGGCCTTCGCCGTGGCAGCGCTGGCAGCACTGGGCCTGATCGGCGTGGCCCTGGGCGGCCTGTTCCGCCAGCCGTCGAAAAAGAAGTGAGCGTGGCCTGAGCCACCAGCCCAGGCTCACCAGTTGAGCTTCAGCCCGCTTTCAAACGCGCGAGCCTGCCCGGTGACCGGGTCGGTGAAGCGCAGGCCCTTGGCCAGCAGCTGCAAGGGCTGACCGTAGTCGGGCGCTTCGCCCTCGGCCAGATCGGGCTGCAACACGGGGTAGATGCGGTCGCCCTCCAGGGGCAGACCCAGCGCGTGCATGTGGGCGCGCAGCTGGTGTTTCTGTCCGGTGCTGGGGTGCAGCCGGTAGAGGCCCCGGCCTTCGCGTGTTTCGATCAGCTCGATCCGCGTCTCCGCGTTGGCTTCGCCTTCGACCTCGTGCATGGCCATGAAGCGCTCGCTCTCGGCCAGTCGGCTGCGCCGTGTCAGCGGGAAGCTCAGATGGGGCCCGGGCGCTGCCGCCACGGCCTCATACACCTTGGTCACGGCGCGGTCTCGGAACAGCGACTGGTAGGCGTGGCGCGTGCCCGGCTGGATGGTGAACATCAACAGGCCGGCGGTTTCGCGGTCGATGCGGTGCATGGGCACCAGGGTGTCGATGCCAAGCTGGCGCTTGAGGCGCACCAGCAGCGTCTCCTGCACATAACGGCCCTTGGGCGTCACGGGCAGGAAGTGGGGCTTGTCGGCGACCACGATCAGGTCGTCCTGAAAGACCACCTTGGCCTCGAAAGGGATGGGGTGCTCAAACGCCAGCTGGCGGTAGTACCAGAGCTTTTGCTGACCCTTGAAGGGCGTGCCGGGCGTGAGCCGCTGGCCACGGTCATCGGCCACCTCACCACGGGCCATGCGCTCGGCCCATTCCTCACTGCATACGGCAGGGATGCGTTCTGCGAGGAAGGCCAGCATGGTCGGCCAGGTGCCCGCCGGCGTCACGACGCAGCTGGGGCTGACGCCATCCCGTGTGGGCAGCATGGGCTCAGTCCTGCGGGGGCGTGGTGTCGTCGGCGCTGCCATTGGCGGGTGGCGAGGCCGACTCAGGCAAGGGGCGCTTGGGGTTCACCGATTCCAGGCGCTTGGCGCGCACCAGGCGCCAGGCTTCGTCCGGGCTGTCGTTGTAGACCTGGTCGATGGTGGTCGCTGTTTCCTGCAGTCGGGTGTTGACGGCCACGCGGTTGTCGAACACGAAGCACTCGCCTTGCCAGTCGCGGTCGGCATCGGGCAGGGCATTGAAGTAGCTCATGATGCCGCCGTCGAGCTGGTAGACGTCCAGCCCGAACTGCTGCATCCAGGCGCTGGTCTTCTCGCAGCGGATGCCGCCGGTGCAGTACATCGCCACCTTTTTGCCTTCGGCGCGCCATTGGTCGGCGTGCGAGGCGACGTAGTGCGGGAAGTCGCGGAAGTTGTCGACGTGGGGGTCGATGGCGCCTTTGAAGCGGCCCAGGCGGTATTCGAAGCTGTTGCGGTTGTCGATCAGGACCACGTCATCCCGGGCGATGAGCTCGCGCCAGGCCGAGGCATCGAGGTGGTTGCCCGCGGCGCGGTCGGGGATGGCGCCGGTCACGCCGTCGAGCCCCAGGGCCACGATCTCCTTCTTTCGGTGCACGCGCACCTTCCAGAATGGCCGGGTGGCGCAGGCGCTGTGCTTGAAGGGCATGCCGGTGAAGGCGCCGTGCAGGCGTTCGTCGTGCTGCAGGGCGTGTTCGAAGGTGGCCATGTCGGCCGCATGGCCGGCCAGGGCGCCGCTGATGCCTTCTTCGGCCACCAGCACGCTGCCTGTGAGCGCGGCCACCAGTTCGCGCACCACGGTCACGACCGCATCCGGGTCGCTCAGGGCAACGAAGCGGTAGAAGGAGCTGTGGACGAGGTCGGGCTGGGCGGGCAGGGCCGGTGTGGCTTGCGTCAGGAGGTTCGAGGGCATGGGGGCGATTGTCTCAAGAAAGACCCGGCGATCGCCCTTTGCTTCGGCCTCCTGTGGTCGACCTTCGATGCAGATCAAGGTGCCGATCAAGGAGCCCTGAGCAGCGTCAGCAGGCTTCGCGCGATGACCTTGGTGGCCTTGCGCAGGTCCTCGAGCACCAGGTGCTCGTCGGCGCGTTTGGCGTTGGACTCGAACACCGTGCGTGGCCCGGCACCGTAGATCACGGCGGGGATGCCCTGGGCGCAGTACAGGCGCACATCGGTGTAAAGCGGGGTGCCGCTGGTGGGGATGGGCTCTCCGAACACGGCCTGGCCATGCGCTTGCAGCGCGTCCACCAGGGGTGCGTTGCCGGGCAGGGGCTTGAGCGAGTGGGCCAGCAGCAGGCGCTTGATCTCGACCGTGATGCCGGGGAAGCTGGCTGCGGCTTCGGTGATCACGCGTCGGATGTCGGCCTCGACCGCCACCGGGTCTTCTTCCGGGATCATGCGGCGGTCGAGCTTGAGCGTCACCTTGCCCGGCACGACGTTGGTGTTGGTGCCACCTTCGATGCGGCCCACGTTCAGGTAAGGGTGGGTGATGCCCGGCACCTGGGAGGTGACCTGCTGGTAGGCCGTGTTCTGGGCGTAGAGCGCGTTGAGGATGGCGACCGCGCCTTGCAAGGCATCGACGCCGGTGTGCGGGATGGCGGCATGGGCCATCACGCCGTGCACGGTCACCTCCATCTGCAGGCAGCCGTTGTGGGCGGTGACCACTTCGTAGCTGAAGCCTGCGGCGATCAGCAGGTCGGGCTGGGTCAGGCCCTGCTTCAGCAGCCAGCCGGGGCCGAGCTCACCGCCGAATTCCTCGTCGTACGTGAAGTGCAGCTCGACGCCGCCTTGCAGCCTCGGGGCATCGCCCGTGGCGGCCAGGGCTTCGAGCGCGCGCAAGGCAAAGCTGAAGGTGGCGAAATCGCTCTTGCTCACGGCGGCGGCGCGCCCGTAGAGCTTGCCGTCCACCACCTCGCCGCTGTAGGGACCGTGGGTCCAGCCTTCACCGGGAGGCACGACGTCGCCATGGGCGTTGAGCGCGATGACCGGGCCGGCCTCGGCAAAGCGGCGGCGCACGACGAGGTTGGTCAGGCTTTGCAGGCCGTAGGCCTTCACCTCGGCATCGGGCACCACGTGCTTCTCGGCCTGCCAGCCAAAGCCTTGCAGCAGTTCCGCGGTGCGCTCGGCGTGGGGGGCGTTGTTCCCGGGCGGGGTGTCGGTGGGGACCTGCACCAGGGCCTGGAGAAAGTGCACTTCCTCGTCGAAGTGCTGGTCGATCCAGGCGTCGAGCCAGCGGTCCTGCGGGGAGTTGACGTGGGGGGTGGTCATAGGGATTCGAGCAGGTGCATGAAGGCGTCCACGCAGAGCTGGGCGTCGTCGTTGGTGAGGGTCTCTAGGGGGTTGTGGCTGATGCCGGCGTTGCCGCCACGCACAAAGAGCATGGCTTGCGGCATGCGTTCGTGCAGCTTCATGGCATCGTGGCCGGCGCCACTGGGCAGGGTGAAAACCGGCAGGCCCAGGTGGGCCACGGCGTCGGCCCAGCGTTGCTGCCAGGCGGGGGCAGAGGGGGCGGCCGAGGCCGCCATGGTGCGTTCGATCTGCAGGCGCACGCCGCGGCGCGCCGCGATCGCTTCGGCTTCCGCCAGCACGTCGGCCGCGAGGGTGTCGCGCTGGTCGTTGGTGGGGGCGCGCAGGTCGAGGGTGAACTGGCAGCGCCCCGGCACCACATTGAGCGAGCCTTGTGGCACCTGGAGCACGCCCACCGTGCCCACCGAGGGGCCGTGCGGCGAACCTTGGTCCAGCCCGGCGCGGCGCTCCACGTAAAGCAGCAGTTCGGCCACGGCGGCGGCGGCGTCCTGGCGCAGCGGCATGGGCGTGGTGCCCGCATGGCAGGCCATGCCGATGGCTTCGCCCGCATAGCGCAGGCTGCCGTTGATGGAGGTGACCACGCCCAGGGGCATGTCCAGCGCGTCGAGCACAGGGCCCTGTTCGATGTGGACCTCGACAAAGCCCAGGTAGCGCGCCGGGTCGCGCTGCAGGGCGGCGATCTCACCCAGGTCGGCGCTCAGTCCTGCGGCCTGCATGGCCTGGCGCACGGTGACGCCTTCGGCATCGGCCAGGTCCAGCCATTCGGGCTTGAAGTCGCCCACCAGCGCGCCCGAGCCCAGGAAGGTGGCCTTGTAGCGCTGGCCTTCTTCTTCGGCAAAGGCCACGACCTCGATGCCGTGCGGCAGGCGTCGACCCTGGGCGTGCAGGGCCCTGACGCAGGCCATGGGCACGAAGATGCCCAGGCGCCCATCGTGCTTGCCGCCATTGCGCACCGTGTCGTAGTGCGAGCCTGTGAGCAAGCGGGGCGCACCGGGATCTTGTCCGTGGTAGATCCCCACCACATTGCCCACGGCGTCGAGGCCGACCTCGTCAAAGCCGCATGCCTGCATCCAGGCACGAAGCTGGGCGGCGCAGGCCTGGTGCGCTGGCGTCAGGTAGGTGACGGTCAGGGGGGGGCGGTCGTCCAGGCCATTGGAGAGGCCTGCGCCTTCGGTGTGCACGGCCAGCTGTTCGGCCCAATCGCACACCAGATTGCCTGCTTCGGGTGTCACGCCGAACTTGTCATTCAGGCGGATCTCGGCGATGCGGTGGATGTTGCGCAGGCATTCGGCCAACTCAAAGGCGGGCGCGTTGTGCAGGCGGCGCTCGAAGGTGCGGACGATGTCTGCGCGGCTCAGGCCCAGGCCACGCGGACCGCGCACGGCCAGGATGAAAGGAAAGCCGAAGCGGGCGTTGTAGTCGCGGTTCAGGCGCTGCAGGGTGGCGAATTCTTCGGGCGTGCAGTGGGTCAGGCCTGCCTTGCTTTGCTCGTGGGTGGACTCGGCCGTGAGCTGGCCTGCCACGGCTGCCTTGCCGGCCAGTTCAGGGTGCGCGCGGATCAGACCCAGCTGGGCCTCGGTGCTGGCGAGCCTCACCACCTGAGCCAGCGCATGCTTGAGCTGGGTGAGGGTGCGAAACGGGCGCTGCGCCCAGGCCTGTTCGGCGATCCAGGGCGAGTGTTCGTAGACGCCATCGAGCAGGGCCGTGAAGCCGGCCTGGTCTGCGGCGTTGAGGGCCGCCAGCGTGAGGGGGCCTTGCGGTGAGGACAGGGACGAGGGGTGGCTCATGGCATGAGCTCAGGCCGATGCCACGGGGGCAGGGTGAACGGCACGCCAGTGGCGGGCGATGTCGATGCGGCGGCAGACCCAGACCTTGTTGTGCGCCTGGATGTGGTCGAGGAACTGCTGCAATGCCTTCATGCGGCCGGGGCGGCCCAGCAGCCGGCAATGCATGCCGATGCTCAGCATCTTCGGCCGGTTCAGGCCTTGCGGGTCGCCTTCTGCGTAGAGCACATCGAAGGCGTCACGCAGGTAGGTGAAGAAGTCTTCGCCCTGCGAGAAGCCCTGGGGCAGGCAGAAGCGCATGTCGTTGGTGTCCATGGCGTAGGGCACGATCAGCTGCTGCACGACCTCGCCATTGCTTTTCTTCACGGGCATCCAGAAGGGCAGGTCGTCGCCGTAGTGGTCGGAGTCGTACTCGAAACCACCGTAGTCGGCCACCAGGCGGTGGGTATTCGGGCTGTCGCGGCCGGTGTACCAGCCCAGGGCGCGCTGGCCGGTCAGCTGCTCGATGGCTTCCATGCCCAGGCGCATGTGTTCGCGTTCGGTGGCCTCGTCGATCTGCTGGTAGTTGATCCAGCGCCAGCCATGGCAGGCGATCTCGTGGCCGAGGTCGACAAAGGCCTGGGTCAGCTCGGGGTGGCGCTGCAGGGCCATGCCCACGCCGAAGATGGTGAGGGGCAGATCGCGGCGTTCGAACTCGCGCAGGATGCGCCACACACCGGCACGCGAGCCGTACTCGTAGATCGACTCCATGCTCAGGTGCCGGTCGGGAAAGGCCGGCGGGTTGAACATCTCGCTCAGGAACTGTTCGCTGCCTGCGTCGCCATGCAGCACGCTGTTTTCCCCGCCTTCTTCGTAGTTCAGCACGAACTGCACGG
>NZ_JAIZVX010000294.1 GCF_021768455.1 Aquabacterium sp. | reverse complement strand
TACATTATCTAGATAAAGAAAGAGGCTCATGGCTGACTTCAATGCACAAGATTACTTTGCTCGATTAGCACAAGACGCAGCAAACCAAGAACAAGTTACCCCATTACAGGATAAATACATAGCCGTTAAGGATGCTGTTTCTAAAAAGAAAGAGCAATTGGATGCGTTAGCTATTACTCAACAGAAACAACAAGAACTTGCTAAAGCTTCTTGGGTTGGTAAGTGGGATCTCGATCCAAATGGCTTAATTGGTGAAACCGTTAATCTCGGAGCCAATGTGGTAGATGCCTTTGCTAATCTTGAAAGTAACATTGGTACTACTATTCATACAACTCGTGCTGCCATTGCAGATCAACGTGTTCCTGATGAAGTTAAAGCGGCATGGCAACGTCAAAATGGCAAACCAGCTATTGCTCCTGATACCACTCAGACCATTGTAACCAATCCCTTTGCTGGTGAATCTGAACAAGATAAGGCTGATAAAGCTCTCTTGTCTTTACCTGCTGGGGATACCAAACCAAATCAGCTTCATTCTGTAGAACGTCAATGGGCAATCAATGAGGACCGAAAGAACGGTACTCTGAAAACCAATGCCGATCAGATTCGTCTGGTTAATGATGCCTTGGATGATGCTAAGGCCGTTCGTAATGCTTGGGATACATCTTCTATTATCCATCGTGGAAATCAAAACCAGTTTGATCAAGATCTGCGTGACGGTTATAAACCCGAAGCCAAGAAGATCAGTGATGGTTGGGACAAGCTCAGTAATGGCAATAAGCTATCTGGTGCTCAAGATATCGCATCTGGTTTGACTGGCTTGTTTACGAATATTGGTTCTGCTGCTATCAATAATAAAGCTGCAGTTCTGGAATACATTACCAATAACGTTCCTCAATTGGCTCTGGCAGCTAATCCTGTTGGCATGGGTGTTACCAATATCTCCTATGCAGTCGATGAGTTTGGTAAAGGCATGCAAGCCTATCGTGATGCCAATGGTGGAGCACTTCCTAACCAAGAAGAAACTCGGAAGATGGCTGCATGGGCAGCTTCCTTGGCTGTAGCGGAAACCTTGGGTGACAAGTTGACTCTGGGTGCAGGCAAGGTAGCCAGCTCGATTCCCGGTGATCTTGCTGAGACAGCTCGTAAGACACTGAGGGATGCACTCAAAGCTACTGCACCTGGTCGTATTGCTGCACATGCAGCTGAAGGTGCTATTGGTGAATTTGCTACTGAAGCCTATCAAACAGCTGTTGAGAACCAAATCGAAGGCAAGGCAGTTACTGCTGAGGATGCCTACGTGGGTGGTGCTATCGGTGCTCTAGTAGGTGGTGGTATCGGTAGTTCGGTACGTACTGCTTCTGAAGTCACCAAGAGCACTCCTGAGCAGGTTGAGAAACGAGTCAAGGAACAGACCGATTCAGAGGCTCTACAAGCCTCGATCAAGTCTGGTGATGTCAGTGCCTACCTTGACCCTAAAAACGCTTCCTATGCCCCTGAGA
>NZ_JAIZVX010000074.1 GCF_021768455.1 Aquabacterium sp. | reverse complement strand
TTGGAGATCACCGTCAAGTCCTTGACGCCGGTGGCTTGCAGCGCGTCGATCAACGCTTCCGGGATGCCGCAGAGGCCGAAGCCCCCCACCGCCAGCAGTTGCCCGTCCTTGACGATCCCGGCCAGGGCGCTGGCGGCATCGGGGTAGACCTTGTTCATCCACTCACTCCTTGAAAGAAGAGGTTGTCTCGCTGCAGTGCAGCATGGAAAGCGTACACCGGCTGGCGTCCGGAAATCCAGTCCGCCCTGTGAAAATTACCGCCTTGGCGCCCTCAGGCCGGCAAGGCTGGCGGTGCGTCTTGCCCAGGCAACGCCGGGGGCGAGCCCGCGATCGCGCGGAACGCGGGCGGCAGCGGCATCGGACGGCCATCAGCCATGCTGACCCACACCAGGGTGGCGCCACCGGCCGCATAGGGCGAGCCGGGCTCATCGGCCCGCTCGATGGTGACGAAGGTGTCAATGCTCGTGCGGCCCGGCGGGGCCACATACAGCTTCACGCGGATCTCGCCCGGGAACACCAGCGGCCGGTAGAAGTTGCAGAAGGTGTTGGCGATCACCGGGCCCTCGTCTTCCGAGTTGACCTGCCCCTGGATGGACTGGATCCAGCTCACCCGAGCCTGCTCCATGTAGCGGAAGTAGACCGTGTTGTTGACGTGGGCCAGGCTGTCCATGTCGCCCCAGAGGATGGGCAGGGTCAGCTCGTGGACCAGGATCTTGTGTTCGGGAATGTCGAGGCGCATGGCTTCATTCGTGGGCGCTCACCAGGAGCATTGCCAGAGAAGATGCGGGCACCCGCCGGCAAATCAAGCCGGCCGCGCCGCGCCAGGAAAGCAGGTCCGCCTGATGGCTCAGGCGGCCAGCATGCCGTCGTCGGCCGAGATCACGGCGCCGTTGATGAAGTCGCTCTCGGCGGAGCAGAGCATCACCACCAGGGCGTCCAGGTCCTTGGGCTGGCCGACGCGCTTGCGCGGCAGCATGTTGATCAGCTTCTGGCCACCTTCGGTCTGCCAGTGGTGGTGGTTGATTTCGGTGTCGATGTAGCCGGGGCAGACGGCATTGCTGGTGATGCCGAAGCGGCCCCACTCGGCGGCCATCACCTTGGTCATGTGGATGGTGGCGGCCTTGCTCATGCAGTACACGCCGATCTGCGGCATGGTGCGCAGGCCCGCGGCCGAAGCGATGTTGACGATGCGCCCGCCCGTGTAGGTGCCCGGCGCCGATCCCTTGGCACGGGCCAGCATGCGCTTGGCGACTTCCTGGGCCGTGAAGAAGGCGCCACGCGTGTTGGTGTTGAAGACGAAGTCGTAGCTGTCCTCGCTCACGTCGACCAGGCGCTCGGTCGTGCTCACGCCCGAGTTGTTGATCAGGATGTCGATGGGGCCGACCTCGGTCTCGGCGTGGGCCACAGCGGACTTGATGCTGTCCACATCGGTCACGTCCAGCGTGATGGCATGGGCGTCGCCACCATAGGCCTCGATCTCGGAACGCAGGGTCTTGAGCCGCTCGATGCGGCGGCCTGCCAGCACGACCGCGGCGCCCGCCTTGGCCAGGGTGTGGGCGAACTGGGTGCCCAGGCCGCTGGACGCGCCGGTGATCAGGGCCACGCGGCCCGACAGGTCGATGGTGTAACTCATGGCAGAAGCTCCTCAGCGGCCGCGTGGGGCGGCGCGCTTGATGTGTGAAAACGCGTGTGGACCCGGAAACCTTAGCACGTGCCGCCGCAGCCCAAACTGCAAGAAACGCGACCTCAATGGGCTTGTCGCCCATCCCCCAACACAAGGGGCCAAAAACGAACGACCGTTCTTTTTTCTGAGAGAATATCAAAACCACGCGAACTGCCCGGCATGGCGCTGCTGCTTGCCTAGAATCGCGGGTCCCCAGAGACATCCTCCCCATAGACGTCCCCCCAAGAAGGAACAACGATGACGCCCCAGGAAATCCTTGCGCAGTTCGGCCCGCGCGAATCGATGGAATACGACGTCGTGATCGTCGGCGCCGGCCCTGCAGGCCTGTCCACCGCCATCCGCCTGAAGCAACAGGCCGAAAAGGCGGGCAAGGAAATCAACGTCGTTGTGCTGGAGAAGGGTTCCGAGCCCGGCGCGCACATCCTGTCGGGCGCCGTGATGGACCCGATCGCCATGAGCGAACTCTTCCCGAACTGGAAGGAACTCGGTGCCCCGCTGAACCAGCCCGTCACGGCCGACCAGGTCCTGGTGCTGACGGAAACCGGCGCCATCGCCACGCCTCAGGCCCTGATCCCGAACAACTTCCACAACGAAGGCAACTATGTCATCAGCCTGGGCAATGTGACCCGCTGGCTGGCACAGCAGGCCGAGAACCTGGGCGTGGAAATCTTCCCGGGCTTCGCGGCCGCCGAGGTGCTCTACAACGACGATGGCTCCGTCAAGGGTGTGGCCACCGGCAACATGGGCATCAACAAGCAGGGTGAGGTCACCGACAACTTCCAGCTGGGCATGGAACTGCTGGGCAAGTACACCGTGTTCGCCGAAGGCGCCCGCGGCCACCTGGGCAAGCAGCTGATCGCCAAGTTCAAGCTCGACCAGGGCAAGGACCCGCAGAGCTACGCCATCGGCATCAAGGAACTGTGGGAGATCGACCCGGCCAAGGCCCAGCCCGGGCTGGTGGTGCACACGGCCGGCTGGCCCATGGACACGTCCACCTACGGCGGCGGCTTCCTGTACCACCTGGAAGACAACAAGGTCACCCTGGGCTTCGTGACGGGTCTCGATTACCGGAACCCCTGGCTGAGCCCCTTCGAAGAAATGCAGCGCTGGAAGACCCACCCCAGCATCAAGCCCTTGCTGGAAGGTGCCAAGCGCTTGAGCTACGGCGCCCGCGCCATCACGGCCGGCGGCATCCTGTCGCTGCCCAAGACCGTGTTTCCGGGAGGTGCCCTCGTGGGTTGCGATGCCGGCTACCTCAACGCCGCCCGCATCAAGGGCTCGCACGCGGCCATGAAGACCGGCATGCTCTGCGCCGACGCCATCTTCGAAGCCCTGAACGCCAACCGCCAGCACGACGAACTCAGCGCTTACCCGGCCTCGTTCGACAAGAGCTGGCTCAAGGAAGAGCTCGACACCTCCAAGAACTTCAAGCAGTGGTTCAAGAAGGGCATGTACGTCGGCATGATCATGACCGGCGTCGAGCACTGGCTGCTGCCCAAGCTGGGCTTCAAGTCGCCGCCGTGGACCATCCACCGCACCGAGGCCGATCACACCCGTCTGCTGCCTGCCGCGCAGTGCGCCAAGATCGAGTACCCGAAGCCGGACGGCAAGATCACCTTCGATCGCCTGAGCTCGGTGTTCATCTCGAACACCAACCACGAAGAACACCAGCCAGCCCACCTGACGCTGAAAGACGCTTCGGTGCCCGTGAACCTCAACCTGTCGAAGTTCGCAGGCCCTGAGTCGCGCTACTGCCCGGCCGGCGTGTACGAGTTCGTCAAGAACGAAGACAACTCCGACCGCCTGCAGATCAATGCCCAGAACTGCGTGCACTGCAAGACCTGCGACATCAAGGACCCGAGCCAGAACATCGTCTGGATCACGCCCGAAGGTGGTGGTGGCCCGAACTACGCGGGCATGTGAGCCACGGTGGCGCCCCCCGGCCACCACACGCCAGCAAAAAAGGAGCCCTCGGGCTCCTTTTTTCATGGTGGGCCAGACAGCGTCAACCCCGCCTCATTCCGGATCTTCGATGACCTGGGGCAGCGGCATCAAAGGCTCGTCGCCTTCAAGCAGCTCGTGCTCGATGACGTCCATGCCGCGCAGCGCCTGTTGTGAAGCGAGTGCTCGGCGGGCATCGCGCTCGGCCTTGATCTGCGCGCGACGCTCGGCAAAGAACTGCTTGAGCATCGCGCTGGCGGGCTCCGCCAGCACCCCACCCAGGATGTGGGTGTGGTGGTTGAGTTGCGGCAGCGCAAACAGGTCCGTGACCGAGCCGGCCACGCCCGTCTTCGGGTCGGTGGCAGCAAAGACCACGCGCTTGAAGCGTGCGTGCATCAGGGCCATGGCGCACATGGCGCAGGGCTCCAGCGTCACGAAGAGTTCGCACTCGGGCAGGCGGTAGTTCTCCAGCAGCGTGGCGGCGTGACGCAGGGCCACGATCTCGGCGTGGGCCGTAGGGTCGTGGGTGGTGATGGGGCGGTTGTAGCCGGTCGCAATGACCTGGCCCTGGCGCATGATCACGGCGCCCACAGGCACCTCCCCAGCCAACCAGGCGTTCTGGGCCTGGTCCAGCGCGATGCGCATGGCGGCCTCATCGGCCTGCCGGGTGCTCTCGGGATCCATCTGGAAACGCAAGTTGCCCCCTCAGGCCATCTGGCGCTGCAGATAGTTCTGCAGGCCCACCAGGCCAATCAGACGCAGCTGCTGTTCAAGCCAATGGGCATGGTCTTCTTCCGTGTCCTTCAACAGAGGCAGAAGGATGTTGCGGGTGACGTAATCCCGCTCGGATTCGGCCAGGGCCATCGCAGCGCGCACATGGGTGATCACGCGCATTTCGACGGCAAGGTCGTTTTCGAAGATGGCGGGCACATCGGTGGCGATGTTCACGGCCGAGGGCACCATGCGAGGCGCGCCACCCAGCATCAGAATGCGCTGGACCAGGGCGTCCGCGTGGGCGGTCTCGTCATCCACCTCATGGGCCAGGCGCGCCGCGATGCGCTGCAGCCCCAGATCTTCCAGACGGCGTGAGTGGGCGAAATACTGGTCTCGTGCGGCCAGCTCATCGGCCAGCAGCGCGTTCAGGGCATCCAGGATGGCGGGGGATCCTTGCATGGGGTACTCCACATTGACTGCCTTGAATCATGCCTTGGAATCCGCTTGCAGATTTTGGGGAGCGCACCCTGCCCTTCGCCCCTGCAGCAGCCCAGTGGGATGCAGCCCCCCCGACATCCAGCTAGCCGCGCGAATTGATGGTGTCGAATGCCGATTGAAACCGGCCTTCTCTTTCAGCGGCGCGTTGGAACATCACACGCTCCACCAAGATCTCCGCTGGCGTCGGCATCTGAGCAAACTGCGACAGCGCCTCGTCGATGAACACGGGCAGCGGCAGGATGTTGGGGTTTGCCTTGTGCCCTGGCATCAGATCGGTCTGCACCGCGGGCGGCGCGAGTTCGATCACCTCGATACCGCTGCGGCCAAGCTCGCGTCGCAGCGAAAGTGACCACGAATGAATCGCCGCTTTGGTTGCGCAGTAAGTCGGCGTCTTGGTCAGCGGGACAAAGGCCAAACCGGATGACACCGTCACGATGGCGGCATCGGAAACGCGGCGCAGGTGAGGCAGCAATGCGGCAGTCAGTCGGATAGGGGCGAGCAGGTTGGTGCTGACCGTGCGTTCTGCGACCGCAAGCCAGTCATCACCTGCGAGGTTTTCCGCTTCCATGATGCCTGCGTTGTGAACGACCACGTTCAGGTCGGGATGGTCGTGCACGACGCGCACGCCGAAATCGGCCACCGCTGCCGCATCTGCCATGTCCAGCGCATAGCCTGACATGCCCGGATGCGCTGCCGTCAGCTCGGCAATCAGCTCTGCACGACGGCCGACGACGATGACACGGTTGCCCGTCGCGTGCCAGCGTTCAGCCAATGCTCGGCCGATGCCAGAGGTGCCGCCGGTGACGAGAATGGTGTTGCCAGTGGTCTTCATGGGTTGTCTTTCGTTTTGGATGCAGGTCAATTCCTGCTGGCCTGCAGTCTAGGAAGCCCACGGTGCAGAGGTTTGCCTCTGCCGGTCGAAGTCTTGCCTTTTTGTCTCGTTGCGAGGCGCACCCTTCCCCCGATTGACATAATTCAAAGGTGGAAGCCCGTCCCCCCTCTCTCAAACAGCTGCACGCGTTCGCGCGCGAGCGCGCCGACACGGACGGTGCGATACGCACCGCGGTGCCGGGCCTGACGCTGATGTGCATCGAGAAGACGGGGGAACGCGTGCAAGCCAACTACCGGCCACTCGTGTGCCTGGTCTTGCAGGGCGCCAAGCACCTGACGGTCGGGCGGCAGGAGATCGACTGCTCGCAGGGCGAGGCACTCGTGATCTGCGCTGACCTGCCCGTGACGGGACAGGTCGTCAAGGCTTCTGTGGACCAGCCCTATCTCGCGCTTGCGGTGGAACTCGACATGGCGATCCTCAGCGAGCAGGCTGAGCGACTCACCGCACGCTCAGGCGCGGTGACGGGTACCGCGACCAGAACAATCTTCACGCGGCCGACCAGCGTTGACTTAATGGATTGCGCCAGGCGCCTTCTGCAATTGGTCGAGCAGCCCGAGGCTGTCGAGTTCCTGCATCAAGGATTGATCCGGGAGCTGCAATATCGATTGCTGACAGGGCCCAGTGCACCACTGCTTCATGCATCCGTTTTGGCGCAAAGCACGGCATCTCGCCTGACGCCGGCCATCGCATTGCTACGGGAGCGGTTTCGTGAATCGCTCGAGATTGAACGACTGGCCAGCGCGGCTTCGATGAGTCGGGCGGCGTTCCACCGCCACTTCAAGGCCCTGACGGCGTTGACGCCAGTGCAGTACCAAAAACGCCTTCGCCTGATCGAGGCACGTCGACTGCTTCGCCACGAAGCTGCATCTGCCACTCAGGCCGCTTACGCGGTGGGTTACGAAAGCGTGTCGCAATTCACGAGGGACTACAGCGGATTGTTCGGAGTCACCCCAGGCAAGGAGCGCCCTCCAAGCTTGCTCCGCCCCAGTCATACTCCATGACGTGCAGAGGTGTATTGGCCCCGTGGGTTTCTGCTCGACTGACCTGTGCCGAAACGGCTGGATCAAAGTAAGGCGGCGCCAAACAAAAAGAAGATGGGCATGCTGACGACCGGTCGAACTTCACGCCCTCACGAGGTGACATTCAACCTGCCAGCACACCCACCCACGGCCGCAGGCGTGATGCCGCGAGCTCAATCAACCTGATAAAGCACCTTCACGCTGCCATCGAGCGCAGACTTGCTGATGTGAGCAACCTTTTTGGGGTCGGACGATACAGCCTTCTTCACGGCCGCTGCATCTGACAATTCCGCGGGGGGCAAACCTTTCCCAGTGAACACCAAACGCGACCAAGTCGCCTTGATCTGCGCGAGGTCACGCCCGGTCGCTGCCTTGTAAAACTCAGCTCTGACAGGCGCAGTCTCGAGTTGATCCACTGGCGTCATCGTGACGTTTTTGCCGAGAAAAATGTCGGCCACCTGATCCTTGCTGAGCGGGGGAGCGGCGTGGTTACCAATCACAACCAGGTCATCCGCTCCACCGTGCCAGGCAAAGGCTTGCCATGTTCGACGGGAAACAGCGCGAGCACACCTTTGGTTTCTTCGTCTTGATAACGGGCAAGGTCTTGCTCCTTCTCGCGAAAGGCACGCAGCTGCAACGCGGCCAGGTCGCTGGGCGCCGCATCCGGTTTCAGCTTCACGCCAACAAAAGCTTCATCCAACTTGTAGTGCGTGACGCTGATCTGCTGCAGATACAAACCATCTCTGGTGATCAACAAGGTGTCACTGTCGGTTGTAATCGAAATAATCGGCTTTTGTGGACCACGCCCCCACAGCCTTCTCTTTCACCAACAACATCTGGCTGACCATGGTGGTGAACAGTGCCCGGTGCTGCAAGACAAGCACCTGGTCGTCTTCTGACAAGGCATCAAAAGACACCAACTCAAAAGCCTGCTGAGTCTTGCCCAATTCCTGCACATGCTGAACCAGGACCTTGGAAGCCTTGCGCTCCGCCGAGACGACCCGCTCCTCGGTCTTGCCAAAAGTCACCTCGGTGATGACGAAGTCCGCAGGAACAATCAACACTCGCTTGGCCGCATCCGTTCGCCCACCAGCCAGCTCAGAGCGCACGATGCCACGAGAACCGCACCCACTCAGCATGGCCAACAACAGCAGGGCAGCACACCACCGCATCCAGCCCCCTCGCACCGCGCCCTTCATCTTCGCCACCCTGTGTTTGATCGCAGTTCATTTCCTCTGGGTGAATGTAACCGAACGTCATCTCAACCCACTGACCTGCTCGGCTTACTCAGGCCCTGGGGCCGCCAAGCCCCGGTGATGGCGGCCGACGCGAGCCGGACGGCAGGCGACAGGCGTTGCGCCTGCGCAACCGCTGTGCCCGCATAGGCTGTCGCGGCATCGTGATGCGGGAACACGCAGTCGAGCGAAGGCACACGGCTCAGCTGAGGCGCCATTCTGTGTGTTGCCGTGGTGTGGTGCTGACCAATCTGGGCCCCTTGTTCCGGGTTGAAAACCGGGAACAAGGCCATTGGCACAAAGATGGAACGTTGGCGCTACGACGTCGTTCCAGCGTGTGCAAACGGGAATCGACGGAATCGTGCTGCCAGAAAAAATCCCTGAAGAATCAGGGACTTGGACTGCAGCCGGGAATGGTGGGTGCTGAGGGGCTCGAACCCCCGACCTACGCCTTGTAAGGGCGCCGCTCTACCAACTGAGCTAAGCACCCGGCTTCATCCGAGTGCGAGATTCTACCCTCAGTTCACGAAGTCCTTGAGCGCCTTGCCCGGACGAAATTTCGGGACCTTGGCCTTTTTGATCTTGATGGTGTCGCCCGTGCGGGGGTTGCGACCAGACCGCGCGGCGCGGGTGCCAACCGCAAAGGTGCCGAAACCGACCAGGGTGACGGAGCCGCCTTTTTTCAAGGTGCTGCGCACCCCTCCGAGCACGGCCTCCAGGGCCCGCCCTGCGGCCGCCTTGGAGATGTCGGCCTGTTGGGCAATGTGCTCGATCAACTCGGACTTATTCACGAATGCTCCCCCGTCTCATGCCTGGACACAAACACCTCGCGAGCCTGTGATGCCGCAAGGCGACTGCCACAATTCTAGGCACAAACCCGGCCGCATCGCCTCACCCCAAAGCGCGGACTTCTGCCCTTGACAGCCCCCCTTTTGAGGTGCCGCAAAGGCGCTGCCCGCACCAGCCTGCCCGGTGGGTTTCAGCGCGCCTTGGCGCGGATGTCGGGCAAGGATTTCTGCAGGTAATAAGCCATCGACCAGATGGTCAGGCCGCAGGCCACATAAATGAGCCAGGTTCCCCAATCGCGAGTGTGAATGCCGCCAGGCAGGACACCGTCGTAGAGCAGCAACACGATGGCGATCATCTGGGAGGCCGTCTTGAGCTTGCCCAGCATGTGCACGGCCACGCTGCGCGAGGCGCCGATCTGGGCCATCCATTCGCGCAAGGCCGAGATGGCGATTTCCCGCCCGATGATGATCAGCGCCACCAAGGCATTGACCCGGGTGAGCTGCAACAGCACCAGCAGGGAAGCGCAGACCAGGAACTTGTCGGCCACCGGATCCAGGAAGGCGCCGAAGGCAGAGGTCTGGTTCAGGCGCCGCGCCAGCCAGCCATCGGCCCAATCGGTCAGTGCGACGACGATGAACAGCACGCTGGCGAGCACGTTCATCTCGGCCATCGGCATCGGCAGGTAATACACACCCACGATCAGCGGAATCGCCAGGATCCGCGCCCAGGTGAGGAGAGTGGGCAGTGTCAGGAACATTTGCCCATTGTGCCGTGATTGTGAAGCCGGGCTGAGCAGGCTCACCGTTGGTCCAGTGTCATGGGTTTGAACTTGCGTTCGTCGTTGAAGAGGAAGGTCTCGTTGAACTTCCAGGGCTTGGGTAGCCGGGACACGTCACCGAAGGGCGCTGCGCGGCGGATCGCCTTCATGGCCAGATCCACGGTGTCGCGGGCCTGACTAGGGTAGCGCATGACCTCGATGTTCCGGATGCTGCCATCGGCGTGCAACTCCACCGTCATCACGGGAATGGCCAGCAGGATGTCGGGGGGCTTGCCGGTGTAGACGCCATCCGGGTTGGCGGCAACCAGACGGCGCGCGGCCTGCTGGCGGGCATCGGCCCAGGATCGCGGTGTGGCCGGTGGCGGCAGGTTGACCGCGCTGGGCGCCTTGAGCGCGGGAGGAGCCTTGCCCTGGCTGCTGCCGGGGGCGGGCGTCGGCACCGGTGCCTCCTTGGGCCCGATGGCGCAGGATGCAAGCAGGGCGGCAACCAGCGCACCACACCCATGGCGCAAGGGCCGAGGCAGACGCCCAAAGACGCGGCCCGGGCGTGAAGGGTCAGTGCAAGGCACGGTAAATGTCCTCCGCCAGTTCTTTGGAAATGCCGTCCACCGTGGCCAGTTCTTCCACGCTCGCGGCCGTGACACCGCGCACACCGCCGAAGCGTTGCAGCAGTTTGGCACGACGCTTGGGGCCCACCCCGGCGATGTCCTCCAGGCGGCTGCCACCGGTGCGGACGCTTGCGCGCTTGGCCCGCATGCCGGTGATGGCGAAACGGTGGGCTTCGTCGCGGATCTGGGCCACCAGCATCAGGGCGGCCGAACTCGGCGCCAGGGCCAGCTTGGGGCGGCCGTCGGCAAACACCAGCTCTTCCAGACCGACCTTGCGCCCCTCCCCCTTCTCGACGCCGACGATGATGGACAGTGGGATCTTCAGCGCCTGGAAAACCTCGCGCGCCATGCTGACCTGGCCCTTGCCGCCGTCGATCAGGACGATGTCGGGCACACGGGCGGCCTTGGTCCCGGTGGCACTGTAGCGGCGCTCCAGGGCCTGTTTCATGGCGGCGTAGTCGTCGCCCGGGGTGATGCCGGTGATGTTGTAGCGGCGGTATTGCGACGACTGCATCTTGTGCTGCTCGTACACCACACAGGAGGCCTGGGTGGCCTCGCCCGCGGTGTGTGAAATGTCGAAGCACTCGATGCGCAGGCCGGCCAAGGGGTCATGGCGAGCCGCCGGGGCTGCGGGAGACACGCCGCCCTCGGGCACTGCACCGCTGTCCTGCACGACGTCTGACGGGGTCTCGCCACTGGCGGCATCGGCCTCCGGTTCGGCGCCCTCGGGGGTGTCGGCCAGGCCGGCTTCGCGGGCATCGAGGTCCAGATCGAGGTTGAGCGCCTCGACCAGGGCGCGGGTGCGGGCCTGTTGCGAGCCTTCTTCGCTGAGCAGGCGTGCCAGCGCGATGTCGGCCCCTTTGATGGCCATCTCCAGCCAGGCGCGACGCTGTTCTCGTGGCTGGTGCACCACCGTCACCTTGCGCCCACCCTGCTCGCCCAGGGCCTCGATCAGGGCGGGATCGACCACATGGCTCAGCACCAGCAGGCTGGGCACGCTGCCGCCGAGGTAGTGCTGGGCCAGGAAGGCCTCGAGCACGCGGACCTCGGTGGCCTCCTGCATCGATTGCGCATCGGGCGGCCCATCCGGAGGCGCTCCGACGGCATCGACCTCGTTCTCATCCGGCGCCAGCACATGGTCCTGCACGTGAACGGGGAAGTGCGCACGGTCGCCCAGGTGACGCCCACCGCGCACCATGGCCAGGTTGACGCAGGCGCGGCCGCCTTGCACCTTCACGGCCAGGACGTCCACATCCTTGTCCATCACGTTGTCGACCGATTGCTGGTGCAGCACGCGCGAGAGGGCCCGGATCTGGTTGCGCACTTCGGCGGCCTGCTCGTACTGCATGCGCTCGGCAAAGGCCATCATGCGGGTCTGCAGGTCGTCGAGCACGGCCTCGGGCTCGCCCAGCAGAAAGCGCTCGGCCTGGCCGACGGCCGTGCGGTAGTCCTCGGCGCTGACCATGTCGACACAAGGCCCGCTGCAGCGCTTGATCTGAAAGAGCAGGCAGGGCCGCGTACGGTGGTTGTAGACGGAATCCTCGCAGGTGCGCAGCTGGAAGACCTTCTGCATCAGCTGGATGGTTTCCTTCACCGCCCAGGCGTTCGGGAAAGGCCCGAAGTAGCGGTGCTTTCGGTCGACCGCGCCGCGGTAATAAGCCATGCGAGGGAATGCGTGCGAGGCGATCTTGAGGTAGGGGTAGCTCTTGTCGTCCCGGAACAGGATGTTGAACCGCGGGTTGAGCGTCTTGATGAGGTTGTTTTCCAGCAGCAGCGCCTCGGCCTCGCTGCGCACCACCGTGGTCTCCATGCGCACGATGCGCGACACCATGTGCCCGATCCGGCTGCCACCGTGGTTCTTGTGGAAGTAGCTCGACACCCGCTTTTTCAAATCGCGGGCCTTGCCCACGTAGAGCACATCGCCACGGGCGTCGAAGTAGCGGTAGACGCCCGGCAGCCCAGGCAGGCTGGCGACCTCGGTCAGCAGGCGGGCCCAGGTGACCTCACGCTCTGCCTCGCGCTCTGTGTCGGCCCCGGCCGCGCGCGGAGGCTCGGCGGCATCGTCTGGGGGCACAGAAGGGATTTCAGGGGATGACACACTCATGGGGCGGCATTGTGGCCGAGGTGCCCGCCCCTGCCCAGGGCGCTTGCCATAATCCCGCCCATGCTGTGGGACGTGTTCTGTCAGGTCATCGACAACTTCGGTGACATCGGGGTCTGCTGGCGCCTGTCGTGCGACCTGGGCAGCCGGGGGCACGACGTGCGCCTCTGGGTGGACGACGCCAGTGCGCTGGCCTGGATGGCGCCGTCATCCACCAGCCAGCCCGGCGTGAGCGTGCACGCCTGGGCCGACGCCACCCGACCCGAGACCGTGCCGGAACCGGGTGACGTCGTGATCGAGGCCTTTGGCTGCAACCCGCCTGAGGCGTTTGTGGCCCGCATGCAGCGCCCTGCCCCGCCCCGTTGGGTGAACCTCGAATACCTCAGTGCCGAAAGCTATGTGGAGCGCAGCCACGGCCTGGCATCGCCCGTGTGGTCAGGCCCAGGCCAAGGCCTGGTGAAGCGTTTTTTCTACCCGGGCTTCACGCCCCGCACGGGTGGCCTGCTGCGCGAGCCCGGCTTGCTGGCCCGCCAAAGCGCCTTCGCCAGCCAGCCCTCGGCCCGACGAGAGTGGCTGGCGGCGCACGGCATCACGCCACGGGCCGACGAGCGGCTGATCAGCCTGTTTTGTTACGGGAGCGCACCCGTGCCTGCCCTGCTTGAGCAGTTGACGGAATCAGAACAGCCCGTGCGCGTGCTGCTCACGCCGGGCCACGCCACCCGCCTGGCGCGAGACTGGCTTCAGGCTCGCAGTGGGGTGCACCTGGGCAGCCTGGCCCTGAGCGAACTGCCCGCCCTGCCCCAGACCGAGTTCGACACCCTGCTGTGGTGCTGCGACCTCAACCTCGTGCGCGGGGAAGACTCGGCCGTGCGAGCCTTGTGGGCCGGCAGGCCCCACGTCTGGCAGATCTACGAACAGGACGATGGCGTGCACGCCGACAAGCTCGAAGCCTTCATGGCCCGCTGGATGGCCGGCTGGCCGACATGTGTGCGCGAGCCTGTGGCCGCCTGGTGGCGCGCCTGGAACCGCCTCGGGACCGAGGCCGACTCGGCCTTGCCCCCCCTGCCGGATTGGCAATCTGGCCAGAGCCCCTGGGCCCTGGCCAGCGTCGCGGCCAGGCAGGAATTGGCCGCTCAGGACGATCTCGCCACCCAATTGAAGCAATTTGTCGCAAGCTCAGGCTAAAATGAGAGGCTTTGCTGTTGGTCGCATCGGCGCGCCCGCGCCTTTTCCATCTTCCAGCAGCCTCCAGACACCAGTTTGAACAGAAACCCGATCGGGAATCCACCATGAAACTCGCACAAGAAATCCGCGCTGGCAACGTGATCATGCAGGGCAAGGACCCGATGGTCGTCCTGAAGACCGAATACAGCCGCGGCGGCCGCGGCGCTGCCACCGTGCGCATCAAGATGAAGAACCTGCTGAACGGCGCTGGCGCCGAGCTGGTCTTCAAGGCCGACGACAAGATGGACCAGATCATTCTGGACAAGAAGGAAGCCACCTACTCGTACTTCGCCGATCCGCTGTACACGTTCATGGACGCCGAGTACAACCAGTTCGAAATCGAAGCCGAGAACATGGGCGACGCCGTGAACTACCTGCAAGACGGCATGACCGCCGAAGTGGTGTTCTACGACGGCAAGGCCATCTCGGTTGAACTGCCCACCACCATCGTGCGCGAAATCGAAACCGAACCCGCCGTGAAGGGCGACACCTCCGGCAAGGTCATGAAGCCTGCCCGCATCGTCGGCACCGGCTTCGAGATCTCCGTCCCCTCCTTCGTGGAATCGGGCGACAAGATCGAAATCGACACCCGCACGCACGAGTACAAGAAGCGCGTCTGATCGAACGCCTTCGGGCGCGATCGACCACGAAAGGACACCCTCGGGTGTCCTTTTTTCTTGGGCGCACGACTCATGGTTCACACGGTTGTGCAGTGCAGCGAATGGTGGGCACACTGAACGACAGAGTTTGCCGTCCTGAAGCTCCCCACCGCGCCGGGCTCACCTGTGCGCCACACCGAGGTTGCTCCATGCGCACCGAACCCATGCAGATCCTGCTGGCAGAAGACCAGCCCATGTTGCTGGCCACCCTGAGCCAGCAACTCCAGGCCGAAGGCCACCGGGTGATGGAGGCCAGCACCGCCATGCAGGCCTTGCGCCTGTTTCAGCAACGCCCCCCCGATCTGGTCCTGTTGGGCGTGAGCCTGCCCGATGAGGGCGTTCTGGCGCTGGCCCAGCGCATGCGGCAGGATGACCCGGCCCGGACACCCCTGGTGTTCATCGGGCCCCTGACCAGCGAGCAGGCGTTGGCAGAGGCCCATGCCGCCGGGTGCGATGACCACCTGCCCCTGCCCATCTCGCTCCTGCAACTCAGAGTCCGACTGCACACCCTGCGGCAACTGGCCCAGGCCCGCACCGAACTGAGACAACAGGCGGCGGCCTTGCAGGCAGCCCAGGCGCAACTGAGCCACCAGAGCACGCACGACGCCCTGACCGACCTGGGCAACCGCCGCGGCTTTGACGAGCGCCTGACCGAGTACCTCGCCTACGCCCGGCGCGAGCACAAGCCCCTGACGCTGATGCTTTGCGATGTGGATTTCTTCAAGCGCTACAACGACCGACTGGGGCACCTCGAAGGCGACACCTGTCTGCGCCACATTGGCCAGATCCTCAAGCAGGTCTGCCGCCGGCCCCTGGACTATGCCGCACGCTATGGCGGAGAAGAGTTCGCCCTGCTGCTGCCCGGCACCCAGGGTGATGGCGGGCTGACCTTCGCGCTGGCGCTGCAGCACCACATGGCCCGCGACAGCCTCTACCACCCGGATTCGGCCGTTGCCGGGCACGTCACGCTGTCTGGCGGACTCGTCAGTCTGGCGCCAGATGAAGCCTGCTCCGCCGCCGAGTTGCTGCGCAGAGCCGAAGAAGCGCTGGTCGCCGCCAAGAGCCGCGGGCGCAACCGTTTCGTGAACCTGCAGAGCGGCGCGGACACCGGCCAGATCGATCGCCAGCGGTCGGTGCGGGCCTCGGCCTGAGTCGGTCGCACAAATTTTGCGTGCACCTTGCTCAGCCGCAGACGATGAACTGCTTGCCGTGCCTGGGCGAGCCCTCGCCGCAAACGCACGAAGCACTGCGTCAGGCCAAAGCCCAGGGTCGATCGCTCAGCTTGAGGGCGCTGCGTCGCGGCGGTGGGCCAGCGCCATGATCTGCGCGGGGCTGTGGTCGCGCAAGGTGTGGTCGGACCAGACCTGGCGCCAGCGTCGGGCACCGGGCAGGCCGCTGTAGAGGCCCAGCACGTGGCGCATGACGTTGCTCCAGCGCACCTCGCCATGCGCCCAGCCTCGGGTGCGGTCCATCTCGCGCTGGGTGTAGGCCACCATCATCGTCTCGACCGCTTCGCGCGTCAGACCATCCTGACGGGGCCCCATGCCGAAGAGCAGCTCGTCCCACTCGGCCATCATCCAGGGAGTGTGATACGCCGCGCGGCCCACCATCACGCCGTCCAGCGTCACGCCTTCGATTTCGGCACCCGGCTGCAGTTGGGCCACGCAAGCCGCGTTGTCGGCCAGACCGCCGTTGATCACCAGGGTGAGGTGCGGGAAGTCGCGCTTGAGCTGGTGCACGAAGCCGTAGCGCAGCGGCGGGATGTCGCGGTTTTCCTTGGGGCTCAAGCCCTTGAGCCAGGCATTGCGCGCATGCACGATGAAAACGCGGCAGCCTGCATCGGCCACGGTGCCGACGAAATCGCGCACGAAATCGTAAGACTCGATCTGGTCGATGCCGATGCGGTGCTTGACCGTGATGGGCACCTTGGGATCACCGCCGACGGCATCGATCATGGCTTTGACACCATCGGCGACCAGGCCGGCTTCGTTCATCAGGCAGGCGCCAAAGGCACCACGCTGCACGCGCTCGCTCGGGCAACCGCAGTTGAGGTTGACCTCGTCATAACCCCATTGCTGGGCCAGCTTTGCGCTCACGGCCAGGTCGGCCGGTTCGCTGCCGCCCAGTTGCAGGGCCACCGGGTGTTCCTGGTCGTTGAACTCGAGAAAGCGGGTGAGCTTGCCATGCACCAGCGCCCCGGTGTTGATCATCTCCGTGTAGAGGCGGGCATGGGGGCTCAGCAGGCGGTGGAAGTAGCGACAGTGTCGGTCGGTCCAGTCCAGCATGGGCGCCACGCAGGCGCGCCAGGGGCTCAGGCCGGTGCGCTCGTCTCGGAAAGCCCTTTCGGTGCCGCAGGACGGGGCCGGATCAGGCCGAGGGGTCGGGGTGGTGTCAAGGGTCATGGTTCAGGCTGGGCACGTCTCGTGGTGCCCCACAGGGCCGCAGAAGGGCCAAGCCGCTATTGTCGTCGACCCGAGGACGAGCGGCCGATGGCCAGCATCTTGTCGATCTCATGCACCGGAGAAGGCATGGCCAGCAGGAAGCCCTGGATCTCGTCGCAGCCATCTTCGGTGAGCAGGTCGAGCTGCTCCTGCGTTTCCACCCCTTCAGCCGTGACCGACAGGCCAATGGCGCGCCCGAGTGCCAGGATGGCCTGGACGATGGGGCGGGCGCTGTCGTCGGCATCCAGGTCGCGCACAAAACTGCGGTCGATCTTGATCACATCGAAGGGGAAGTTGCGCAGGTAGCTTAGCGAGGAATAGCCGGTACCGAAATCGTCGATGGCCAGCTTCACGCCGATCGCTTTGAGCGCGTTGAGCACGTCGAGCGCCCGCCGTCCGTCTGCCACCAGCACGCCTTCGGTGACCTCCAGTTCCAGCAGGTGCGCGGGCAACTGGCTCACGGCCAGCGCATGGCTGACCTTGCGGACCAGATCATCGTCACCAAACTGGATGGGCGAGAGGTTGACCGACACACCGATGCTCCCCCAGCGTGCTGCCGCCAGGCAGGCTTTCTGCAGGATCCACTCGCCCATGGGCACGATCAGGCCGCTCTGCTCGGCAAGGGGAATGAACTCGCCCGGGCTGACACGGCCGCGCTCCGGGTGCGACCAGCGCGCCAGCGCCTCCACACTGCGGACTTCCCGGGTCTTGGCGCAAAAGCGGGGTTGGTAGTCGAGGTAGAAATCGCCGGCGGTGAAGCTGTTGCGCATGTCTTCGATGAGCTTGCGCTGGCCCATGAGGCGAGCGTTGACCTCGTCGGAGAAATAGCTGCGGCAGCCGCGTCCGCTCTTCTTCGCGGTACCCAGGGCCGCATCGGCGGCGCGCAGCAGGTCGTCGGGCGTGCGACCGTCGCCCGGGGCCATGGCCACGCCGATGGAGAGACCAACGCGGATCTCCTCGTCATCGTTGCCCCGGATCGGTGCCGACACCTTCTCGAGCAGGTTCTGGCAGAAGCGCTCCACGGCCTCGGTGCCCATGCCCGGCGCCGCGATGACGAACTCGTCGCCACCCACGCGGGCCACCATCTGGTCTTCGCGCAGCTGGCGGCGCAGGCGGTCGGCGATCTCGCCCAGCACGCGGTCGCCAGTCAGGTGACCATGCGCTTCGTTGAGTGCGCCGAAGTGGTCGAGGTCGAGGTAGAGGACCGCCATCGAGCCCGTGGCATCGGCCAGGTGAGTGCCGAGGAAGGTGCCCAGCTTCGCGCGGTTGGGCAAGGACGTCGCCGAGTCCAGGTGGGCCTGGCGCTTGGCTTCGGCAAAGGCCTCGGCCATGGCCACGTTTTCGCTGACGTCGGTGGCGTATTTCACCACCTTGCAGGGCCGCCCGGAGAGATCGAGGATGGGGTTGTAGGAGGCCTGGATCCAGACCTCTTTGCCGCCCTTGCCCACCCGCTTGTAGAGCCCGGTGTGGTGATGCCCCGAGCGCAGCATTTTCCAGAATTCCTGGTACTCGGCGCTGGCCACGGTCGCCGGGTCGACGAACATGGCGTGGTGCTGCCCCAGCACCTCGTGGCGCTCGTAGCCCAGGGTGGCGAGCATGCGATCGTTGGCATCGATCACGGTGCCATCGAGGGCAAACACGATCACGTCCTGCGATTTGTTGATGGCCTCGATCTGGCCCTGGAAGTCGGCCTGGCGCAGCTTCTCACGCGTGACGTCGGTGGCGTACTTCACGATCTTGAAGACGCGGCCGTTCATGTCGAGGATGGGGTTGTAAGTGGCCTGCAACCAGACCTCGCGCCCATCGCGGGCGACGCGCTTGTACTCGCCTGCGCGATGATGCCCCTGGGCGAGGTCACGCCAGAAGGCAAGGTACTCGGCGCTCTGGCGCTGGTCCTCTTCCACGAACATGCGGTGGTGTCGGCCACGCACGTCCGCAAAGCGGTAGCCCATGGCCTGCAGGAAATTGTCGTTGGCGTCCAGCACGTTGCCGTTCACATCGAAGGCGATCACGCACTGGGCCTGGTTGATTGCGGCAATCTGACCCTGGTGCTCGGCCTGAAGGAGGCGCTCGTCCGTCACCACCGAGGCGTACTTCACCACCTTCACCGGTTTGCCCGTGGCATCGAAGATGGGGTTGTAGGTGGCCTGCAGCCACAGTTCTCGCCCGCCCTTGCCGATGCGCTTGTACAGGCCGGAGCGATGTTTGCCACGGCGCAGGTCGTTCCAGAAGATGGCGTAGTCGCTGCTGTGAGCCTGGGCGGGCTCCACAAAGAGCCTGTGATGGCAACCCACGACCTCGTCCAATTGGTAACCGGCCGCGTCCAGGAAGAGGTCGTTGGCGTCGAGGATGGCACCCTGCATGTCGAAGGTCACCACGCAGTTCGATTTCTGGATGGCCGTGACCTGCCACTGGAAGTCGGCCTGGCGCACCTTCTCCTGGGTGATGTCGGTGGCGTACATGACGACCTTGACCGGACGGCCCGCCGGGTCGAGCAGGGGGCTGTAGACGGCCTGCAGCCAGAGATCATGGCCGTCCTTGTTCACCCGACGGAACTCGCCGGATTGCGACCGCCCCGCACGCAGGTCACGCCAGAAGGCCTGGAGGGACTCGGCCTCGCGCTCCTCGGGCGCCACGAACAGGACGTGATCGGCGTCCAGCACCTCGGCGCGCTGGTAACCCAGGATGGCCAGGAACCGGTCGTTCACCCAGCGCACGCGGCCATCCAGCGAGAAATGCGCCACCGCATGGGTGGCCTGGATCGCGGCCACCTGCCCACTGTCTTCGGTTTCGCGGGCCAACCGGTCGGACACGTCTTCGGCGATCTGGACCACGGCCTCGATGTCGCCCTGCGGGGTGAGCATCGGGATGAAACGCGACTCCAGCCACACCTCGCGTCCGCCGCTGGCGATCCACAGCCCCACTTCACGGTGCCGCTTGCCGGCAGACAGGCGCCCCCACAAG
Source organism: Aquabacterium sp. (assembly GCF_021768455.1). Lineage (GTDB taxonomy): Bacteria > Pseudomonadota > Gammaproteobacteria > Burkholderiales > Burkholderiaceae_C > Aquabacterium. Next base: position 628 of record NZ_JAIZVX010000074.1, on the reverse strand, counting down.
GCCCTCAGGCGGCTGCGCCGCGCCGACTGCGAAAAGAACCGAGATGCGTCCTGGCCGACGATCTCGCTCAGATTGCAGCCAAACAGCCTCAGAAACTGGAAATTGGCCGCCTGGATCTTGCCGTCCGGGGCGTAGCTCACGACCACAAAGGCCTGGTTCAGGGCCCGTCCGTCCAGGCCCTGGGCCCGGTCTGTTTCGGCCGCCAGGTTGGCGTGCGCAAGGGCCTCTAGGGCCTGGGTGTCCGACTGCATGGCATTCCTCGCGGGTATCGGCCGCCTGCCCCCGGGCGAGCCTGCCTGGATCGGGCTCATGGATGGCGCCGGAAGCCCCACGTTACCCAGATCAGGCGATTGATCAAGATCGGTTTCGACCGTGACAAAGCAAACTTGAGCGTTTGTCAAGGGAATTTCTGGCCTCCGCGCTCGTGGAGGCCGTATCAGTGCCCCGATGGGCTTGCCCCCTAGAAGAGTCGCCACCGCCGATCGCGGGATGGACAGCGCAAGGCCGGCACCAGAAACTGAAGCGGCCTACCTGTTTCTGCCGCGTGAAGGACGTACCCGGCTGTAACGGCAGCACAACAGGCAAAGCCGTATCATGGAAAAACCTCAGACCGCCGTGGCGCGCGGCG
>NZ_JAIZVX010000293.1 GCF_021768455.1 Aquabacterium sp. | reverse complement strand
AAAGGAACTCCCTTTGAATCTTATAAGGTGCAGGTTGCAGTAACTACTGCTGAAGGTCGAACCATGCAAGATGAATTTACTGTTGAGATTGAAGAGGACTAAATGGCCCAACTATTTGCAAACAATGCTTCAAGCCAGCTGCTGTCTGGTATCAGCAATATCTCCCTTACTTTGCAAGTAGCTTCGGGTGATGGTGCTCTGTTCCCTGCGATTACTGGATCGGATTGGTTCCTCTGCACTCTGTCTAAGATCAGCAGTGGTATTGAATCCAATCGTGAGATCGTCAAGGTAACTGCTCGTGCTGGTGATGTGTTCACCATTGTTCGTGCTCAGGAAGGTACGACAGCTAAGGTATTTGCTGAGAGTGATTACATCTCTCTCCGTCATACTGCTGCTGAAGCTACTTCTACTGAAGCGCATAAGAACAGCACCAGTAATCCACACAGTGTAACCAAGGCTCAAGTTGGTCTGGGTAACGCAGATAACACTGCTGATGCAAACAAGGCTGTGGCTTCTGCTGCTGTACTGACGACTGCACGAACCATTGATGGTCAGAGCTTCAATGGCTCTGCAAACATCACTGTTATAGCCCCTGCTACCAATGCAGCAACCAGTAAAGCTACTCCTGATGATGCGGATGCATTGCCTATCGTAGATTCTGCTTCTAGTAATACCTTGAAGAAGGTTACTTGGGCAAATCTGAAGGCTACGCTGAAGACTTATTTCGATACCTTGTACCCAGCTGAAACTGCTACCACGATCAAGAGTGCTCTGGGTATCACTACGCTGTCTGGTTCGAATACAGGTGATCAAACCATTACTCTGACTGGTGATGTTACCGGTTCAGGTACTGGAAGCTTTTCTGCAACCATTGCTAACAGTGCAGTGACCTTGGCTAAGATGGCTAACATGGCTTCTGGTGGGATTATGTATCGGAAGACTGCTGGTGCTGGTGCTCCAGAAGTACAGACCTTGGCTACTCTGAAGACTGACCTTGGTTTGACGGGTACTAACTCTGGTGATCAAACCAGTATTGTAGGTATCACTGGTACCAAGGCTCAGTTTGATACTGCTGTTACTGATGCAGATCTGGCTATCCTTGGAGCTAATGACTTTGCAGATACGGTACAACAACGAGCACTGTTTAAAGACTGTGCTGTGGTAGCTGTTGATCTGGGTAACTCTGGCACTTCCACTGTGACCTTTGATTACACAGCAGGTAGTAAGCAGAAGGTGACTGCAACAGGTAACCATACCTTTGCCTTCTCTAACTGGCCACCTACTGGTAATGAAGGTTACATGCGTGTGGATTTCATCAACTATGGTGCCTACACGATCACACCTCCTACCGTAACTTGGACCAACCCAGACGGTACTGAGACGACTTCGTTGTCCACCCATTTCACTGCATTGGCTGCTTCTGGTGGTCGCTCTGGCTTCACAGCTTCAGGTATCACCAAAGCCATCTTCTGGTCTGCTGATGCTGGTACAACTGTTTATGGAAAGTTCATCTAA
>NZ_JAIZVX010000292.1 GCF_021768455.1 Aquabacterium sp. | reverse complement strand
GAGGCCGCCCGCCTGCTGCGCGCCATGGGCTGCGAGACCCGCGTCTTCAACCCGACCGGACTGCCCTTGCCCGATGACGCACCCGACACCCACCCCAAGGTGCAGGAACTGCGGGAACTGGTGCGCTGGGCCGAGGGCATGGTGTGGACCTCGCCCGAGCGCCACGGCGCCATGACCGGCATCCTGAAATCGCAGATCGACTGGATCCCGTTGTCGATGGGCGCCGTGCGGCCCACGCAGGGCAAGACCCTGGCGGTGATGCAGGTCAGCGGCGGTTCTCAGTCCTTCAACGCCGTCAACCAGATGCGGGTGCTGGGCCGCTGGATGCGCATGCTGACCATCCCCAACCAGTCGTCGGTGCCCAAGGCCTTCCAGGAGTTCGACGCCAACGGCCGCATGAAGCCATCGCCCTTCTACGACCGGGTGGTCGACGTGATGGAAGAGCTCGTGCGCTTCACCCTGCTCACACGGGCGATCACGCCGGTGCTGGTCGACCGCTACAGCGAGCGCAAGGAGAGCGCCGAGGCGCTGATGCAGCGCGTGAACCTGAGCAAGGCCACCTGATCACGGGTCAACGGAGCCGCCCAAGCCTCACCAGCTCGCCGCGTACGAGCGAGGGTTGAAGCCCGACTTGCCCGTGATCGGGCTGGTGTCGACGAATTCGAAACTGGCCATGGTCAGGGTCTTGAGCTGGTCCAGCGTGGTGTCGCGCCAGGCCGCACTGGGCTCGCCCTGCACGTACAGCGCACTGCCGTTGTCGACCACGTACAGGCCATAGCGCTGCATGGCCAGGGCGATGGCCTTGGCCTCGGCGTCCCAGCCGCTGGGGATGGCGAAGCTGGCCTTCAGCCGCAGCAGCGACCCGTAGGGAATGGGCCCGCCCCCGCTGGAGCCGGCCGCATGGCTCGCAGGCCACACGTAGGCGCGATCGGCCAGCACGGCATCCGGGAAGGTCACGCGCAAGGCGTGGCGGATTTCGGTCTGGGCCTCGGCGGCCTTGACCAGCAGGGGTGTGATCGGCATGCCGGCCGCGTCGGAGGAGGTCCAGGTGTCGGGGCGCATGGCCAGGCTGTGAAGGTCCCAGGCTGCTGCACCCGAGGCCTGCCAGCCACCGCTCACCGCATAGGCATTGGCCGACTCCCAGAGGCGGCAGCGGCCCGTCTCGACCACCAGCACATGGCGGTCGCCGCAGCCGCTGTTGGCCGGGCAGGCCCCACCTTCGAATTTCGTGGACGCCGCCGAGGGATAAGGGAAGCGCGCGGCGCTGCCCTGGTTGGCGCACCCCTGCAAGATCTCGTGCCCACTGCCGCTGGCCGCGGCGCAGTCGCTTTCCTCGCCATAGTCGGTGAAGGTGACCTGAGGCCAGGCAGTGGTGGCCGACGTCCCGTCGACCACGTTGTAGGGGATGCCGTAGTAGGCCCCGCCCGCCTGGTCTTCGCTGCGGCCCCAGTCGGGGTGGAAGGCCTTGGCCGTGCCCACGGCATTGACCCAGGTGCTGTCGACGGTACCGGCGGGGA
>NZ_JAIZVX010000205.1 GCF_021768455.1 Aquabacterium sp. | reverse complement strand
TCTGATTTAAAAGGGAAATTTGGTTCGCGTCGGCCGGAAAGCCGCGTCAGTACTGGATGGACCTACCGTCGAAAATTGCACGGCAATCAAACAGACCCCCAGTTCCTTTCCTGGAAAATTCCGTCTTCGGATCAACAACGCGACACAACCGCCTATCGCCGCTTTCTGGATCAGCTGGCGCATCGATTGCGTGCCTATCTGAAGCGCCGCTTGGTTAATATGCACGATCACATCGAGGACATCGTGCAGGAGACCTTGTTGGCGGTGCATAACGGGCGCCACTCCTACCGGGCGGAGCATCCGCTGACCTCGTGGGTGCATGCGATCGCCAAGTACAAGCTCATGGATTTCCTGCGGCTGCGCGCGCGCGGCGATGCGCTCAACGATTCGCTGGACGACTGTGAAGAGATATTTAGCAATGCGGACGAGGAAGTGGCGGAAGCGCGGCGTGATGTGCATGTGCTGCTTGCGCAGCTGCCCGATCGTCAGCGCTTGCCCATACAGTTGGTGAAGCTGCAGGGGTTGTCGGTCGCGGAGGCCGCGCAGGCTACCGGATTTTCAGAGTCGGCCGTCAAAATTGGCGTCCACCGGGGACTCAAAGCGCTTGCGCTGCATATCCGCAGCGTCAGGTAGAGGCGGACAGGGGCGCTCCCTATAGAGCGCGGCGACGATCAGGCCGGCCATCGCCATGGCTAAGCCAGGTGCGTCGCCCGGCTGCGGCACGGCGCCCAGGAAGGTCCAGCTGAAGACAGTGGAAAGCGCCGGCGTCATCACGGGAAAAATCGCCGCCCTCGATGCGCCGAGCATCTGGACCGTTTTGGCGGAGGCATAGATGACGCACGCTCCGGCCAGCACGCCCTGAACTAGCACCTCGGTCCAGGCGAGCGACGTGGTGGCGGCGCGCAACGTGGTCGCGCCAGTCGCGTACAGGTAGATGGGACCGTAAGTAATCAGCGCAAGGAAGGAAGTGACGGAAGTGGCAAGCAAAGCGTCGAGCTGGTATTTCCTCAACAGGATGAATAATCCAGCCCACATGGCGCCGGCCAGGATGAACAGCAGGTCGCCGATCAGGGCGCCGCTGTCGAATGGATCGGGCAGCAAGCGCCACAGCATGGACAGTCCCAGCACCACCATCGCGGCGCCGAGGATGTGCGCGGCGCCGAGCCGGTCGGCAAGAAATGCGGCGGCCAGCAGCATGCCCATCAGGCTGGTTGATGCAGCCGGAAAAATCGCGGCATGGCTGGCCGGCGCAAATTGAAACGCGGTGAAGATCACCAGGCCGAACAGCGGGCCGGCAAGCAGCGCGACGCCGATCAGGGCGTAGCGCTTTTCCAGCAGGTCGCTGCGGTCCCGCTTCAGGTGATACAGCAGCACGGGCGCGGTGACGACGGCGGCCACGCAGTACCGCAGGAAGGTGATGTCGTAGGGCGTGAGCCCTTCATGCAGACCCATCCGCGCAAACACGGTGTACAGCGCGCTGGCCATGGCCGTGAACAGTCCCGCGCCGATACCTAGGGCGGCGCAGGATTTATGTGGCGTGCTGCAGTTCATGGACGCTTACAACGCGACGCGCGGGAAGTCGATCTCCGTGCCGGCCAGGTTGTTGAAGTAGTTGGTCAACACGTTCAGCGCGACGGCGGCCACGACCTCGGCGATCTGTGCATCGCTCAGGCCGGCATCGCGGGCGGCGGCCAGCTCGCCATCGCTGATCTGGCCGCGTGCGCGCAGCACCTGATGCGTCAGGGCGGCGACGGCGCTGCCCTGGCCCTGGCGGGCAGCGGCGATCGCATCGGCCGGCAAGCCGGCACCTTTGCCCATCAGCGTATGCGCCGACAGGCAGTAGCCGCAGCCATTGAATTGGGCAGCGGCGATCGAAACGATTTCGCGGTCCTTGGCGCTCAGGGCGCCTTGTTGCAGGGCGTCGTTCAGTTGCAGGTAGCCGGCCAGGGCCGCAGGGGAGTGGGCCAGGGTGCTGAACAGGTTGGGCACCATGCCCAGTTTCGCCTTGGCGCCGGTCAGCAGGGTCTGTGCGGCAGGAGTGGCTTGGTCGATGGTGAGTGCGGCAATGCGGGTCATGATGTCTTCCTTGGTTGGCGTGCGGGATTGCACAAGACACATGTTGAACTTTTCGCTGGGTCGCATGGCATCCGATCGTCTCGTTATGCGTGCCGATCGTCTCCATCTGGAAGAGTAACTGCTTTAAATTGGTATGACGGGTTATTGCTGTCGGGGTAACCCTGTAATTGATGTTTTATAGGTTATATAAATCAACTCAAGGAGATTCGATCATGACCATCAAATCGCTGTTATTGATGCTTAGCGCAGCCGCGGTGCTGAGTGTTGCTGGCCCGAGCCGCCCGGCACAGGCGGAAACCCACTATAAGACGGTGCAGGTGGACGGGCTGTCGATTTTTTACCGCGAAGCGGGGCCTGTCGATGCGCCGACCGTGCTGTTGCTGCACGGCTTCCCTTCGTCGTCGAGAATGTACGAGCCGCTGTTTGCGCGCCTGTCGTCACGCTACCACCTGATCGCGCCGGACTACCCCGGTTTCGGGCACAGCGACGCTCCGTCGGCGGCGACGTTTGCCTACACCTTCGACCATCTGGCCAAGGTGATCGACCACTTCACGGCGGCGGTCGGCCTGAAACAATACGTGTTGTACATGCAGGACTATGGCGGACCGGTGGGCATGCGGCTGGCGCTCGCCCATCCTGAACGGGTGCGGGCGTTCGTGATCCAGAACGCGGTATCGCACGACGCCGGCCTCGGCCCGCTGTGGGCCAAGCGCCGCGAGTTCTGGGCCGACCGCGCCGGACATGAAACGGCGCTGCGGACGGTTTTCCTGGCGCCGGCGACGACTCGGCAGCGGCACATAGGATCGAATCCGGCGCACGACACGGTCGATCCTGACCGCTGGGATGACGAGCAGATGCTGCTGTCGCGTCCCGGCCAGTCGGACATCCAGGCGGACCTGTTCTACGACTACCGCACCAATGTCGCCAGCTATCCCGCCTGGGGCGCCTGGCTGCGCGAACATCGGCCGCCGTCGCTGGTGCTGTGGGGGCGTTACGACCCGTCGTTCCAGATCGATGAAGTCGCCGCATATCAGCAGGATGTGCCCGACGCCGAAGTGCACGTGCTCGACGCGGGACATTTCGCCGCCCAGGACAAGCCGGACGACATCGCGCGGCTGATGGCAGCGTTCCTGGATCGCCTGCCCAAGCCCGCTAAGCCATGACGTCCGCGTTTGCGCGTTATGGGGGGGGCCGATGGAACGATCAGCAGTTCACTGATGTCAATCCGATTCGGCCAAGGTGCAGGAGGCGAGGCGCTAGCGGCACAGTCGACCAGATGGCGCTGTGCCGCCGGCACTGCGATCAGATTTTGCTGACGATCAGATTGCAGATCTGGTTGTGCATGTCCTGCAGATCCTGCGGCGCTTTCGAAAAGCTCATCTTGCGGTCCATGGCAATGCGCGCGTCGTGCAGCGACTTCGAGGTCGGCTTGTCCCAGCTGTTGCCAAGCAAACCCTTCATGATCACGGTCGCATGCTTTTCGGCTTCCGCGTCGGTTAGCGACTTGCCCAGCAGCGTGGCGCCGCGCTTGAGCGAATCGCCGTGGATGGTGACGAAACAGCCCAGCATGGCGTCACGCGCTTCGATAGGCGTGACGTCGGCGCCGGATTTTACTTTGTCTAACATTTTTTTAACGTGCATGATGTTCTCCTGTGGAGTTTGTGGGACTGCTTGAGGTGTATATTGCGCCGATAGTCGACTGCATTGCATTCCGGGAGTCTCAACTTATGTACCAATCGTCTTATGCAAATTGATCAGCTCTCAGCGATGCTTCAAGGTTTTAACGTGCATGCCGGCGTGTTCTACAACGGCAGCCTGTGCGGCATCGCCAGCTTTGGTGAGGACGGCAAGCCGGACGGGCATCTGCACTTGCTCAGGTCGGGTAGGATGCGCATCCATCTGTCCGACGGCAAGATCATGCCGGTGCAAGGGCCGAGCCTGATCTGCTTTCCCCGCGGCGTGAAACACCGCTTTTTCGTGGCGGACGGCGAGGCAGTGGAACTGACGTGCGCATCGCTGCAGTTCCAGGGCGGCGCCCACAATCCCATCGCGCAGGCGATGCCTGAAGTGGTAGCGATACATATCGATGAACTGGTTCAAGCCGGCCCCTTGCTCGCATGGCTATTCAGCGAAGCGCAGGCGTCCGGAGAAGGGCGCATGGCGATATTGGACCGCTTGTTTGAGCTGCTCATTATCCAGATCCTGCGCCATCTGATCGCGCATCAGAAAATCGAAGGGGGACTGCTCGCCGGATTGTCGGATCCACGCCTGGCGCGCGCACTGGGAGCCGTCCACGCCCATCCGGCGGCCGATTGGACCATCGAGTCCATGGCGACCACGGCCGGCATGTCCCGGGCGCGGTTTGCCGATCACTTCCGCGCCACGGTCGGCGCGACGCCGCTGGATTACCTGACGCGCTGGCGCATCATGCTGGCGCAACAGCAATTGCTGGCAGGGCAGCCGATGAAGCTGATTGCCGGCCAGGTCGGGTACGAAAGCCCGTCCGCGCTGGCGCGCGCATTCCGGCGCAAGATGGATTACACCCCTGCAGAGTGGCTGAGCCGGCAACGCAATTGATCCGGCACTGTGCGCAGCGCAAGAGCGGCGCGAGCGGCCGCGCTGGATTTCGCTGATCCCGATAAGGCGCGTCAGTCGTCGAAATGGGGGATCACTGGTCGGTGCCGCCGAAAATAATCGACCTTGTCGATCACAGCATCCGGATGGCGAGTGCGATAAGCGCTCAACAAGGATGCCGCAACCGATGCCGTGTTTCATTTCCATCCTTTTAAAAACTTATCGGTTTTATATATTGATAGACATTCAAATCCCCATCGATAATACAAGATTGTCCGGATTAAAAAATCCACAAAAACTGGTGTTTGGATCTACCCAAAATTGGCTATGGGGGGATGCGGACAAAATCTTGGACTATTTGGGAGTAGTCCATGTATTCATACGAAGAGCGCCTTCGGGCAGTAAAGCTTTATCTGAAGTACGGGAGGCGCCTTCAAGCGACCATCCGCGAGCTGGGTTATCCGACGAAGAATTCGCTCAAAGCTTGGTGCGCCGAATTTGAGGAGGGAGGATACTTACAGCAGAAATACATGCGCTCGCTTCCAAAATACTCGGACGAGCAGAAGAACACCGCCATCGAGCATTACGTCAATCACGGGCGGTGCTTTGCTTTTACCCGCCGGACGTTGGGCTATCCCTCTCGACAAAAGCTTTCCGAGTGGGTTGGCGAACGCTATCCAGAAACTAAGAAAACCGTTGTTGGCAAGGTGAGCAAACCGGCAGCCTCATTGGACTCGAAGCGCGCAGCTGTCTACGAGTTGTGTACGCGCGAGGGCAGTGCGCAGGATGTAGCCTCAAAGCTGGACGTCGCCCGTGTGACGCTGTACAACTGGAAGAATCAGTTACTTGGCCGAGAGGCCCCGGCATCCATGAAACGAGAAAAGAGCCCGCCATCAGAATCGGACCAGAACGATCTGGAACAGCAGGTCGCGGCGCTCCAAAGTGAAATTCGCAATCTGAAGCTGGAACACGACCTTCTTAGGGGTCTGTTTGATTGCTGTGCAATTTTCGACGGTAGGTCCATCCAGTACTGACGCGACTTTCCGGCCGACGCGGACCAAAT
>NZ_JAIZVX010000204.1 GCF_021768455.1 Aquabacterium sp. | reverse complement strand
ACCTACACCTCCAGCCTGGTGGTGGGTGGCAACGACGCCAGCAACTACGACGTCAGCATCACCAACGCCAACCTGAGCATCGGCCGCGCCGCGCTCACGCTGACGGCCAGCGGCGGCAGCAAGACCTATGACGGCGGCACCAGCTCCAGTGGCACGGTGAGCGTCAGTGGCCTGCAAGGCAGCGACACCATCACCGGCCTGAGCCAGGTGTATGCCAACAAGAACGCCGGCACGGGCAAGACCATCAGCGTGGCCAGTGGCTACACGCTGAGCGACGGCAACAGCGGCAGCAACTACGACGTGAGCACGGTGGACGCCAGCAACGGCGTCATCACACCTGCCAGCCTCCTGATCACGGTCAACCCGGCATCGCGCGCCGCAGGCACGGCCAACCCGGTCTTCACCGGCACGGTCACCGGCTTTGTGGGAGGTGAAACGCAGGCCACCGCCACCTCGGGACAACTGGTCTTCCAGACCAGTGCCAACGTTGGTTCAGGCGTCGGGGCCTACACCGTGCTGGGCACCGGGCTGACCGCGCTGTTCGACAACTATGTCTTCACCCAGGCCCCCGGCAATGGCGAGGCTCTGACCATCACCGCCGCCCTGCCTGTGGTCGACACCTTCCTGCCCAAGGCCGCCCCGGTGCCGAACTTCCCGGACAACGCAGTACCCACACTGGGCCCGACACCACAGTCGCTCACGGGCAGCAACCTGAACTACGTCAGCCTGAGTTCCAGCCGCAGCGCGCCGGACACGAGCGCCACCACACCCGAAGCCCAGGTGCAGCCCACTGGGGACGCAGCGGGCAGCGCAGGTCGCCCTCGCACCGCCCGCCTGGGTGTGGCCGCCACCGCGGTGCCCAGCGCCAACGGTCCGCTGGACGTCTTTGTGCTCGACGGTGGCCTCAACCTCGGCACCCAGGCCAACACAGCGCCGTGAGAAACGCCACAGTGCGCCCCGATACCAAACACAGGAACCCGACCATGCGCCCCACCCGACTGTCATCCGCCGTCTGCCTGAGCCTGTTGTGCCAACTCGCGTGGTCGGCGCCGGAGTTGCAAGGGCCCACGCCGCCCAGCCCTCCCATGCGAGATCCGGCGGCCCTGCCCGCTGCGCCCCGCGCACCGCTGGCGAGCAGCGAGACCAGCACCGACGGGCCGCGGGTTCAGATCAGGCGGCTGGCGCTGAGCGGCTGCCAGGCCATCCCCTGCGAAACACTGCTGAGCCAGCTGGGCAATTTGCCGACGGAGGCCCTGAACCTGGCCCAGATCGAACAGCTCGGGCAGGCCGTGGCCCAGCTGTACAAGCGCGCGGGCTACCCTTTTGCCCAGGTGGTGGTGCCGCCACAGCAGGTCAAAGACGGCACGCTGCGCCTGCAGGTGCTGGAAGGCGTGCTCGGGCAGGCCACGGTCCAGGGCGATGACCCCTTGGCCCAAGGCGCCAGGCCGTTCCTGGCTGCGGGGCTGCCGGTGGGCGAGGCCATCCGAGAAGACCGCCTGGAGCGCACGATGTTGCTGATCGACGACCAGCCCGGTTTCGACCTGCGTCCCGTGCTGCGCCCCGGCGCAGCAGTGGGCGAAGGCGACCTGCTGGCCCAGGTGCAGCGCCTGAACCATGTTTCGGGTGACGTGGGCCTGGACAACACGGGCAACCGCAGCACGGGCACCCACCGTCTCAAGGTGGCCGTGAACGTCAACAGCCCCTTCTTGTTCGGCGACCGCATCGCCCTGAACGCCCTCACCACCGACCAGTCCATGTGGCTGGGCTCGCTGGACTACGACCGCCCGCTGGGCGCCGAGGGCTGGCGTGGCCAGATAGGCTGGTCTCGCACCAGCTACGTGCTGGGAGGCGCCTTCGAAGCGCTGGGAGCCAAGGGCACCGCCGAGACGCTCACGCTGAAAACCAGCCACCCGGTGATCCGTTCCCAATCGGCGAACCTGCTGGCCTCGCTCAGCCTGCAGCACAAGGCACTGCAGGACCGCTACGACAGCGTCAACCTGGTGCGAGACAAATCCAGCGAACTGCTGACCCTGAGTGCCCAGTTCGACCGTCGCGACACCTGGCTGGGCGGCGGGGTGGTGTACGGCCAGATCGGGCTGACGCACGGCCGCCTGCACCTGGACAGCGGCTCCCGCGCCATCGATGCCGCCACGGCACGCACCGAGGGCGGCTTTGGCAAGGTCAACATCGACATTGCCCGCATCCAGAAGCTGTTCGGAACCTGGAGCCTGTATGCGCGCTGGTCGGCGCAGTGGGGCAACGGCAACCTCGACTCCTCCGAAAAATACGGCATGGGCGGCTTCCTGGGCGTGCGGGCCTACCCCATGGGCGAAGGCACGGGCGACCGCGGCTGGCTGGGCCAGACCGAGTTGCGCTGGTCGCTGGGCGCTTTCACCCCCTTTGCCCTGCTGGACACCGGCCACATGCGCACCAACGCCCAACCCTGGGACGCCGCCAGCCGGGCACAACGCGACATCACCGGAGCCGGCCTGGGCCTGCGCTGGGGCGAAGGCGGCTGGAGCATCGAGGCCGCCGTGTCGGGCCGCATCCATGGCCATGCGGCGCAGGCCGAAGCCCCTGATCGCCCCGTTCGGGCCTGGCTCACACTCAACCGCCGCTTCGACTGAACGGGCACCGCCCCGCCGAGGCCCCAAGCCTCAATCCACCCGCCACCACCCCGGCAACAGCGCCTTGATCTGGCGGCGCTGGTAGCGGTCGTCCATGAGGTGCACCACGCCCTGGTCGCTCACGGTGCGGATCACGCGGCCCGCGGCCTGCACGACCTTGTGCAGCCCGGGGATGACGTAGGTGTAGTCGTAGCCCTCGCCCAGCAGCTGTTCCAGCCGCGCGCAGAACTGTTCGTTGACGGGGTTGAGCTGGGGCAGGCCCAGCGTGGCGATGAAGGCGCCGATCAGGCGCTGGCCGGGCAGGTCCACGCCCTCGCCAAAAGAGCCCCCCAGCACCGCAAAGCCGATGCCTTGTCCACCCTCGGTGAAGCGGTCCAGGAAGGCGGCCTGTTCGGCCTCGCTCATGCGGCGCGACTGCTTCCACACGGGGATGCCAGGGTGCTGCGCCTGCAGGCGCGCGGCCACCTCCTGCAGGTAGTCGTGGCTGCTGAAAAACGCGAGGTAGTTGCCCGGGCGATCGCTGAACTGCTGCGCCATCAGCGCGACCATGGCGGGCATGCTGGCAGCGCGGTCGGCATAGCGCGTGGAGATCTGCCGGGCCACGTGCACCTGCAGCTGCTCGGCCTTGAAGGGCGACGGGGCCTCGATGGCGACGGTGTTCTCGGGCAGGCCCAGCATGGCGCGGAAGTAGGCCTCGGGCTGCAGCGTGGCCGAGAACACCGTGACCGTGTGCGCCGCCTCGAAGCGCGGCTTCAAGAACGGCGCGGGCACCACGTTGCGCAGGCTCACGGTGGACGAGGCCTTGGCGTGCGGGCCAGCGTCGGCATCGAAGGTGAGGTCGCACAGGGCGTGGGCATCGAACAGTTCGGCCAGGCGGGTGAACTGCAGGGCCTGGAGGTAAAAGCCCTGCAGCGGCGCGTCGACCTCGTCGGGGTGCTCGCTGAACCAGGTGGAGATGGCGCCGCTGGCCGCCAGCAGGGCCTTGAGCCAGGCCGCGGGCAGGTCGTCGAGCACGGCATAGGGCTGGGTGGCCGCGTGGGCCTTGTTCAGCGCGCTCCAGGCGCGGTGCAGCTTGTCCAGCGGGGACTTGAGCGCGGCGGGCGCCGTGTGCCGCAGGGCGCGCAGGCTGTGCTGCGCCATCTCGGCCGAGTACATGCTGCGGCCCCGGTCGACCAGGTTGTGGGCCTCGTCGACCAGCACGCCCACGCGCCAGTGGTTGGCCTGGGCCAGGCCGTGCAGCATGGCGTTCAGATCGAAGTAGTGGTTGTAGTCGCCCACGACCACATCGGCCCAGCGTGCGAGTTCCTGCCCGAGGTAATAGGGGCAGACCTGGTGCGACGCGGCCACGGCGCGCACGGTGGCCTTGTCCAGCAGGGGCTGCATGACGGCAGCGGCACGGGCGGCGGGCAGGCGATCGTAGAAGCCCTTGGCCAGGGGGCAGGACTCGCCATGGCAGGCCAGATCGGGGTGCTCGCAGGCCTTGTCGCGGGCCACGAGTTCCAGCGTGCGCAGGGGCAGATCGGGGTCGCGCTGCTGGAGAAGCCCGATGGCATCGAGGGCCAGGGCCCGCCCCGAGGTCTTGGCGGTGAGGAAGTAGAGCTTGTCCAGCCCCTGGCCTGGTGCGGCCTTGAGCAGCGGGAAGACGGTGCCCATGGTCTTGCCGATGCCGGTGGGGGCCTGGGCCATCAGGCAGCGCGCCTGCACCGCGGCCTTGTAGACGGCCTCGGCCAGTGGGCGCTGGCCCAGCCTGAAATCGGCATGCGGGAAGGCCAGGGCCGCGAGCGCCTCGTTGCGGGCGGCGCGGTGGGCCATCTCCAGCTGGGCCCAGGCCAGGAAGCGCGCGCACTGGTCGGCCAGAAAAGCGGCCAGATCGGCGGCGCTGTGGCGTGCGGTGAGCACGGTCTCCTGCTGGGTGCCCACATCGAGGTAGACCAGGGCGAGCTCCACCTCGGGCAGGCCGCGTTCGCCACACAGCAGCGCGCCATAGCACTTGAGCTGCGCCCAGTGCAGGTGGCGGTGGTTGGCGGGCTGGCGCTCGAGTTGGCCCTTGAAGGTCTTGAACTCTTCGAGGCGGTTCAGGCGCGGGTCGTAGCCATCGGCCCGCCCACGCAGGCGCAGCGGGCCGACGGTGCCGCTCAGGGGCAGTTCGGCCAGGTAGCCAGTGCCGCGTCGCCCCGCCACCAGGGCGTGGCCGGCCATGCCTTCGGCGGCGGTGGGCGAGGGGGTGAAGCGCAGGTCGAGGTCGCCCTGCTTGGCCGTGAACTCGCACAGGGCGCGCACGGCCACGGTGTAGCCGGGCTCGGTGGCCGTGACGGGCTGAGGAACGGGCTCGGGAACGGGCAAGGCGGGCTGCGACATCAGCCCGGCAGTGTACGGGGCGGGTTCAGGCGGCCAGGGGCATCGCCAGGGTGAAGTCGGCCGTGCCGCTGGCGTAGACGGTGATCTGCTTGAGCACCATGCTCTGCGGGCGCAGCTCCTGCCCTTCGGCGTCCAGCAGGCGGGGCACGTTGGCCCGCACCAGGGCCACCAGGGCGTTGGTGGAGAGGCCCGAGGCGCCGAGGGTGGCGGCGTCGAGGCTGTAAGGCTGGTCGGCGCTGTCCAGGCCCATCTTGAGCAGCTTGGCCACGGTGACGCGGTCGTTGGAGGAGAGGCGCGTGTCCTGAACACTGAGGGGGGTCATGGGGGGATTCCTTCGAAGAGGCTGCAAAAGACCAAGGGTGGGCTGAACCCAGTGTGAGCCGGATCGCCCCGCCGCACCGGGCGCACCGGCTTGCCCGAGCGAGGGCCTGGCCCTTTCCTGGGGCGCACCGAGTCAGGGAACCAAACACCCGCCAGCGGCCTCTCACCCCCACATGCCTGCCGCGCACCACCCCACCCCGATGGCCCAGAGCCTGCAACTGGTTCAGGCCCTGCAGGCCCGTTGGGGCGCCCGCCTGATCGAAACCCACATCTCCTGGGTGCTGCTGGATGGCACGCACGCGTGGAAGCTGAAAAAGCCTGTGTCCCTGCCTTTTCTGGACGCCACCGAGCCCGCCACCCGCCTGCGCCTGTGCGAGGCCGAGTGCACGCTCAACCGCCGCCTGGCGCCCGAGCTCTACCTCGGGGTGATGGCCGTGCGCGGCACGCCG
>NZ_JAIZVX010000203.1 GCF_021768455.1 Aquabacterium sp. | reverse complement strand
GCCGACGCCTTCTTCGACTTCGACAAGGCTGTGCTGAAGCCCGAAGGCAAGGCCAAGCTGGACGACCTGACCGACAAGGTCAAGGGCCTGACCCTGGAAGTCATCATCGCCGTGGGTCACACCGACTCCAAGGGCACCGATGCCTACAACCAGAAGCTGTCGGTCAAGCGTGCTGACGCCGTCAAGGCCTACCTGACCAGCAAGGGCATCGAAGCCTCGCGCGTCTACACCGAAGGCAAGGGCAAGTCCCAGCCGGTGGCCGACAACAAGACCGACGCTGGCCGCGCCAAGAACCGCCGCGTTGAAATCGAAGTGGTGGGCACCCGCGCCAAGTGATTGGCCTGGTGATGCCGGGTCTTGCGACCCGGTGACCACTCAAAAAACCCCGCCTCGGCGGGGTTTTTGCATTCTGGCTCGGCGCTCAGACCAGGCTGACGTTTTTGCCGGACAGCTTTTTGGCCAGTTGGGTGGCCAGGCGGTTGGTGAGCCCGTAAATCGACAGCTGGGGGTTGGCGCCGATGCTGGTCGGGAAGAGCGAGCCATCGTGCACCGAGAGGTTTTGCAATTGCCAGTGGGTGCCGTCGGGCTGGACCACGCCCAGGCGCTCGTTGCCACCCATGCGGCAGCCACCCATGACGTGGGCGCTGCCGCCGCCGACGTAGTAGGCCTTCATCTCGAAGGCAGAGATGGCCGCCTTGGCTTGCGCCCAGCTGGTGTAGTGGCGGCCTTGCTCGTGCAGGGGCAGGACCTTTTGCGCCCCGGCGGCAAACTGGACCTCGGCCATGCTGAGCAGGGCCTGCTTGAAACCGGCCAGCACGTAATCGGTCAGGGGGTAGTGCAGCAGCGGTGAGCCATTCACGTTGAGCAGGACCTGCCCGCCCGTGGATTCCGGATGGAAGCCGTCGCGCAGCAAGGCCAGCATCATCTGGGTGTTGGGGTAGTGCTGGAAGCGTTCTGCCAGGGTCTGCCCATGTCCGCCCAGCAGGATGGAGGTCAGCCCCGGGTGCATGGGGGTGGCTTCGAGCTTGTAGCCGATGGGGCCATCCAGCGGGGCGTTGTGCACCCAGTGGTCGGAGTAAACGGATTGAGGGGCGCCCGTCCAGCCTTCGACCTTGTCGGGCATGACCGCCGATGAGAAGGCCACGGGGTGCAGGAAGGTGCGGCTGCCCAGCAGGTCGTGGGGATCAGGGGCCTTGGAGCGCTTGAGGAGGGCGGGCGAGTTGATGGCGCCCCCTGCGACCACGTAGTGCCGCGCGGTGACGCGCATCACCTTGTCGGAGGTGGTCTGGCCATTGACCTGGATGGGCACGCACAGCAGGGCGGTCACCTGGTCGCCACGGATCTCGAACTGCTGGGCACGTGTCTGGTAGAAGAGGCGCGCGCCCGACTGCAGGGCCGTGGGGAGGGTGGTCACCAGCATCGACTGCTTGGCGTTGGTGGGGCAGCCCATGCCGCAGGAGCCGATGTTCCAGCAGCCTTTGACGTTGCGCGGGATGAGTTCGGCGCTGATGCCCAGCTTCCTGGCGCCGGTGCGCAGGATCTCGTTGTTGGGGTTGGGCGGGGCTTCTTCCCAGCGGTGCATGTTCAGGCGGGCTTCGGCCTGGGCGAACCAGGGGGCCATGCCTTCGTCGCTCAGGTCCGTGAGGCTGAACTGGTCGCGCCAGTGGGCCAGGGTCTGGCTGGGGGTGCGGAAGGAGCTGGTCCAGTTGATGACGGTTGTGCCGCCCACGCAGCGGCCCTGCAGGATGGTCAGGGCGCCGTCGGCGGTGCGGCGGCCCGCGCCTTCCTGGTAGAGGTCGGCGTAGGCTTCGGACTCCTTCTGATTGAAGTCGCTGCTGGTGCGAAGGGGGCCTTCTTCGACCAACACGACGTCGAGTCCGGCCTTGGTCAGTAGTTCGGCCGTGATGCCGGCTCCGGCACCGCTGCCCACGATGACCACGTCGCATTGCACCTGCTCGGGCAGACCTTGGGCGCCGTTGCTGGCTTTCCAGCCGCGCGCGAGGCCCTCGCGGAAGGGATCGGGGAGCTTGCTCATATTTGAACGGGGCCAGGGTAGCCGGTGAGGTGCCAGTTGGCGCTGTTGGAGAAGAAGGCCATGCAGGTGATGGCGCGCACGACCTGGTAGGTCAGGCGGGTGCTGGGCAGGGGGTTCAGGCGCATGGACTCGATGGCGGAGGCAATCTCGTCTTCGGAGGCCTCGGTCCAGCGGGAGCCCAGCCCAGTCAGCATCTTTCGGGTGGGCAGGTTGCCCAGCAGTCCGGCCACCGCGTTGATCTCGACCTGCAACACGATGGGCATGCCCTGAAGAAAGCCTTCAACGTGCTGGAGGTGCTGGTTCAGGATGGCCTCGCGCGAGGTCGGATCCTTGGGCAACATGGCGCCCACGAATCCGATGGCGAGGCCGCGGAACACATCACGCCCGTGTTCAGTGAGCCTGCCGTCGCGCACGCCACGGTGCCAGAACACGAGGCCACCGAGGGTGGCGCCCACTGCGCCGATGGCCAGTGCAGACTTGAGGAACCAGCGTCGCTTGGGGGTGAGCGGGTGGTGGATGGCGCGGTCAACCATGGGGTTCACTTCCGTTGAGGGCGAGGTTCAAAGCAGAAACATTGTGAGTCACATTGCCTGGAATTGTGCCGCGCCGGACGCCGTGAGTCTGTCGAGACAAACGCTTGGACAGGTTTTGTCTCCCAGCAAATGAGGGGGAATCTCGCACGAAGAATGGGGTGGTACCAGGGATTACCCTTGTCGCGAACTGTTGCAGAATGCGTGCAGCGCTCCGCCGATGTCTGCGGTGCGACGGCATGTGCCTTGAACGTGAACTGAGACGAGGATGACGCGATGACGAGCTCCAAACCCTGGTTGGCCCACTATGAAGCCGGCGTTCCGGCGGAGATCAACCCTGGCGAGTACGCCTCTCTGGTGGACTTGCTGGACCAGTCGTTCAAGCAGTACGCGGGTCGCGACATGGCGTCGTTCATGGGGGTGCACTGGACGTACGAGCAGGTGGACGAGCTCTCTCACGCTTTTGCGGCCTGGCTGCAGGCGCGGGGTCTGGCCAAGGGGGCCCGCGTGGCGCTGATGATGCCCAACGTGCCGCAGTACGTGGTGGCCATCGCGGCGGTGCTGCGCGCGGGTTACGTGGTGGTCAACGTGAACCCGCTTTACACCCCACGCGAGCTCGAGCACCAGTTGAAGGACTCTGGCGCCGAGGCCATCGTGATCCTGGAGAACTTTGCGACCACGCTGCAGGAGGTCGTCAAGCGCACGCCGGTCAGGCACATCGTGCTGGCGGCCATGGGTGACCTGCTGCCCGGCCTGAAGGGCCCGCTGGTGAACTTCGTGGTGCGGCACGTGAAGAAGATGGTGCCGGCCTTCAGCCTGCCCAACACGGGGGGCATCCAGGTCACGCCCTTCAAGAAGGCGATCGCGCAGGGGCGGGCAGCCAAGTACAAGCGCCCCGATCTCAAGCCGGACGACATCGCCTTCCTGCAGTACACGGGCGGCACCACGGGCGTGTCGAAGGGGGCGACGCTGCTGCACCGCAATGTGGTGGCCAACATCCTGCAATGCGAGGCGTGGTTCAAGCCCGAGTTGAGCAAGCTCGGCAATGAGCCGCTGGTGGCCGTGTGCGCCTTGCCGCTGTACCACATCTTCGCGCTGACGGCCTGCTACATGATGGGCGCGCGCATGGGCAGCATGAACATCCTGATCGCCAACCCGCGCGACATCCCGGGCTTCGTCAAGACGCTCAAGGGCTACCGCGTGAACCAGTTCCCCGCGGTCAACACGCTCTACAACGCGCTGGCCAATGACCCGGAATTCGCCAAGCTGGATTTCTCGGGTCTGAAGGTGTGCAACGGCGGCGGCATGGCCGTGCAGCAGGCCACGGCCGACAAGTGGAAGAAGGTCACCGGTTGCACCATCGTCGAGGGCTATGGCCTGTCGGAGACGGCGCCCGTGGCCACGGTGAACCGACTGGATCTGGACGGCTTCAATGGCGCCATCGGTTATCCCTTGTCGTCGACCGAGGTCGCGATCCTGGACGACGACGGTGTCCACCAGCCCATCGGTGCAGTGGGTGAGATTTCCATCCGCGGCCCGCAGGTGATGGCCGGTTACTGGAACCGGGCGGATGAAACCGCCAAGGTCATGACCGCCGATGGCTTCTTCCGCACGGGCGACATCGGCGTGATGGACGAAACCGGTCTGGTGAAGATCGTGGACCGCAAGAAAGACATGATCCTGGTCTCGGGCTTCAACGTCTACCCGAACGAGGTGGAGCAGGTGGTGAACATGCACCCGGCCGTGATGGAGTGCGCCGCGGTGGGCATCCCGGATGCGAAGTCGGGCGAGGCCGTGAAGCTGTATGTGGTGCGCAAGGACAGCACCCTGACGGAAGAGCAACTCAAGGCCTTCTGCCACGAGCAGCTCACGGGCTACAAGTGCCCCAAGCACATCGAGTTCCGCACCGACCTGCCCAAGACGAATGTGGGCAAGATCCTGCGCCGCGAGCTGCGCGACGAGAAGAAGGCAGCCTGATCGCCATCGCCTTTCAGGCCAGCCGCCGGGGTCACAGCCGGCGGCTTTTTTGTGGGCGCCCGGTGCGGGGCGCAGGCGTTCAATCGGGCAAGAAGAGGCCCTGCAGGTCGTTCAGGAAGTCGAAACCGCGGGCGGTGGGCCAGGCGTGGGCGAGGTCGCGTTCGAGCAGGCCCTGGGCCTCGGCCTGCGCCAGTGCCTGCTGGATGCTGGCCAGGGTGAGGCCGGTGCGCTCGCCGTAGCGTGCCAGCTCGAAGCCACCCTTGAGGCGCAGTGCGTTCATCATGAACTCGAAGGGGCGGGCCTTGAGCTCGATGGGGGTCTCGTTGGAGCAGGCCTCGCCTGCCAGGGCCTTGGCCATGTAGCTGGCGGGCTCGCGCCAGCGGGTCTGGCGCACGATGCGATCGGGGAAGCTGATCTTGCTGTGGGCGCCGGCGCCGATGCCGAGGTAGTCGCCAAACTGCCAGTAGTTGAGGTTGTGCTGGCACTGGTGGCCTGCGCGGGCGTAGGCCGAGACCTCGTAGCGCTGCAGACCGGCCGCCTCGGTGCGTTCGATCAGGTGGTCCAGCATGTCGAAGGCGGTGTCTTCGTCGGGCAGGCCGGATGGCGGGCGTGTGCCGAAGACGGTGTTGGGCTCCATCGTGAGGTGGTAGAGCGAGAGGTGCGGTGGCTGGAAGGCCAGGGCCTGCTGTACATCGGCCTCCAGGTCGGCCATGCTCTGGCCGGGCAGGGCGTACATCAGGTCGAGGTTGAAGGTGTCGAAGGCCTGTTGAGCCTCTTCCACCGCCGCGAGGGCCTGGGCCCGGTCGTGCACACGGCCCAGGGCCTTGAGTTTGGCGTCATCGAAACTCTGTACGCCGATGGACAGCCGGTTGACGCCGGCTGCGCGGTAGGCCTTGAAGCGCTCGCGTTCGAAGGTGCCGGGGTTGGCTTCCAGCGTGACCTCGCAGGCGGCTTCCATGGGCAGGCGGGCGCGGATGTCGGCCAGCAGGCGGTCGATGGCCTCGGGTGAAAACAGGCTGGGTGTGCCGCCGCCGATGAAGATGGTGTGCACCTTGCGGCCCCAGATCTGGGGCAGGGCGCTTTCCAGATCGGCGCACAGGGCGTTCAGGTATTGCGCCTCTTGTGCAGGGTTGGGGCGTTGCGCGCCGCCGGCCGCGTTGGCCTTGTGGCCCGGGGTCAGCTCGTGCGAGTTGAAATCGCAGTAGGGGCACTTCTTGAGGCACCAGGGCAGGTGCACGTA
>NZ_JAIZVX010000202.1 GCF_021768455.1 Aquabacterium sp. | reverse complement strand
CCCATTGATGGCTGGGCCGTGGGCTGCGCCGTCCGCAAGGATGCTTCTGCCCTGGGGGATGCCGTTCAGGCCAGCATCAACCGCCTGAGCGATTCGGGCGAGATGCAAGCCTTCTTTGCCGCGGCCAAGGTCAGCTGGCGCAAGCCCTGATCCGGGCGATGACGCCCCGGCCTGCGTGCCGGGGCTGAAGCTCAGTCACTGAGCGACACGCTCGGCTGACACGCCCAGACGCCACAAGGAGGTCAACTCACGGCTGCGCGCTTCGTGAAGTGCGTCGCTCGCGTCCTGGGCCTTGGGGTGGCGGGGCGCAATGTCCAGCTTGCCCAGCACGGTCAGGCCGGCGTCGGCGATCCAGCCCAGCAGCGCCTCGCGCGGGCGCAGGCCCAGGTGCTCGGCCAGGTCAGACAGGATCAGCCAGCCCTCTCCCCCTTCGTGCAGGTGCTCGGCCAGGCCGATCAGGAAGCCGCGCAGCATGCGGCTGTCCGGGTCGTAGACCGCGTGTTCCAGCGGCGAAGTCGGCTGTGCAGGCACCCAGGGCGGGTTGCAGACGATCAGGCTGGCCTTGCCCGGCGGGAAGAGGTCGGCCTCCACCAGCTTGACCCGCGTGCTCAGGCCCAGGCGCTCGATGTTGTCGCGTGCGCAGGCCAGGGCGCGCGGCGAGAGGTCGGTCGCCACCACATCCTTGATGCCGCGCCGGGCCAGCACGGCGGCCAGCACGCCGGTGCCGGTGCCGATGTCGAAGGCGCGGCGGCCACCCGGCAGCGGGGCTTGGGCGACCAGGTCGATGTACTCGCCACGGATCGGCGAAAACACCCCGTGGTGCGCGTGGATGCGGCCTTTCACGGCCTCGATGGGCACACCGGCCTTGCGCCATTCGTGCGCGCCGATCAGCCCCAGCAGCTCGCGCAGCGAGGCGACATAGGCTTCCGTGGCCGGGCCATAGGCCTCTTCGCAGGCCTGCTTCACATCGGGGGCGCGGCGCAGCGGGATGCTGTGGCCGGCCTCGAAGGGCAGCAGCAGCATGCCCAGCACACGGGCGCGCCGCCCCTGGGCCTGGCGGTGGCGCTCGAAGGCGGCCAGGGCCGTGCCGCCCTTCCCTGGGCGGGCTTCGGCGGCGTCCACCCTGCGGCCCAGGGCCTGCAGCAGTGCGCGGGCGTTCTGGAAGTCGCCCTGCCACAGCAAGGCCGTGCCGGCGCTGGCCAGCGCATAGGCCTCGTCGGCCGAGAGGCGGTCGTCGGCCAACACCACCTGCTCGGGTGCGGGCACCCCGGCTTCGGAGCGCCACAGCGCCTGGTGGGCCTGGCGGCCGTCGTCCCAGTGGAGGCGGGGGAGAGAAGGGGTGTCGTGCATCGGGGGGCCTTTCGAGGGGCGCAGTGTAGGGGAGAGCGCCGGGGCGTGCCAGCAGTCCCGCTACCATCTCGGCATGCACACCTTGCCCCTCACCGCCGCCATCATCGACCTCGACGGCACCATGGTCGACACCCTGGGTGATTTCATCGCCGTGTTGCAGGCCACCCTGAGCGAACTGGGCTGCCACCCCATCGAGCGGGCCCGCGTCGACCGCAGTTTCATCTCGATGACCGTGGGCAAAGGCACCGAAGACCTGCTGCGCCGCAGCCTGGCCCATGCCTGGGGGCTGTCGCCCGATGGCGCCGAGGTGGCCCAGGCCCTGCCCGAGGCCCTGGCCGTCTACCACCGGCAGTACCCGCTGCTCAATGGCCGGCACTCCGAGGTCTTTCCCGGGGTGGCCGAGGGCCTGGCCCAGCTGGCCGCCCTGGGCCTGCCTCTGGCCTGCCTGACCAACAAGCCCACGGCCTTTGCCGAGCAGTTGCTCACGGCCAAGGGCCTGCGCGGGCGTTTCCAGCAGGTGTTCGGGGGCGATGCCTTTGAGCGCAAGAAGCCCGATCCCCTGCCGTTGCGCAAGACGTGCGAGGCCCTGGGCAGCGATCCCGCCCGCACCCTGATGGTCGGCGACTCCAGCAACGACGCCCAGGCCGCCCGCGCGGCTGGCTGCCCGGTGTTGCTGGTGACCTATGGCTACAACCACGGTGAGCCGATCGAGGCCGTGCCGGCCCTGGCCCACGTGGCCCGGCTGGACCAGGCCGACTGGCCGGCCCTGCTGGGCCGCTGAGCCTGGCCTCACTCCAGCGCGTCGAGCACCGCTGGCGGCTTGTACGAGAGCAAGGCGTCTTTCAGATCCTGTGAGGCCGGGCGCGAGCCCAGCCACACCCTCAGCACGGCCGGGTAGAAGCGCTCGTCCGTGATCGGCAGGCCGGCTGGCTGGCCATTGACGAAGAACATGGTGCCGCGCTTGGGCACGTACTCGATGGTGAAGGTGTCGCCGGTGTTCAGGCGCTTGATGCGCGAAAACACCTCGCCCATGGTGCGGATCGCGGGGATCAGGTTGAAGAACTCTTCGCGGCTGCTGTTGAGTTCGATGCCCTTGGTGACGGTCTTGCCCACCTCGTCGACCCGCATGCCCTGCAGCATCACGAAGCGCAGCTGCTTGGGCCCGTTTTGCGCCAGCACGACCTCGGCCTTGCTGCTCTTTTGCGGCGTGTAGAGGCCGATGGTGTAGAGCTTGGCCACCGCCCGGTAGGTGATGCCCGTGCCATTGAGCGGCAGCGCCTGCCCTTCCACCTTGATGGCCGAGGGGTAGACCACGCCGGCCAGCTCTGCCGGCTGGGCCCGGGCCACGGGGCTCCAGCCCAGGCCTGCGGCCCAGGCGAGGCCCAGCGCCCCCGCTGCCAGCAGCCGCCTCCCAGCGGCCCGTTTGCCTGCATTGCACAAGGACATGTGAGCGATTTCTTGTCGAGAAGTGCCCGATTGTTGCGGCGTGGCGTGCTCGGACAATCTGGGTTTGCCCTTGTCAAGCAGGCCGCACCGCCTGTTCACGGGGCAACAGCCGCCATCGGCGGGGCAAGAGGCGCCATCGCCGTCCCTGGCTCCCGAGGGCCCCCCTGATACACTGGACCGATGTTCATCTCACGCAAACAGACCCGAGGTTCGATCGACCGGGGGGCATGGCCCTGGCGTCGCTGGTCGCTTCCTGCGTGACCTGTTCCGGCAGCCCTTCGGCCCGATGGCCAGCGGCTCGCCCCGAGAACAGGCCTTCATCCGAGACGACATTCGCGGCGCCCGCCAGCCACATGGCCTGCGCCCGGGGCTTGGAGGCCCCTCACCCATGATCACCGAATCCGATTTCAAGGCCCTGGCCGCCCAAGGCCACAACCGCATCCCTCTGGTCGCCCAGGCCCTGGCCGACCTCGACACCCCGCTGTCGCTCTACCTCAAGCTCACCCAGGGGCAGCCCATGAGCTTCCTGCTGGAATCGGTGGTGGGCGGCGAACGTTTCGGGCGCTATTCCTTTGTGGGCCTGCCCGCCCGCACCCTGGTGCGCGCCACCGGCCGCCAGGTCGAGGTCGTGACCGATGGCGTGGTGGTCGAGACCGCCGAGACCAACCCGCTGGACTTCATCGCGCAGTACCAGCAGCGCTTCAAGGCCGCCGTGCCGCAAGGCCTGCCGCGCTTCTGCGGTGGCCTGGCCGGCTACTTCGGCTACGACACCGTGCGCCACATCGAGCCCCGTCTGGCGAAGGCCACCAAGACGGGCGGCATCGGCACGCCCGACATCCTCCTGCTGCAGTGCGAAGAGCTGGCCGTCATCGACAACCTGGCCGACCGCCTTTTCCTCATCGTCTACGCCGACCCGAGCCAGCCCGAGGCCTACGCCAAGGCCGCGGCTCGCATCGCCCAGCTGCAGGCGCAGCTCAACGCGGTCGTGCCCGTGCCGCCCATTGGTGCCTTGCCGCCTGACGAGCACCACCCGGTCGAGCGCCACTTCGAGAAGGCCGATTTCGAAGCCGCGGTGCGCAAGTGCAAGGACTACATCGCCGCCGGCGACTGCATGCAGGTTGTGATCGGCCAGCGTCTGCAGAAGCGCTTCACGGCCTCGCCGCTGAGCCTCTACCGCGCACTGCGTTCGCTCAACCCCAGCCCCTACATGTACTACTACGACCTGGGTGACCACCACGTCGTGGGTTCCAGCCCCGAGATCCTGGTGCGCCAGGAGAAGGCCAAGGATGGGGGCGAGACCGTCACCATCCGTCCCATTGCCGGGACGCGTCCGCGTGGCGCCACCCCTGAGCTCGACGCCGCCAACGAGGCCGAGCTGCTGGCCGACCCGAAGGAGCGCGCCGAGCACGTCATGCTGATCGACCTGGCCCGCAACGACATCGGCCGCATCGCGCAAACCGGCACCGTGAAGGTGACCGAGGCGTTTGGCATCGAGCGCTACTCGCACGTCATGCACATCGTGAGCAACGTCGAAGGCACGCTGAAGGACGGCATGACCGGGCTGGACGTCCTGCGCGCCAGCTTCCCCGCCGGCACCCTGAGCGGTGCGCCCAAGATCCGCGCCATGGAGATCATCGACGAGCTGGAGCCCGTGCAGCGCGGCGTCTACGGCGGCGCCGTGGGCTACCTCAGCTTTGCGGGCGACATGGACGTGGCCATCGCCATTCGCACCGGCGTCATCAAGGACCAGACCCTCTACGTGCAGGCCGGCGCCGGCGTGGTGGCCGACTCGGTGCCCGAGATGGAATGGAAAGAGACCGAGGTCAAGGCCCGCGCCGTGGTGCGCGCGGCCGAGATGGTCGAGCAGGGGCTCTGAGCCTGGGGCGCACCGTGGGCGTCAACGCCCCGGTCGCGCCAGCAGCCGGGCCCGCAGTGCGGCCTGCGCAGGCACCTCCACCCAGCGGTACACCCCCACCGCCAGCGCGAACGTGACCCCCAGGTAGCCCAGCAGCCAGACGGGTTCGCCCAGCGGCAGGCGCTCGGGTTGCCCCCAACTCAAGCACGCCACCAGCAACTGCAGCGGAAAATGCAGCAGGTAGCTGGCATAGGTGGTGTGGCCCAGCGTGGTGATGAGCGTGGCCACCCGGCCGGGCCCAGGTTGCACCCAGCGCAGCAGCAGGACCATGGCCAGCGGCGCCAGCAAGGCCGTGTAGAACATGGGCCGCAGCAGGCCCTGGGCCGTGAGCGCCGTGCCCCCGGCCAGGAGCAGCACCGCCATGCCCGCCAGCCCTTGTTGCAGCCGGGGTGTCAGGCGCCCCAGCGCCTCGTGCGCCAGGTGGGTCAGGGCGCCCAGGTAGAAGAAGAACACGCACAGCACCAGCGGGTGCTCGGTGCGCTTGCTGGCGTAGATGGCGCCGGCCGCGGCGATCACGCCCAGCACCTGCCACCAGCGTGTCAGGCCCAGTCGGCACAGGCCGAAGAACAGGCCATAGACCAGCACTTCGATCGACACGCTCCAGATCGGCCCGTTGAAGGACCACTCGCTGCGCCCCGGCCAGTCGCTGGCCAGGAAGAGCTGCAGGATGAAGTGCGGCCAGTCGTTGAAGGCGTAGACGTAGTCCACCCCGTGTGCCTGACGGTAGGTCCAGGCCATCGCGGCCACGGCCAGCAGCGTGATCAGGTGCAGCGGATAGAGGCGCGAAAAGCGCAACACCGCAAAGCGCCAGGCGGGCACCTGGCCGGCCTGCACGGGCTGCGCGTATTTCCAGAAGAAGATGAAGCCCGACAGCGCCCAGAACACCTGCACGCCCAGCCAGCCCGCTTCGTAAAACGGCTTGAGCAGGCCGTAGAGCGGCTGCGCCGTCAGCGTGAATCCCACATGGGCCTGGCCGGCGACGTAAAAGTGGTTGTAGTGCCAGACCAGCACCGAGATGGCGCAGGCAAAGCGCAGCAGTTCCAGGCCCAGCAAGGAGGGGGCGGCAGGGGCGGAAGAC
>NZ_JAIZVX010000073.1 GCF_021768455.1 Aquabacterium sp. | reverse complement strand
CGTGGCCAGCACGGTCGAGATCCTGGTCTCCTGTGCCGCCGACGTGCTGGACGAGGCCGGATTGCGCGAGGCGGGGTGCCGGCTGGTGGGCGGCGCGGGCTGAGCCTCGGGCACGCTTGCGCGGTCCTTGCGATTTCTTGCACGATCCTGCTGGATCTGTGCCCCGGGTGGCGACATTTGGCGGCGCTTTGCATAAGCTTGTCGACATGCCCAAGACCTCGACCCGCCACGGCCATGACAACCGCCTCGACGACCGCCACGACGCGCAGGTCGAGACCATGCTGCTGCGGGCACGCCTGGCGGCCCTGACCGAGCGCCTCACGCCGCCCGACACCGTGGTGGCCTCCCCGGTGCCCCGCCTGACCCTGGGGCACGGTGCCCACGTGGCGCACCCGGTGCACATGGTCTATGAGCCCGCCCTGTGCGTGATCGCCCAAGGCTGCAAGGAGGTCCTGGTGGGGCGCGACGTGGTGATTTACGACCAGTCGCAAGCCCTGATCTTTGCGCAGAATCTGCCCGTCACCGGGCACGTGATCGGCGCCTCACCCGAGACGCCGCACCTGGCCATCCGGCTGGACCTGGACGTGAAAGTGCTGGCCGAGCTGGCCGTGGAACTTCAGGTCGCCGCCCGGCCGCGCGTGGCTTCGCAGCGGGGCATCTACACCACCGCGCTCACCCCTGACCTGCTGCACCCCTTGCTGCGCCTGGTGCAGATGATCGAGCGCCCGCAGGACATCCCCACCCTGGCCCCGCTGGCCACCCGCGAAATCCTCTACCGCCTGCTCACCGGCCCCGGCGGTGAAGCCCTGGCCCAGCTGGCCATGCCCGACAGCCACAGCCAGCGCGTGGCCCAGGTGATCGCGCTGCTGCAGCAGCGCTTCCGCGAAACCCTGCGCATCGACGACCTGGCCCGCGAGGTCCACTGGAGCCCATCGGCCCTGCACCACCATTTCAAGGCCGTGACCGCCATGACCCCGGTGCAGTACCAGAAGCAGATCCGGCTCCAGGAAGCCCGGCGCCTTCTGCTGGCCGAGAACATCGACGCCAGCCTGGCCGGCCATCGTGTCGGCTACGACAGCCCTTCGCAGTTCAACCGCGAGTACAGCCGCTTCTTTGGCGCGCCGCCCGCACGCGACCTCAAGCGCATGCGCGCCCAGAAGGTGGCGTGATGGGCGGCTGACACCCCGCACTTCCTTCCCTCCGCAACCCGCCTCATGGCCGCCCGAACGGGCGCCAGGGAGAGGTGCTGGCCCGACACCGTGCCCGCCCCTGCCTTGTTCTCCACTTCGCAAAAGGACCTGACATGCAATACGTGAAATTCGGCCACACCGGCATGGACGTCTCCCGGATCTGCCTGGGCATGATGAGCTTCGGCAAGCCCGGACCCGAGCACGGCCTCTTCCCCTGGGCACGCGACTTCGACGAGGCCAAGCCCATCTTCCGCGCCGCCATCGAGGCCGGCATCAACTACTTCGACACGGCCAACATCTACCAGATGGGCAGCAGCGAAGAGGTGACCGGCAAGCTGATCCGCGAGTTCGCCCTCGACCGTGACGACATCGTCGTGGCCACCAAGGTGCGCATGGACATGCGCCCGGGCAAGCCCAATGGCGGCGGCCTCTCGCGCAAGGCCATCCTGAGCGAGATCGACAAGAGCCTCAAGCGCCTGGGCCTGGACCACGTGGACCTCTACACCATCCACCGTGCCGACCCGAACACGCCCATCGAAGAGACCATGGAGGCCCTGCACGACGTGGTCAAGAGCGGCAAGGTGCGCTACATCGGCGCGTCCACCATGTACGCGTGGCAGTTCGAGCGCATGCAGAACGTGGCCGAGAAGAACCACTGGACGAAGTTCGTGGCGATGCAGAACCACTACAACCTGATCTACCGCGAGGAAGAGCGCGAGATGATCCCGCTGTGCCAGGACCGCAAGGTGGCCCTGACCCCCTGGAGCCCGCTGGCCGGCGGCCGCCTGGCCCACCCCTGGGGCACGCAGACGGCGCGCGTGAAGGTCGACGAAGTGTCCAAGTGGGTGTGGGACGGCACGAACGCCCTCGACAAGGTCGTGGTCGACAACGTGCAGCGCCTGGCCGAGGCCAAAGGCCTGCCGATGGGCCAGCTGGCCCTGGCCTGGATGCTGAGCAAGCCCTGGATCACGGCCCCCATCGTGGGCACGACCTCGGTCCAGCATGTGCAGGATGCGGTCGCCGCCCTGGACATCCAGCTCTCGGCCGAGGACATCCAGGCCCTGGAGGCCCCTTATGCGCCGCACCCCGTGCTGGGCATGATGTGAGCCTGACGGGATCGACCGGGCTCGGCCACCTTCGTCGGTCCAGTGGGGCGCTCGCGCTCATGGGTTC
This sequence comes from Aquabacterium sp., assembly GCF_021768455.1. GTDB lineage: Bacteria > Pseudomonadota > Gammaproteobacteria > Burkholderiales > Burkholderiaceae_C > Aquabacterium. The sequence goes on along the minus strand of NZ_JAIZVX010000073.1, from coordinate 18,097 downwards.
CCTGGGCATGTCATCTGCACCTGCCGGACAAAACAAGCCGGGCCCATGTCCAGCTCACAGGGCAAGACGTAGTGGGCCGGGTCTGTGAGCGCGGCTTTCAGCACCTCGACATCGGGTGCGCCGCTGACACGCAGCAGGTGCCGCACAAAGCTTGACCGAGGTTGGTGGGTGCAGCACCAGTGCAGCACGAGCAGGCGGTGGGCGATGTCATCGTCCAATTCTTCGTGCAGATCTGCGAAATGGAAGACGCTTTCCCCAAGATGCTGGGTCAGGCGGGCCGCGACCGGGGCGATCGCGCTGCGCCACTGCACATAGGGGTTGGCGGCGTCGACCCGCCCTGCCGGGCTACCCCATGCGTCGATGTCCACCCATGGACCTGCGGGCAGCCATGTGGCCATCGCCAAAGGGGGTGGCGTCAAGGGGAACTCTGCCAGGGTGAGGACCTGGTCGTGGACCGTCGGCCATGAGAGCACCGGTGTGCTCATGACCGCTTCGATGGCCTGGTCCAGAAAATCGGCGGTGGCGTCACGCACCAGCTTGCCTTCCCTTAGCCACAGCACGAACTGGCGAGCAGGCAGGCACGGAGGCGAATCTGGCTCGAACAAGTCAAAGAAACAGACCCAGTCGAGGCTCGCCTGTGTGTCGATCAGCTCGTTCACCCAGGCCCTGGCCTGGGCGTGGCCCATACCCTGTTGGGCGCCCAGCACCGTCAAGGCCGCCAGGGGGTCAATAAAGGGCTCTCGGTGGCTGGCAGGCGGGGCCAGCAGTTCGATCCGGTCATGGTGTGGCGGGGCCACTGCGGGGGCGTGCGGATGAAAGCCGCTCAGCGTGGCCAGCACCTCCGTGCTCAGGCTGAAGACGGGTTGGCTGGCGATCAAGGCAGGTATGTCAGGCATGGTGGGTGGCTTTGGCAGGGAAATGGCTCAGTCCGAGTCTGCGCGGGCTCTCGCTCATGGGGTGAGCTTGGTCTTTTGCGACCGGCAGCTTGATCCGGGTCAACTGATGCCCTTGGCGAATGCCCAAACCAGGTCCATGCTGAAGCTGGCGCGATGGAGCCCCTGTGCGCCTCTCAGGCCGCTCGTCGGCGAAGGACGATTCATGAACCCAAGCATCTCCCTTTTGGCAGGCTTTGCTCTTGCCTCCATGGTGACCGCTGCCAGCGCGGGCGTCACGGAAGTGACCATGCCACTTGGCGCAACCGACATCGACTTCAAGTTTGCCCCTGGTGCCTGCACCGATGGCATCCGTGTGGGGGGAATTGGTGGAGACCGATACACCTTCACCTATTACGGCTGCAGCGCTGGCGACCTCAACAGGATCGATTTCCGCTACAACGAAACGCCCACAGGCCTTGTTCTGTTCGGCATCTTCGAAGCGGGTGCGCCCGAGACCATCGGTCGGTCGACGGTGACGATCCTGGACGCGTGGTGGACCCGTGACGGGGTTTTCTATCTGCCGGTTTGGAGCGATGGTTCGAGCCACGTCGTGGTGTCTGTGCCGGAGCCCGCCAGTGGAGCCATGGTGTTGGCAGGGTTGGGGCTGGTGTGGGGGATGCGGCGACGAACGGTCAGGACTGCACCCGACCCAGGCGTGACCCGCTAAGGGCGTGCGCACGCAAATACTCGACGAAGCCGCTTCGACGGCCAGCGCGTCGTGCTGTTCAGCACCTGCAGCAGTCGGTTTGCGCCCGAATACATCGCGGTGTTTCGACAGTGGGTGTTGCAACGTGGGGCTCGGTCATTCGAGTACCAGTTCGTCCGGCGTGGCCGGAGGGGTGAGCAATGCGCACCGCAGGACCCAATGCGGCCCGCGCCCCAGGCTTTCCGCGATGTCTTTGGAGCGCCAGGGCTGGACCCGTTGCCGCAACTGGAGCGTTTCGACCGTGTACGGCTGGTCGTGCCCTTTCAGCCATTCACCAAATCCCTGTCGCATGTGCCCGGGTTCCCTCCGCCCCACTCAAGCACCTGCGCTGCCCTGGAACGGGCTGCCCTCCAGCGTCGGGTAGTCGATGTAGCCCGCATCGGTGCCGCCGAAGAAGCTGTTGCGGTCCGCGACGTTCATCGGTGCCTTGGCCTTCAGGCGCGACACGAAGTCGGGGTTGGCCAGCACCATCTGACCGTAGGACTCCACATCGGCCAGACCGCTGGCGATGTCGGAGCCGATCTGCTCACGCGGGTGGCCAGGTCGGTTGAGCATCAGCGTGCCGCGCCACAGCTTGCGCAGGTCGGCCAGCAGGGCGTCGTTGCCCTGGTGCATGACGTGCAGATAAGCCAGGCCCAGCTTGTCGAGCTCGGCCACGAGGTGGCGGTACAAGGCCGGGCCCTCGGGGCCTTCATCGATGCCCCACAGCGTGGTGCCTGGCGAAAGCCGGATGGCGGTGCGGTCGGCGCCGATCTCGTCGGCAATGGCCTGCGCGACCTCGATGGCAAAGCGCGCACGGTTCTCGATCGAGCCGCCATAGGCATCGGTGCGGGTGTTCGAACTGGGCGCGAAGAACTGCTGCACCAGGTAGGCGTTGGCGCCATGGATCTCGACCCCATCGGCGCCGGCCTCGATCGCGCGCCGCGCGGCATGGCGGAAATCGGCGATGGTCTGGCCGATGTCTTCCAGGCTCAGCGCACGGGGCACGGGTGCGGTCTGCAGGCCGGTGGGCGTGAACATCTGTGCGCCCGAGCCAATGGCCGACGGCGCCACGGCCTGGCGGTGGTGCGGCGTGTTGTCGGGGTGGGACAAGCGGCCCGCGTGCATCAACTGGATGAACAGGCGCCCCCCTTGCGCATGCACCGCATCGCTGACGGCGCGCCAGCCGGCGACGTGCGCATCGGTGTAGATGCCCGGCGTCATCAGGTAGCCCTGGCCATCGTCCGAGGGCTGGGTGCCTTCGCTCACGATCAGGCCCAGGCTGGCACGCTGGGCGAAGTAGGTGGCGGCCGAGGCGCCCGGTGTGCCATCGAACTGGGCGCGTGAGCGGGTCATCGGTGCCATGGCCAGGCGGTTGGCCAAGGTGTAGCGACCGACTGGAACGGGCGTGAAAAGCGTTGTCATGGCGTGCTCGCTGAAAGTGAAAGGTGAAGTCTTGGGATCAGGCTGCCGTCTCTCTTCTGCATGTCGAGCGGCCCTGAATGCGATGCCTGGCATCTTGAAACATCCCGCCCATGAGATAAATACGGTTTCATGGGAAACATTGATCCCCTGATGGGGCAATCGAGATGGATTTTCTGAACGACATGGCGCTCTTTGTGGAGGTGGTCAAAGCCAAAGGCTTCCGCGGCGCGGCCGAGGCCACGGGCGTGCCCAACTCCACCGTGTCGCGGCGCATCGCCTTGCTGGAAAAGGCGGTGGGCCTGCGGCTGCTTCACCGCACCACGCGGCGGGTGGAGCTGACCGAGGCGGGCCAGCTCTACTACGAGCGCTGCCGTCGGATCGTGGAAGAGGCGCGCCTGGCCCATGAGCAACTGGGCGAGATGCTGGCCCAACCCAGCGGCGTGTTGCGCGCCTCACTGCCTGTGGATTTCGCCACCGTCTACCTCGCGCCCCTCATCACGGCCTTCGGCGAGCGTCACCCCGGCATCCGCTTCGAGTTCGACCTGACCCCGCGTCGGGTGGACCTCGTGACCGAGCCATTCGACGTGGCCATCCGCATGGGTGGCTTGCCCGACTCGGGCCTGATCGCGCAGCGGCTGGCGCTGCTGAACGCCCGCGTCTACGCCACGCCCCGCTACCTGGCGCGCGCCGGTGAGCCGCGAACGCCTCAAGCGCTGTCGCAGCACGAATGCCTGTGCTTCCCCAAGGCGGACACGTGGACGCTTGAGCGCGATGGCCTGGTCATCGAGGTTCCCGTGACGGGGCGCTACACGCTCAACAGCGTCGGCATGATCCGGCGCCTGGCCCTGCTGGACCAGGGGCTGATGCTGTTGCCCAAGGCCGTGGTGGCCGACGACCTGGCCAGTGGTCAGGTGGTGGAGGTGCTGCCCGGCTGGCAAGGCCGGCCCGTGCCGGTCTACGCGCTGACCGAAACGCGGCTGCTGCCGGCCAAGACGCAGCGCTTCATCGAGTTCCTCAAGGAGAGGCTGGCCGCTGCCGATTGACAGGCCACTCTGGCGACTGCACTGCCTGCACCGACTGCGCCGGAGGCAAGGCCTTGCACGAACTCATGCCTGGCTCCCCTGACTGAAAAAACCTTGCATCGCCCGGGCGGCGCCCGGACCAAACAGCACCTTCAGCATCGCCTCGGCTTCTGTGCGTGCAGCCTCGTTGCGCTCGAACATCTCCGCTTCGTAGGCTTGCAGCCCAGCCGCCAGGTTTTCCGGATGGCGGGCGATGGCCTGGCCCAGCTGTGCCCCGTCGAGCAGCGCCAGATTGGCGCCATCCCCCGAGGGCGCCATGAGGTGCGCGGCGTCTCCGACGAGCGTCACGCCCGGGTTGGCTGCCCATCGGGTATGCCGGGGCAGTTCGAAGATGGGGCGATGGATGAGCGGGTGCTCTGCATCCGTGATCAGCCCCACCAGCTCAGGGGCCCAGTCCTCAAATGCCTTGGCCACCTGCTGTTTCGCCTCCGCACTGGCGAAGTCCAGGGCAGCGAACCAGTCCGCCGATTGGGTGATCGCGATGTAGGCGTGCAAGACGGCACCCGGTTCGCGGTGCGCCATGATGGCCTTGCCTTCGTCGGGTGCGATCAGCATGCCTTGGCCAACCGCCTTGGCGAGCAGTGGATGCTGTGCGTCGCAGTTGCGCACGAAGGTCTCGACATACGACATGCCGGAGTACACCGGTTGGGCCGTGGTCAGCAGCGGGCGGACCTTTGACCAGGCGCCGTCCGCGCCGACGAGCAGGTCCACCTCGACCTGCTGCCCGTTGGTGAAGTGCAGGGCGTGCCGACCCGCTCCCAACGGTGCGGCGGTGGCGAGCTTGTGACCCCACCGGACGGCGTGGGGGGGAAGCGACTCCAGCAGCATGCGGCGCAAGGCGCCTCGTTGCACTTCGGGCCGTCCGCCCCCGTCGTTCGCGGCTTTCTCCACCAGCACCGCGCCATGCTTGTCGAGCACGCGGGTGCAGTCGGCGCCCCAGCAGATGCGCTGCTCGAACTCGCGGGTGAGGTCTGCGGTTCGCAGCGCCGCTTGCCCCGTGGCCTTGTGGATGTCGAGCATCCCGCCTTGCGACCGCGCGGCCGACGACGTGTCGGCCTCATAGACGGTGGCCGGAATGCCGTGGACGTGGAGCACACGGGCGAGGAGCAGGCCGCCGAGGCCCGCACCGATGATGGCAATGGATGTCGTCATGTCGTGGAGCCTTTGCAGGCAATTGGAACAATGTTCTATTGATATCATGGAACGGTGATCCAAACATGTCAAGGGCAAACACATGGACTCATCGATGGTTCGAAAGCGGCGCGCAGATGCCTTGTCTCGCACGCGCATCGTCGAAGCGGCCATCGTCCTGTTGGACAGCGCGGGCGAGGGCGCCCTGACCTTCAGGGCGTTGGCCGCGAAGCTCGACACGGGCCTCGGAGCCCTCTACCACCACCTGACGGACAAGGCCGACCTGGTCGCGGCCGCGTGCGACACCATCGTTGTGAAGGTCCTGACCAACCTCGATGCCTCGGCAGAACCGGTGGACCGGGTTCGGCAGTTGGGGCTGGCCCTGTATGACGCCATGGACCAGCACCCCTGGCTCGGCTCGACGCTGCCCCGAGTCCGAGGCCTGTCCGTGGTGCGCATCCTCGAGCCGATCGGTCAGAGCCTGGTCCAACTCGACGTCCCGCAGCCAGAACAATGGTCGACCGCGTCTGCCTTGCTGCACTACATGCTGGGCGTCGGGGGCCAGACCGCCGCGAACGCGCAGGTGGCTCGGCTTGGCGACATGAACCGGGAGTCCTACCTCGAAGCGGCAGCGAAGGAATGGGCTGCGCTGGACCCCGTGGCGTTCGCCTTTGTTCGCAGCGTGGCTGGCCAGTTGCCGCGGCACAGCGATCGCCAGGACTTCCTGGCGGGCCTTGACCTCATCTTGGCGGGCACTCGGATGCTGACGGTGGCGTCCAAGACGCGCCCCAGGCGCAAGGCGTGATGCCGGCTCCGCTGCACTGCCCCATTTGCCCCGGATCTGCACCTGCCTGAACGCGGCGCGGCTGCCTACACTGCCTGCATGCCCCTCTGTCGTTGCCCCTTCGCCCTTCGCTGATGTCACGCGCCCTCGGTCCCAACCTCCGCGGTGTGCTGTGGATGGTCGCCGCCATGGCGGCCTTTTCGCTGGAAGACGCCCTCATCAAACACGTCACCCGGGCGCTGCCCGTGGGCCAGGTCCTCATGGGCTTTGGCCTGGGCGGTGCGCTGCTGTTCGCGCTGGCCGCCTGGCGCAGCCAGACGCGGCTCATGGTGCCCGAGGTGCTGGCGCCGGCCATGCGGGTGCGGGCGTGTTTCGAGCTGGTGGGGCGCCTGTTCTATGTGCTGGCCGTGGCGCTCACGCCCTTGTCGGCCACCACCGTCATCCTGCAGGCCACGCCGGTGCTGGTGGTGCTGGGCGGCAGCCTGGTTTTCCGTGAACGGGTGGGTGTCCTGCGCTGGGCCGCCGTGGTGGCCGGCCTGGTCGGCGTGCTGCTGATCCTGCGGCCGGGTGCCGAGGCGTTTTCGCCGGTTTCGCTGCTGGCCCTCGTCGGCATGGCCGGCTTTGCCGGGCGGGACCTGGCCAGCCGCGCCGCACCACCCACGCTGAGCACGGTGCACCTGGGCTTTTTCGGCTTCCTCACGGTGGTGTTGGCCGGCGCCCTGTTTGCGCTGTGGGATGGTCGCGCCTTCCTCTGGCCCGAGGCGGACACCGCGGCCATGCTGGCGGGCTCGGTGCTCATCGGCACCTCGGCCTATGCCGCACTGATGAAGGCCATGCGCACGGGCGACATCGCCACCGTCACGCCCTTTCGCTACACCCGCCTGCTCTTTGGCGTGGGCCTGGGCGTGCTGGCCTTTGGCGAGCCGCTGGACGCGGGCATGCTGCTGGGCAGCGTGGTCATCGCCTCGGCGGGGCTGTTGATCGCGTGGGATGGGCGGCAGCGGCCGTGAGGCGGCGCTCTGGCAAAGTGGTCGCTGGCAGAATCAGGTCCATCTGCTTTCCCTGAACCATGGCACGTGACTCCATCGGCGACTTGCTCGCCTTCCTCGCGGTGGCGCGAGAGCGCAGCTTCACGCGCGCAGCGGCCCAATTGGGTGTGTCGCCCTCGTCACTGAGCCACACCATCCGCGCGCTGGAAGCTCGCCTTGGCGTGCGGCTCCTGACCCGAACCACCCGCAGCGTGGCGCCCACCGAGGCCGGTGAACGCCTGATGGCCACGGTGGCGCCTCGCCTGGCCGAGATCGAGGCAGAGGTGGCCGCTGTGAGCGACCTGGGCGCACAGCCTTCGGGCTCGGTCCGCATCACCGCCATCGATTACGCGGTCGACACCGTGCTGTGGCCCCGCATCGCCCCCTTGCTGGCGGCGCACCCGGGCATTCGGGTGGAGATCAATTCCGACTACCGCATGGTCGACATCGTCGAGGAGCGTTTCGACATCGGTGTGCGCTGGGGCGACCAGGTGGCCAAGGACATGATCGCGGTGCGCATCGCGCCCGACATGCGCCAGACCATCGTGGCCACACCCGCCTACCTGGCGGCACATGGTGTGCCGACCTCGCCCCAGGACCTGCTGAAGCATGCCTGCATCACCTTGCGCCTGGCCTCCAGCGGAGGGCTGTATGCCTGGGAGCTGGAGAAGGACGGGCGTGCCATGCAGGTGCGGGTGGACGGGCAGGCGACCTTCACCGGCGCCTACCAGGTGCTGAACGCGGCCCTGTCTGGCACAGGGCTGGCCTTCATGCCGCAGGACCTGGTGCAACCCCACATTGAGGCGGGGCGCTTGCAAAGCGTGATGGCCGATTGGTGCCCGACCTTCCCCGGCCTGCATGCCTACTACCCGAGTCGGCGGCAGTCTTCGCGGGCGCTGGGGTTGGTGGTCGAGGCCATCCGGCTCTCGCGCTGAGTCAGGGCTTCACTTCGCGTACTGCGCGTCGCTCACGGGCTCCAGCCAGGTCACGTTCTGGCCATCCTGAGTTTCGGTGATCGCCATGTGGGTCATGCCGGTGCTGGGGCCCGCGCCGTGCCAGTGTTTGACGCCCGCCGGGATCCAGACGACGTCACCTGGGCGGATGGTTTCCACCGGACCGCCTTCGCGCTGCACCCGGCCGACCCCGGCGGTCACGACCAGGGTCTGCCCGACAGGGTGGGTGTGCCAGACGGTTCGTGCCCCTGGCTCGAAGGTCACATACGCCGCGCTGGCGTGCCAGGGCGCCTGGGCGGCGTGCAGCATGTCGATGCGCACCGTGCCCGTGAAATTGGCCGGGACCTGGCCTTTGATCGAGGGCGTGCTGCCGGCGCGGGAGAGCACCAGGGGCGCGAGCGTGTCGCTTGCGGTCTGCGGGGCTTCGACGGCGCGCGCTTCACCCACGGCGAGGCAGCAGGCGAGCAGGGCCGCTGCACTGCGGGTGGGGTTGCTGGGGGTGCCGTTGACGGAGAGCTTGTCCATGGGGTGTCCTTGTTGAGAAGAGGGGGCTGCTCAGTGCGCGACGAAGCCGCCGTCCACCGGCAGGGCCACGCCCAGCACCATGCTGGCTGCCGGGCTGCACAGCCACAGCACCGCGGCGGCGACCTCCTCGGGGCGACCCATGCGGCCGATCGGCTGGCTCTTGAGGAATTCGCGCATGGCGGCGGGGTCGATTTCGTCGCCCATGGGGGTCTCGATGCACCCGGGGCACACGGCGTTGACGCGGATGCCCAGCGAGGCGACGTCCAGGGCCGCGCTCTTGGTCAGCCCGATGACCGCGTGTTTGCTCGCATGGTAGGCCGCCCGCCCGGGCAAGCCGACCAGGCCACCCAGCGACGAGCAGTTGACGATGGCGCCGCTGCCCTGGGCCTTCATCTGCAGCAACTCGTGCTTCATGAAGGTCCAGATGCCACGGAGGTTGACGGCCTGGGTGGCGTCGAAGCCCTCGGCGGTTTCTTCGCTCATCTCGCACATGGGGCCGAGGATGCCGGCGTTGTTGTAGGCCATGTCCAGGCGGCCGAACGTGGCCACGGTGCGGGCCACGGCGGCCTGTGCCTGGGCCTCGTCCGACACGTCGCACACGATGGCCATGACGCGGTGTCCTTCGGCTGCCAGGGCCTCGGTGGCGGCGTGCAGGCGCTCGGCCTGGCGGTCAACCAGCGTCACGGCCGCGCCGGCGCGGGCAAAGCCTTGTGCGGTGGCCAGGCCCAGGCCGGAGCTGGCGCCGGTGACCAGGGCAACCTGGCCCTGGAAGTGGTAGGTGGGGTGGTGGTTCATGGTGCGAGGTGCTGTTGGAAGAAGGCGGTGAGCTTGTCGAGCGAGGGGCCGACAAAGGCGGGTTTGTCGTAGAGGTCGAAGTGCGAGGCCCCGGGGATGACGAGCAGCTCCTTGGGTTGCTGTGCCCTGGCGTAGGCCTCCTGGCTGAAGCGCAAGGTCTCGGCTTTTTCGCCTGCGATCAGGAGCACGGGGCGAGGGGACAGCGCCTCCATGTGTGCCAGGGGGTAGTAGCCAATGTGCAGGCCAGGGCTGGTGACCACGTAGCGGTTGCGGGCGTGGGGGTGGGCCCCACGGGGTGTCTGGTAGTAGTCGTAGGCCTCGCGCAGGAAGGCGGGCGTGCTGGCCGTCCACTCCGCGCGACTGGGAACCAGGGGTTCGACCCGCACCGGGGCGCCGGCGGCTTCCTTGTTGAGCTGTTCGCTCACCCTGGCCAGCAGGGCCTGTCGGTCAGCCGCCGTCACGGGCGCGCCATCGATGCCCTCACGGGTGGCGCCACCGATGTCATAGGCCACCACGGTGGCCACGGCCCTGACCCGCGGGTCTGTTTGCGCTTCGTGCAGCACATAGCCCCCTCCGGCGCAAATGCCCAGGGTGGCAATGCGGCGGGCGTCGACGTAGGGCAGGCTGTTGAGGTAGCCCACCGCGCTGCGGATGTCCTGTACCCGCTGGGCAGGGTCTTCAAGGTCCCGTGGTTCGCCGCCGCTTTCACCGTAATGCGAGGCGTCGTAAGCCAGGGTGACGAAGCCGCGAAGGGCCAGTTGCTGTGCGTAGAGCCCTGCGGTCTGTTCCTTCACACCACCCCAGGGGTGGGCGACGAGGATGGCGGCATGCGGCCGACTGGGGTCAAAGCCGGGCGGCAGGTAGAGGTGACCGGCCATCCGGATCGCGCCGTTCTGGAAGCTCACCTTTTGTGCGCCAGTGGTGTTGGCACCATCTGCCACGGTGAGCGGCGAGGTCTGGGCTGACGCCGCGCCAGCGCCCTGGGCGATGACCGACAGCGACAGGCACATGCCCATGTTCAGCCAGTGGTGTTTCATGTTCATCGTCTCTGCTCAGTGGAGGTGGATGCCACTGTAGGCAGGTCGATGTCGCAGGACTAGCCGGCTGGCGTTGCATGAACCATGCGGTTTCCTTCATCAATCCGGGCGATGGGTGGAGGGAGGCCGGGTCTTCTTCAATGCCAGGGCCGCTGCATTCGCCAGCTCCTTGCGCGTCAACACCCACTGCGGCGCGTCCTGCAGCATGTCCACGGCCAGGTCGATGAAGGCGCGCACGCGCTTGGGCAGGGCCTCGCGGCTGCCGTAGTAGAGGTGCACGCCGATGTGGTCGGTCATGTGTGGCAACAGCAGGGGCACCAGCCGACCTTCGCGGATGTGGGGGGCGGCCGAGAGGTTGGCCACCTGCCCGATCACCTGGCCGGCCAGCACGGCCTGGAGCTCGAGTTCGGTGTCGTTGGTCGACAGGGTGGGCGTGACGAAGCGGTGCACCAGTTCGCCGTCGACGTTCAGGTACCAGGGCAGGACCTGGCCCGTGGCCGGGTGGCGGAAGGCGCTGCAGCGGTGCTCGGCCAGTTCGGCCAGGGTGCGCGGCGCCCCGTGGCGTGCGATGTAGGCCGGTGAGGCGCACACCATCAGCTGCACCGGGAACAGCCGCCGGGCGATCACACCCTCGTCGGTGCTGGCGCCGATCCGAAAGCCCACGTCCACCCGGTCGAGCACCCAGTTGCTGCGGCCGTCGTCCAGCTGCACCTCGGGGCGCACCGCGGGGTGGCGTTCGCAGAAGGCGTTGACCACCGGCATCAGGATGGACGAGAAGGACGACTGCGGCCCGACGATGCGCAGCGCGCCGCCGATCTCGTCCTTGGATTCGCGGGCCTGGGCCAGGGCGCGGTCCAGCGTGGCCAGGGCGGGTTGGGCGGTTTCCAGGAAGCGCTGGCCTTCGTCCGTCAGCGCGAGGCTGCGCGTGGTGCGGTGGAGCAGGCGCACGCCCAGGTGGGCTTCCAGCTGCGCCAGGGACTGGCTGGCGGCCTGGGCCGTCACGCCCTGGGCGATCGCCGCCTGGCGGATGCTGCCCAGTTCGATGGCCTTGGCCAGTGTGGCGATGGCGCGCAACTCGTTGATGGCCATGATGTGTGTCCGCCTGGAGGAGGGTATGAGGGGCTGATTGGGCCTTCAGTTTAAACATTGGCTTGCGGATGGTTCAAGCAAATGACTTCTAGTTGATTGAAAGCCGAATCCCTACAGTGGGGGCATGAACACCCGAACACCCCACCGCACGGCGGTGCTGGCCCTGGCCCTGGCCAGCTACCTGATGATCGTGCTCGACATCTCCATCGTCATCACCGGTCTGCCCAGGATCCGCGAAAGCCTGGGCTTCAGCCCGGCCATGCTGTCGTGGGTGCACACGGCCTACACCCTCGCGTTTGGCGGGGGGCTGATGGCCGGTGCCCGCGCCGGTGACCTCTTCGGCCGCCGGCGCATGCTGGTGCTGGGCCTGAGCCTGTTTGTCGCGGCCTCCCTGGCCATCGGCCTGGCGACCTCGCCGGCGATGCTGGTGTCGGCCCGCGCCGTGCAGGGCCTGGGATCGGCCATCCTGGCGCCGGCCACGCTGGCCCTGCTCTCCGTGAGTTTCCCCGAGGGCCCCGAGCGCACCCGCGCCCTGGGCTGGTACGGCGCCACGGCGGGTTTGGGCGCCAGCATCGGCATGGTGCTGGGTGGCGTGCTGGCCGACCTGGTCTCCTGGCGTGCGGGCTTTTTCATCAACGTGCCCATCGGCCTGGTGCTGCTGTGGGCGGCCCTGCGCCACGTGCCGCAGGATCCAAAGGGTGAGGGCGATCTGGACCTGCCCGGTGCCCTGCTCTCTACCCTGGGCATGGTGTTGCTGGTGTTTGGCCTGGTCGAGGTGGCCGAAACCGGCTGGCACTCGCGCCTGAGTCTGGGGGCACTGGCCGCAGGCGTGGCCTGCTTGCTGGCCTTCTTCCTGCACGAAGCGCGCACCGCCCAGCCCCTGCTGCCCCTGCGTCTGTTCCACAGCCGGGTGCGCTCGGGGGCCTATGCCGCCCGCCTGCTCTTCCTGGCCGGGGTGATCGGCTTCTGGTTCTACCTGACGCAGTACCTGCAAGGCGTGCTGGGCATGCGCCCCATGCAGGCCGGGCTGGCCTTCCTGCCCGCCACGGTGGTGCAACTGGGCGCGGCCATGGCCGTCTCGCCCCTGGCCCGCCGCTGGGGCCATGAGCGGGTGCTGGCCACAGGCCTGGCGCTCAGCACGGTCGGCATGGCCTGGCTGGCGCAGATCGGTGCCGACACCGCCTACCTCACCGGCGTGGCCCTGCCCATGGCCGTGCTGGGCATGGGCCAGGGCCTGGCCTTGAGCCCGCTCACCATCGCCGGCGTGGCGGGCGTGGCCCCGCAAGACGCGGGTGCGGCCTCCGGTCTGGTCAACGCCTCGCACCAGCTGGGCGGCTCGCTGGGCTTGGCCCTGCTGGTGGTGGTCTACGCCGCCAGCGCGGGCCACCGTGGCAGTGCCCAGGCCGACCTGGCGCACCGCGTGGCCGCCTGCCTGGGCGTGAGCGCCGGGCTGCTCGCCCTGTCGCTGCTGGTGGTGCTGGCCTGTGTGCTGCCCCGCCCCTGGGGTGCACGCCGCCCGGCGCCCGCACTGGCTTCCCTCTGAACTGAACGCACGAACCAAGGAGATCCACATGAAACACCGTCAACTGGGCCGCAGCGGCCTGGAAGTGTCTGCCCTGGGCCTGGGCTGCATGGGCCTGAGCTTTGCCTACGGCCCCGGTCTGGACCGCACTGCCGGCGTGCAGCTGATCCGCCAGGCCGTGGAGATGGGCGTGACCTTCTTCGACACGGCCGAGGACTATGGCGCGCTCAACGAAGAGATGGTGGGCGAGGCGCTGGCCCCGGTGCGCAGCAAGGTGGTCATCGCCACCAAGTTCGGCTTCAAGGACGGCAACGCCAGTGCCGGTGTGGACAGCCGCCCCGAGCGCATCCGCGCCGTGGTCGAGCAGTCGTTGCAGCGCCTGCGCACCGACCACATCGACCTGCTCTACCAGCACCGCGTGGACCCGGCCGTGCCCATGGAGGACGTGGCCGGCGCCGTGAAGGACCTGATCGCGCAAGGCAAGGTGCGGCACTTCGGCATGTCCGAAGCCGGGGTGGACTCGATCCGCCGTGCGCACGCCGTGCAGCCGGTCACTGCCGTGCAAAGCGAGTACTCGCTGTGGTGGCGCGAACCCGAGCAGGCCTTGCTGCCCGTGCTGGAAGAGCTGGGCATCGGCTTCGTGCCCTTCAGCCCGCTGGGCAAGGGCTTCCTGACCGGCACCATCAACGCGCAAACCACCTTTGCGCAAGACGACTTCCGCAACATCGTGCCCCGCTTCACCACCGAGGCGCGGCAGGCCAACCAGGCCCTGGTGGACGCTATCTCCGCCATCGCCCAGGCCCGACAGGCCACGCCCGCGCAGGTGGCCCTGGCCTGGCTGCTGGCGCAACGCCCCTGGATCGCGCCCATCCCGGGCACCACCAAGCTGCATCGGCTTGAAGAAAACCTCAAGGCCGCCGAGCTGGTGCTGAGCACCGAAGAGCTGGCGCGCATCGCCGAGGTGCTGGCGCGCATCCCCATCCAGGGCGAGCGCTACCCCGCCGCGCTGGCCGCCCGTGTCGGCCGCTGAGCCCCATCTGTCATTCACACAAGGACCACCCCCATGAGCTACCCCGTCAAAGCCTACGCCGCCCACTCACCCACCGGCCGCCTGGGCCTGTTCAACTTCGACCGCCGCAGCCCCCGCGCCGACGACGTCGTCATCGAGATCCTCTACTGCGGCGTCTGCCACTCCGACCTGCACAACGTGCGCAACGACTGGGGCAACGCCACCTACCCCATGGTGCCCGGCCACGAGATCGTGGGCCGCGTGCTGGCCGTGGGCCCCGAGGTCACGCGCTTCAAGGTGGGCGACGCCGTGGGCGTGGGCTGCATGGTCGAGTCGTGCCGGCATTGCGGCTCGTGCGGCAAGGGCTGGGAGCAGTACTGCGAGAACGGTGCCACCTACACCTACAACCACAAGGACCCGATAGACGGCACGCCCACGCAGGGCGGCTACAGCGAGAAGATCGTGGTGGCCGATCACTTCGTGCTGAAGGTGCCTGAGACCCTGGACCTGGCCGGTGCCGCGCCCCTGCTGTGCGCGGGCATCACCACCTTCTCGCCGCTGCGCCACTGGGGCGTGAAGCCCGGCAGCAAGGTGGCCATCGTGGGCCTGGGCGGCCTGGGCCACATGGGCCTCAAGCTGGCCAAGGCCATGGGCGCCGAGGTGACGCTGTTCAGCCGCTCGCCGGGCAAGGAAGCCGATGCGCGCCGCCTGGGTGCCGACCACATCGTCATCTCCACCGACCCGGCCCAGATGGCCGCGGTGGCCGGCCGCTTCGAGCTGATCATCGACACCGTGCCCTACCAGCACGACGTGAACCCCTATGTGCCCACGCTGGCTTCGGGCGGCACCATCGTGATGGTGGGCTACCTGGGCCCGCTGGAGACGCCCTTCAACACCGGCCCGCTGGTGTTCAGCCGCAAGGCCCTGGCCGGCTCCTTGATCGGTGGCATCGCCGAAACGCAGGAGATGCTGGACTTCTGCGGCCAGCACGGCATCACCTCCGACATCGAGGTGATCCAGATCCAGGACATCAACGAGGCCTATGAGCGCATGCTGAAGGCCGATGTGAAGTACCGCTTCGTCATCGACATGGCCTCATTGAAGAGCGAGGTGAGCGCATGAGCACAGCCTCCCCATTGACCGTGCTGGTCGTGGGCGCCACCGGCAGCATCGGCCGCCTGGCCGTGGCCGAAGCCCTGCGCCAGGGCCACGCCGTGCGCGCGCTGGTGCGCCCCGGCCGCCGCGCCCACGGCCTGCCTGCCGGCGCCGAGGTGGTGGAAGGCGAGCTGACCCGTTCGGAATCACTCTCTGCCGTGGTCGACGGTGTGGACGCGGTGGTCTTCACCCACGGCTCCAGCGGCGGTGGCCGCAGCGCCGCCGAACAGGTGGACTATGGCGCGGTGCGCAACGTGCTGCGCGCCCTGAACGGCCGCCGGGTGCGCGTGGCCTTGATGACGGCCATTGGCGTGACCGACCGCGCTGGCGCCTACAACCGCTCAACCGGCATCCACGACTGGAAGCGGCGCGGCGAGCGCCTGCTGCGTGCCAGCGGCCTGCCGTACACCATCGTGCGCCCCGGCTGGTTTGATTACAACGCCCGCGACCAGCACCACCTGACGCTCTTGCAAGGCGACACCCGCCATGCCGGCGACCCGAGCGATGGCGTGGTGGCGCGCCAGCAGATCGCCGAGGTGCTGGTGTCCAGCCTCACGGCCGATGCGGCCATCGGCAAGACCTTCGAGCTGGTGGCCGACAAAGGCCCTGCGCAACAGAACCTGGCGCCCTTGTTCGCCGCCCTGAAGGCCGACCGCCCGGGCGAACTGGACGCCGTGCTGGACGTCACCGACATGCCGCTGGACGCCGAGCCGGCCTCGGTGCGTGAAGACCTGGCCATGCTGGCCAGGAAAGGAGCCTGAGATGAAACCCCTGATCGCCGCCGCCACCGTGGCCCTGTCCATGATGGAACCCGCCTTGGCCGCCGATGCCACCGCCACCACAGCAGCCTCTGAACTGCAGATCACCCGCGCCCGCACCCGTGGCATCAACCCCGGCCCCGCCGACTGGTTCACCGGCACCGTGAAGGTGGAGATGCTCTACACCCCGGTGGGCGCCGAACACGCCTCGGCCGGCAACGTGACCTTCTCGCCGGGCGCCCGCACCGCCTGGCACAGCCACCCGCTGGGCCAGACCCTGGTGGTCACCGCCGGCATCGGCCGTGTGCAGCGCTGGGGCGGCCCGCTGGAAGAGATCCGCGTCGGTGACGTGGTGCACATCCCCGCCCACGTCAAGCACTGGCACGGCGCCGCGCCCGACTGGATGGAACAGGTCAGCAACGAGCAATACCGCGCTGAACTCAACTGAAGGAGCAAACCATGAAAGAAGTGCTCATCGTCATCGGCGCTGGCTACATCGGCCAGGCCATCGCGCGCCGCATCGGCGCAGGCAAGCGCGTGGTGGTGGCCAACCACTCGCCGGCCTCCACCAAGGCTGCGGCCGACGTCCTGGCTGATGCCGGCTTCGAGGTCACCGAGGCGGTGGTCGACATCTCGTCCCGCGCATCGGTCCAGGCCCTGGTCGACCAGGCTCAGGCCCTGGGCCCCATCACGGGCCTGGTGCAAGCGGCCGGCGTGTCGCCTTCGCAGGCGCCCATCGACACCATCCTGCACGTCGACCTCTACGGCACCGCGTTGGTGTTGGAGCTCGTGGGCCAGGTGATCGCTCCGGGCGGCTCGGGCGTGGTGATCTCGTCGCAGTCGGGCCACCGCCTGCCGGCCCTGACGCCCGAGCAGGATCGCCTGCTGGCCACCACCCCCACCGAAGAACTGCTCAAGCTGCCCATGCTGCAGCCCGGCCAGGTGAGGGACACGCTGCACGCCTACCAGCTGTCCAAGCGCGGCAACGCGCTGCGCGTGATGGCCGAGGCCGTGCGCTGGGGTGAACGTGGTGCGCGCATCAACACCATCAGCCCCGGCATCGTGATGACGCCGCTGGCCCGCGACGAGCTCAACGGCCCGCGTGGCGCCGGCTACCGCCACATGATCGAGGCCTGCGCCGTGCGCCGCGCCGGTACGCCCGACGAGGTGGCCAACGTCGCCGCATTGCTGATGGGCCCGGACGGCGGCTTCATCACCGGCAGCGACTTCCTGATGGATGGCGGGGTCACCGCGGCCTACCGCTTCGGCAGCCTGGCACCGACCCCGGGCTGAGACGCGCCGCCCAGGCCGTTCAACGCCGGGCGAAGCGGCGGTTGACGTGGGCCAGGTTGCGGAAGGCGACTTCGTGGCCGCTGTCGGTCACCCGCTGTTTGGCGCCTCTCAGCAGCTGGCAGGCGCGCCCTGCACAGGCCCACTCTGCCCGTGCCGGTGCTCGTCCGGGGTCATGCCCGTCATCTTGCGGAACATCGCGATGAAGGCCGAGGTGCTCTGGTAGCCGAGTTCGGCGGCCACGGTGGCCACCTTGTCGCCAGCCTGCAGACGGGGACAGGCTTTGACCACGCGCAGGCGCTGGCGCCATTCCGCCAGCGACATGCCCAGATCGCGCTGGGCGCGGCGGCTCAGGGTGCGCTCGGTGCAGTGCACGGCGCGGGCCCATTCGGACAAAGAGCGTGGGTCAGACGGGTTCTGCTCCAGAGCCTGAAGGATCTCGGCCAGAACCGGGTCATCGGAGCGCGGCAGGTAGCTGCCGACCGGGGTGGCGTGGGCCAGCTGGTCGACCAGTACCTGCATCAGCCGGCCAGCTTCGGCGCTGGGCGGCACGGTGGGCACCTCGGCGCGCAGGTGGGCCAGCAGGGCCCGAGCCAACGGGCTCACCGCCAGGGCGCCGGGCTCGGTGGGCAGTCCTGCACACAGGGGGGCGGCGACGTAGAGGGAGCTGTGCAGGGCTGCTGCGCGGTTCAGGCCCTGGTGGGCCACGTTCGGCGGCAGCCATATGCCCAGTTGAGGTGGCGCAACCACGTGTTGTCCGGCCAGCTTGACCTCGATCACGCCGCAAAAGGCGTAGACGAACTCGCCCCAAGGGTGCTGGTGCTGCGGGTAGCGGCCTTGCGCGGGCATCTGCGCCACGCGGAAGACCAGGGGCGTCGGCAAGGCGTCTTGGTA
>NZ_JAIZVX010000201.1 GCF_021768455.1 Aquabacterium sp. | reverse complement strand
GCGCCGTCCCATGTACGCCGGGGCCGTGCTGGCCACGGTGCAGGCCACCGGTGCCTTGACCCTGGCCACCGTGCGCGCCTCGGCCTTCGAGCCCGTGGGCAGCGTGGCCGAGCCCTGTGCCGTCGAGGTGCGGGCCGTGGTGCCGCCCGATGCCCGCAGCCGCGTGCTGGCCCGCGAGGCCGTGGCCAGCAGCCGCCCTGACCTGACCAAGGCCCGCGTGGTCGTGGCGGGTGGCCGGGGTGTGGGCGCGGCCGAGCACATGCAGCTCATCGAGCAGCTGGCCGACCGCCTGGGCGGTGCCGTGGGCGCGTCGCGTGCCGCGGTGGACGCGGGCTTCGCGCCCAATGCCATCCAGGTCGGCCAGACCGGCAAGACCGTGGCCCCGGCGCTCTACATGGCCTTTGGCATCTCCGGTGCCATCCAGCACCTGGCCGGCATCAAGGACGCCGACGTCATCGTGGCCGTCAACAAGGACCCTGACGCCCCGATCTTCCAGGTGGCCGATGTGGGGCTGGTGGGCGACCTCTTCGAGGTGCTGCCCGTGCTCAGCGCCCAGCTGCCCCAGGCCGCCTGATGCCCGCTGTGGACGCCTCTGCCATCGCCCCGGTCAGCCGGAGCGGCCCCCTGGCCGATGGCCGCGTGCACGCGCTCGGCGATCTGCCTTTACAGCCCTGGCGCAATGGCGGTGGACAGACGCGGCCCGTGGTGAGCGCCGCCTTGCAGAACGAGCCGCTGTGGCGCGTGAGCGCGGCCGAGTTGCAGGCCAGCGGGCCGTTTTCGGCCTTCCCCGGTCTGCACCGGCAGGCCATGCTGATCGCGCCCCTGGCCACCGATGCGACCCCTTCGGTGCTGACCTTGATGGTCGATGGCCAGGCCCATGCCTTGAACCAGGCGGGTGAGCAGATGGCCTTCGAAGGCGAGGCCCAGGTGGCACTCCGCCTGGGCGGTGGCCCCGCCCGTTTCTGGAATGTGATGACCCGGCGTGGAGGCGCCCAGGCCACCTTGCGGTGCTGGCGTGCGCCCGCGCTGACGGCCATGCCCACCTTGACGCTGCCCTTGCCGCATTCGCCCTTGGGCCCGCCGGATCAGGTCCTGCTGGTGCTGGCCGGCGTGATCAGTGTGGCCGGGCCCGACGGCGCCACGCGGGTGTTGCAGGCCGGTGAGCTGAGCCTGTGGCCGCAGGCCGAGGCGCTGGGCTGCCTGGCCGCCAGCCCCGATGCCATCGTGGTGCAGACGACGCTGGCACGCCGCGCCGCCTGACGGCTCATGCGCCTGCGGGCTCGGCAGCCAGGGCGCTGAGCGCCACCTGGGCTGCACTGTGCACGTGCGCCTGGGCCGCCTCGCTGGCCGCAGCTTCGTCGCGGGCGCGCAGGGCTTCGAGCAGGCGGCGCATCTCGCCCGGCGCCTGTTGCCCCCGCTGTTTGCTGGCGATGGTGATGGCCCGCAGGCGGTTGATGCGCGCGTTCAGTGACTGCACGATGCCCCAGGCGACCTGCTCGCCACCGGCGTTGAACATCACCTCGTAGAAGCGTGTGGTTTCGGCCAGCACCGTGGCGTGGTCACCCTGGGCAAAGGCCGCTTCGATCAGCATGATGGCGGCGGCCAGGCGGGTGAGGTCCTGTTCGCTGGCCAGGCGGGCGCAGGCCGCGGCGGCGTGGCCTTCCAGCAGGGCGCGCACGGTGTAGACCTGCCGGGTGGTGTCCGCATCGATGGTGGCCACGGTGGGGCCCTGGTTGGGCGGGCTGTTCACCAGCCCTTCGGTTTCGAGGTGGCGCAGCACCTCGCGCACCACGGTGCGGCTCACGCCCAGTTCGTCGCACAGCGTGCGTTCGACCAGGCGCTGGCCGGGCTGAAAGTACTGCCCGATGATCGCGTCACGCATCTTCTCGAGCGTGAGTTCGCGCAGCGTCTTCTGGCTGCGGTCAATCTTCAGTGATCCGGCGGTCCGGGGCATCGGTGAACTCCTGCAAGCGGGAGGGGCGCTCCGCGGGCCCCTCCTGGTGGTCGTCTGATTGTGTCAGCTGTGGCGAGGCGATCAGAAGCTGTGGTTGATGCCCACGCCGTAGCCCGTGTGGGACGAGCCGGACTCGGGCCGCTTGTGGGCCAGGTCGGTGTAGACATAGGTGCGCTTGGACAGCGGGTAGCGGGCACCCAGGGCGAAGTACTGCTCGTCGCCGGTGACCTGGTTCAGTCGGCCATAACCGGCCTGCAGCAGGACCTTGTCGAGCTGGTAGGTGGCGCCCAGGGTGGCGGCGTGGGCCGTGCTGGTGACCAGGGTGCCCTGGTAGGTGCTGATGTCGTAGGCGCCCATCACGGTCAGGGCGCCGAAGCCGTATTTGAGGCCCAGGAACTTGACGGTGTCGCCCGCGGCATTGCGGCCATAGGCCACCATGCCGTAGAAGCCGCCGATGCCGTATTTCAGGGCGCCCTGCACCGGCTTGCCCTGCCCGGTGGCGCTGCTGGCGCTGGCCTTTTCAGGGGAGCCGCTGAGCGACACCGAGGCCCCGCCGACGGTGGGCGAATCGTAGAAGATGCCGTTGTTGAGACGGTTGTACTCGGGGCTGCCGTTGTTGCTGGCGCGGTCGGTCGCGTAGTTGTAGTGCCAGTACTGCCAGGCGGGCGAGCCCAGGCGGTCGAAGTTGTCCCAGGGGTCGAAGGCCCAGTCGTTGGCGGCCACGGCGTCGTTGGCGCGGCCCAGGCGCACATGGCCGAAGTCACCCTTGAGGCCCACGGTGGCCTCGTCGTGCCAGAAGGGCTTGCCGCCGGATTCGGTGGCGCCGGTGTCGACCTCCATGCGGGTGCTCAGGCGGAAGGTGGTGAAGAGTCCGCCACCCAGGTCCTCCTTGCCGCTGAAGGCGAGGTTGCTGCGCGAGAGGTTGCCGACCTGGGTGGTCTGGTCCATGCCGCGGTAGACGCCCACGTCCAGCGTGCCGGAGACGGTCACGTTGGACTGGGCCAGGGCCGGGGCCGCCAGCGTGGCCAGCAGGCTGGCACAGGCGAGGGCGTTGAGCGGGTTCAGGGGGCGCATCGAGGAAGGCTGTCGGGACATGGTGGTTTCCTGTGTGGGCGAGGGGAGGGACAAGGAAGGGACAAGGGAGAGACTGAGAGGGCAAGGCTGCGCCCCGACCCGCCTGCCTGGGGCGGGATCATGGCGGGGCCGGGATGGGGCGGTGAGGTGCTCAGGCCAGCGCGTGCACCTGGCTGTGGGCGATGTCCCAGCTCAGCTGGGCGGTGTCGCCGATGGACCAGGCGCAGGGCGCATCAGGCGAGAGCGGCTGGCGCACGTGCAGCTCCTGCGCCCAGGGGGTGACGATGTGGACCTGCAGGGCATCGCCCAGGTAACTCAGGTCGCGCACCTTCACGGTCACCCCGGGGGCGTGTTCGGGCTTGTGGCGGGCCAGGCGGAAGCGGTCGGGGCGCACCATCAGCGCGGCCTTCTGGCCGGTGCGTGCATGGCAGCGCAGGGCCGCGCCACTCAGGCGGCTGCCATCGGGCAGGCTGAGCTGGGCCTGGTCGCCATCGCGCTGGTCCACGGTCACAGGCAGGAAGTTGGAGTGGCCGATGAAGCCCGCCACAAAGCGCGTGGCCGGCTCTTCGTACAGCTCGCGGCCGGTGCCCACCTGCTCGATGCGGCCCTGGTTGAACACGGCGATGCGGTCCGACAGGCGCAGGGCTTCTTCCTGGTCGTGGGTCACGTAGAGGATGGTGATGCCGGTCTCCTGGTGGATGCGGCGCAGCTCCAGCTGGATCTCTTCGCGCAGCTGCTTGTCGAGGGCGGAGAGCGGCTCGTCCATCAGCAGCAGCGGCGGGTCGTAGGCCAGCGCGCGGGCGATGGCCACGCGCTGCTGCTGGCCGCCCGAGAGCTGGCCAGGCATGCGCTCGCCATGCTGGTCGAGGTGCACCAGCTTGAGCATGGCCTTGACCTTGGCGGCGATCTCGCTCTGGCCCTTGCCGCGCACACGCAGCGGGAAGGCGATGTTTTCGGCCACGCTCAGGTGTGGGAACAGCGTGTAGCGCTGGAAGACCATGCCGATGTGGCGCCGGTTGGGTGGCACCGACAGCAGGCTGCGGCCCTGCAGCTGCACGCTGCCGCCGCTCGGGTCCTGAAAGCCGGCCACGATGTAGAGCGTGGTGCTCTTGCCCGAGCCCGAGGGGCCCAGGAAGGTCATGAACTCGCCCTGTCGGATGTCGAGCGAGACGTCGTCGATGGCCACGGCGCTGCCATAGGTCTTGCGCAGGCCGCGGATGCTCAGGAAAGGCGAAGAGGCGGTGTCATTGACCATGTTGGGGTCCTTTGCGGAAGGCGGCGGCGATCAGCATCAGCAGCAGGGTGAAGCCGATCAGCACCGTGGAGACGGCGGCGATGACGGGAGAGAGGTCCTGGCGCAAGGTGCTCCAGATGCGCACGGGCAGGGTCTCCATGCCGGGGGTGGCCATGAAGATGGAGACGACCACCTCGTCCCAGGACACGAGGAAGGCGAAGACGGCCGCGGCAAACAGGCTCAGGCGCAGCGCCGGCAGCGTGACCCGCCACTTGACCTGCCAGGGCGTGGCGCCGCAGATGAGCGCCGCTTCTTCGAGGGCGAAGTCGTAGCCCTCGAGGGCATTGCACAGGGTGATGATGGCAAAGGGCAGGGCGATGACCAGGTGGCCGATCACGAAGCCGGTGAGCGTGCCCGTGAGGCCCATCTTCAGGCACATGGCGTAGAGCGCCACGGCCAGCACCACGACCGGCAGCACCATGGGCGTGAGGAAGAAGCCGCGCAGCCAGGCCCGGCCGGGGAAGCGCCCGCGCACCAGCGCCAGGGCCGTCAGGAAGCCCAGGCTCACCGCCAGCACCATCACGATCAGCGCGACCTTGGTGCTGTGCCAGGTCGCCTGCAGCCAGCCCGGATCGGCCCACATCTCGCGGTACCACTGCAGCGTCCAGCCTGGGGGCGGGAAGATCAGCCACGGCGAGGAGCCAAAGGACAGCAGGGCGATGAAGACGATGGGGGCCAGCAGGAAGCCGCACACCAGCACCGCGATCAGGCCCAGGCCCAGCTTCAGTGGCCAGCCCAGCTTGTCGTGGTCAAGCAGCATGGCGGCCTCCTTGCGGGTTGAAGAGCTTGAGCTGCAGGGCGTAGAGGCCCAGGGTCACGGTCAGCAGCACCAGGGAGGCGGCGCCGGCCAGCCCCCAGTTGAGCAGGGACTGCACCAGCTGCGCGATCAGCTCGGCCAGCATCATGTGCGAGGTGCCGCCCAGCAGGGCCGGGGTCACGAAGTAGCCCATGGCCATCACGAAGACCATCAGCGCCCCGCTGGCCACACCCGGGGCCGCCAGCGGCCACAGGATGCGCCAGAAGGCCTGCCAGCGCGTGGCGCCGCAGGTGGCTGCAGCCCGCAGGATGGCCGGGTCGATGCCCTTGATCGTGGCATGCAGCGGCAGCACCAGGAAGGGCAGCATGATGTAGCTCATGCCGATGGTCACGCCCGTGAGGTTGTTGACAAGAG
The DNA here is from genome assembly GCF_021768455.1 of Aquabacterium sp. Taxonomy (GTDB): domain Bacteria; phylum Pseudomonadota; class Gammaproteobacteria; order Burkholderiales; family Burkholderiaceae_C; genus Aquabacterium. Next base: position 347 of record NZ_JAIZVX010000201.1, on the reverse strand, counting down.
CGAGCGGCTCGCTGATCAGGCCCCAGCCCATCAGCGTCTGGTTGATCAGGCCGGTGCGTTGCAGCAGCACCATCCATGCGTAGGTGCGCACCAGCAGGTTGGTCCACATCGAGAGCAGCAGGATGCCCATCAGCAGGCTGGCCCAGCGCTGCGGCAGCATGGCCATGAGCCAGGCCACCGGGAAGCCCAGCAGCACGGTCACCACCGTCACCACCGTGGCCACCACCAGGGTGTTGTAGAGCACCTTGGCGTAGGTGAAGCTGCCCACCAGCTCGGCGTAGTGCTGCAGGCCCCATTGAGGCTCGCTCAGGCTGCGCAACAGCAGTGCCAGCACCGGCAGCACGAAG
>NZ_JAIZVX010000200.1 GCF_021768455.1 Aquabacterium sp. | reverse complement strand
CGCTGCATCAAAAAGCAGCAGAGTAGGTTGAACACCTGGCTCAGTTTTAGATCGGCACACCCCTCATAAGTGGCTCAGTTTTCGGTCGGCGCCAACACGCGTGTGGGTCAACGAGTGCCTGACGCGGGCGGTGGCGCTGTACCTGGCGCAGCATGCAGGTCGGCGCTACGACGCCTTGTTTTCTGACGAGGCCGATGGGGCGCTGGACCCGGAGCGCAAACGCATGTTCATGGCCATGAAGCGCGAGGTGTTGCGCGTGGGCGGCTACCAGCGGGAGTTTTTTGTGTCGCAAACGCCGGAGTTGACCGCCATGGCCGACGCCGTGATCGACCTGGATGCGATGCGCGATCGCGGGGTGACTGTAGATGGCGCAAAAAAATGGGCGTCGGCCTGAGGGCGCGACGCCCGGTGGGGGTCAAAGGGGATCGGTCTCTTCGAAAATCGGCAGCCCGTCCACGATGGCTGCATCGCTGTCGAACTTGAGCCAGACGATGCCAGCCAATCTGGCTGCTTCGAAGATCGTGGCCATATCGCTCTCAGCGGGCACCGTGTAGGGTGGGTCGCCCACGTAGACGAAGCCACCATAGTCGTTCGGGTACACGTTGACCGACAAGTCGTCATTGGCAAGCTTCTGGCGTGTGGTCGCCGTCAAGTGGCTAATCGACAGGGCGACGAGAGGCTCAACCAGTTCCAACAGCCTGGTCACGATGAGTTTATCCAAGGCGAACTCCTTCTTGGCGAGAGCGGGGACTCGGTTCACGCACAGTCTTGCGGGGCGGGCGTTGGAAGTCCATCCCACAATTCCGACAGCGGAACCAGCGCAAGCGGCCCAGTGAGCCCAACAAGACACCTTGTCCATCACATGCATGACAAGGTGGTGGCTGTTGGGAGGATGTGGCTGCCCTATTCACAGCAAGCCCTGTTCCGCAAAAGACAGGACGCGGTCGCCTCCTACGACGAAATGGTCGAGCACGCGCACGTCCACCATCATCAAAGAGGATTTCAGCGTCTGGGTCAAGAGTTCGTCTGCACTGCTTGGCGACAATTGACCGCTCGGGTGGTTATGGGCCAACAAAACGGATGCCGCGTTGTGGGCCAGCGCGCTTTTGACGACCTCACGAGGGTAAACAGACGTTTGGGTCAATGTGCCCCGGAACATCTCTTCGGCCTCGATCAGAACATGCTGGGCGTCAAGGTACAGCACCAGGAACACCTCGTGCTCCAAACCGGCGCAGTACATGCACAACCAGTCCTTGACAACCTTGGGTGACGCCATGACCGGTCCATCCAGCATTTTGGCGCGCATGTCTCGCAGCGGCAGCTCACGTGCGATGCTGAGTTTGTGGGCCAGCTCAGGGGGAGCGTGCTCAACGGCCTGGTATGTGGCTGCTGCATCGCAGGCGCGGGGCAAAGGGAGGGGAGCTTGGCGAACAGGTGCGGCGAGTAACTCGCTGACCAGTTCGGCACTGGACAAGTGGGTGACATTCACGGATTTCTCCTTCACAAAAAAGGAAAAGCGGGAACGTCCTGTCCCGAGGGGATGGAGGTTCCCGCTCGGGATGTGCTGACGCGAGGCCAGCACGGTCAATGAGGCAGGTGACGACTGCGACGCCGACGCAAGGTCGGGAGCGCATTCCGCGATGGAATGCAGGTAGCAGTGGGCAGTGTGTCGTGATGGTCGGAAGCGCTCAAGCCTTGACCTCTGCATGCCATGGACAAGGGCCCACAGAACCGGGGAGTTGTGGAATGCACGCCCGGGTGACAGCTGAATATCACTTGAAGTTAAGTACAGAAATCTTGTTTCAGTGGGTAGCCAAAGCCGTGACACGGGCCTGAAATTTCGCCAAGATGGCGACTCGAACCCATGCAACGAGCACGACCATGATCCGTTCTGGCCTCCATATCCGGCTCACTCGGCGAGAGATTGAGCGCTTCAAGCTGATCACCGATTTGGAGCCTGCCGGCATCCGCACGCTGGCTGACCTGGATGCCTACATCGCGCAATGCAAGGCGCACTATTGGGGCGTCTCCAGGGACACCCAGTTTCTGCATTGGCTGATCGACCGGGAGTACCAGCAATGCCGTTCAGCGGCGTAGCATGGAGCACGCCGCCTGGCGGTTCATCAAGCAAAGACACGTGGCTCGATGGTGGCGCCGCGCATGAAGGCCAGGTAGGCAGCGGCCTTGCCGATGTCCGCGAAACAAGCGATGGCATCGCTGCCTCGCCTCACGGCCCATGGCAGGTCAGGGCATTCATTGGGCGACAGGCTCAAGTTGGCCTCGCGATAGGCTGGATGCCGATACGGCGTGTTGCCGGTCTGCCAGTCCACCAGGCACAGGATGCAGTCGGTCAAAATGGCGCCGCCACCTGACTCGCCAGGCTCGACCAGCAAGGGGATTTTGAGCATGCCGCCAGATCGGCCAATGCGGCCGACCACGCCATGCTCATCAAGCCACGGTTCACCCGTGGCCAGGTCGCCAAGTATCAGGCGGATCTTCTCGCCAGTTCGGCGATAGGACTCCAGCACCTTGGCCGCTTTGGGATCGGTCCCGGGCGCAAAGTAGGTGCGGTGGTTCAGTGGGGATCGGCCCCATGCGGCTGTGGCCGTCAGGTATTTCTGATAGCCCGCCAGCGTGGCGTAGTCGCCTGGCGCAAAGGCCAGGTGGCTTTGGTCGAGTTGCTGTGCGATCTGATTGGCATGATCGCGAGCATTGTCAAAGCCAAAGCAACTGTGGCCTGATCGCTCCGTGATGACATAGAGCTTTTGCTCCAGGTTGAGTGTGACGGTGGTCATGAGGATTCCTTGTGTGGAAGCCTGGGGACGCACCACCGCTCGGGCCGTGGCCCCGCAGGCGTGTTGTGTCGCTATCAGGTCGGTATCAGCCTTGCGCGGCCAACCGGATGGGGGGCTGATCGCAGACGCTGTCCACCACTTGGCTTTGTCGGAGGTGCTCCAGCTTCAGCAGCAGTGCATGGGCATGTGCGCTGTCATCACCTGCCAGGCCAGGCTGAAGGGCCTGCACTTCCTTGATCAGCAAGCGCAGTTCCTGCACGATGGCCCGGTGGGAACGCTTCTCGATGGCGCACAAGGCGTCGGTTGCAGTGGTCATGGGAAATTCCTTCCGTGGGTGTGCCGCACTGCCACTCGGGCAGATGCAGGCGAAATGGGGGGGAACGCGGCATGCACCACCAGCAGATGGGCAGGCGCGTGGGTCGATCTGGGCAGGGCCAGGGCGCTGGCCCCGGCACGGTCAAGACGCGGTGGTCTTGACGTGCGGGGAATCAGGCTGTTTGAGACACAGCATTGGGCTTTGACGGCTCTCCCGACGTGGCGGATGGCGCGTCCTTGGGCACAGGAGCTTGAGCTTCAAAAGACGATTGAGCCTGGGCAAACTCCGGCGCTTTCTTCAGGCGCTTGACTTGGGTTGCTGCCGGTTCGTTGGCAGTAGGTGGCAGGCATTCAACGGCGATGTCGCCGCCTTGGCGCAGCATGTGGCGAAGTGCCAAAGCTGGCGCAATAAAAACGCCATGGAACAGCCGACGCACGAACTGACCGATGCGCCTGTTGCGTGCGGCTGTGGCTTTGTGTGTCCGCAAGGATTGCTTGCAGCACAGGTACAGGGCCAGGTGGTTACGCTTCATCATCGGGTCAGCTTCCAACTGGGCCATGACTTCGGCGGCCATGACGGGGTCCTGACCCACTCGGCGGTAAAAGCCCATCCAGGCACGAGACTCCTCAATTTCGACACAGCTGCGTTTGGGGCGAGCGCGAGACGCTTCATGATTCATGGTGTGAACTCCAGAAAGGAGGAGGGCACACCTATCCCGGCGGGGAGACGGTGGACTCCCCCAAAGGGTTGCGTGGAAGTGCAGCACAGCCGAATGGCCGAGGCACATGAAAGACGGTTCACATCCCATGAAGTCGAGGGCTCCCGATCAATCGGGCTTGACTTCAATGGGATGCGAACGCGGGTGAACACAAGTTGGGCGAGACCGGGGAGGTCTGCGCGTCATTTCGTGTTCGACCCGAACTGCAGGCGAGGTCAATCGCCACGGTGTCAATGTGCTGATGCTGGACCACAGTCAAGTGGTTCAGGCGGCAGCACGGTAAGCCATGACCTGTTCGACCTGTCGCGAGACAGGCAGCGCAGGCTTCAGCAATGCGGGTAGCACTGCAGGACGGATCACAGGCTCGCGGGCAAGCCCGGAGCCACCCAACAGCACGCAGATGGCGCGCGTTTCCCTTATCGCATGAGGGCATGCGTTCATGACGTTCTCCTTCAGGGTGTGAAGGGGAACGCCTCGTCCCGATGGGGAACATGGTGGTTCCCCAACTTGGAATGCTTCAGCCTTGGCGGTTGAAGCGGCTCGGCGGCGGCACGGTGAGGTGCGCCGATGACACGGTGTTCAGCATGAGGGCTGAACGAGGCACAAGGCCATTGACATGGCCTAGCTGAACCGAGGTTCAGCTTCTACAAGGCAGGTCACGACTGCGACGCCAGCATGGCTGGACTTCAGGGAGACCGAAATCTCCATTGAAGGCTTCGTGAACGCGATGTCCACAGTTAGCCGTTGCAGTATCGATTCCCTCTGCATTTTTCTCAATCCATGAAGCCAAGGTGACAGGAAGCACCATCAACAAGGCTTGGCAAATGGCATCGCTTTTCCGTGGCCGATTGGCGCTCAAATTGGTCTGAGCAAGCAACAGCGCCCTAGGTGGCGATGACGCATGGGCGACAGATTTTTGCCGAAGCGAAGCTCAGTCAAAGCGTTTCAAATACCGAGAAAAGACCCAGCCTTGCACGCTGGATGCATGGTCAGGGCTGGTCCATGAAACGAGCGTGAAATCCTTGGTTTTCTGTAGAACATGCACGGCTTGGCCAAAGTGAAGCTGACCTATGGCTGGGGACCGGGCCGATGCGCTTGAGCGAACCATCAGGGACTTGGCGGCAACGTAGCGGTGGTCGCTCAAGAGCCGCAGATCACCCACGGTATCCGAGGCAGCTTGCTTGACCGCTTTGTGCGCATCTTGGCGAGGCTTTTCTTCCAGCAACTTCTTGACGTAGAAGTCGCCGATAGGCGCCAAGAACGCGTTGAGCAGCAGAAACACCATGGGAACAACGATGAGCCACAGCACCTTCTGCAGCTTGGGCTCGCTTGTCTGGGCGATGGCCGCCAGGATTTGTTGAAGTGCAGCTTCTGGGGTGGCTTGTTCAGCAGCCTCGTGTGCAATGGTCTGCATCGCCAAGGATGCTTGTGCCTTGAGTTTGGCGTCCAACTCCTGCCAAACGGCGCTGAAATCGGTGCTCTTGAGGCTGTCGTGAAAGCCTGACCTGGCGATGGAATCGACGAGCGCCTTTTCAGTCAGTCCTTGAAACGGTGCTTGATGTGCCAGCAGGCTCTTTCGGATGTCTTCGAATGGGTCCTTCCATGCCTTGGCCATGTCCATCGCCGCCCGTAATGCGGTGCCTTTAGACATCTCGTCAACCATCCGCATCAACTCAACCGAAACGCCGCTCGACGCGGCGTCAATTTGTCGTTGAAGGTCGCCAAACAGCGCCGTGTTACCTGCAATTGAGCGGGCCGAGGCAAGGATGTCGGCGTATGGTTTGCCCAACATCTGCGCGTGACTCAATTGCGCCTCGCGGATCGCCGCAGCATGCGCGCCAAGTCTCGCGTGCTGGCCCAAGATGCGTTGAAGGTCACCCACGGGCCCAAGGGCTTCGATGTGCTTGCGCCAGCCTGAGGTGAGGTCTGAGGTGTTGGCGCCGACCGAAAACTGAGCCACTTATGAGGGGTGTGCCGATCTAAAACTGAGCCAGGTGTTCAACCTACTCTGCTGCTTTTTGATGC
>NZ_JAIZVX010000291.1 GCF_021768455.1 Aquabacterium sp. | reverse complement strand
TGAAGCAGTCGTTCAACTCAGCGGTGTTGAGGTAGTAGCCGTAGTGGCGCTGCACGCTCTTGTAGAACTCAGTAATATATAGCAGGACATCATCAAACTTCTTCACTGCCATGTTGTTGTGCACATTAAACCCGTATCCGTGTGGAATCTTTGACAGGAACAGCTTGAGGAGACCACCGGGGTGCAGGGTACACTCGGGGACGGCGTGTGGGTTGTCGCGCGACAGGATGTCGTACATGCGCGTGAAGGTAACCTTGTATGATAGTAATGCAGTGTAGAATAGACCATAGTGCTCTGCGCGGGGCTTGTGCTCAGTGTCGTCGTTAAACCTTACACTGGCGGACATCTTTCTGTAGAACTCTGCTTGTGTCCGTGGTTGTATCATCTTGATTGTGTAGTTCTGCAACTGTATGTCCGTGAGATGATTAATCTTGTCAGGTAGGAGCTCGGGGTAGCGGGCCACGATGGAGTCCTTCACAGCTTGGGAGATGAAGGAGGCAACGTTGAGCTTGAGCAGGTGGCAAGTCTGGTATTCCAGAACAGCAACCCAGAACTGTAGAACCTTCCGCGGCGTGAGGCGTGTCAGCTTGGCCTCGTCGAAGGGCGGAGCAGCACGCGTGTACTGCACTTCCTTGGCGCGCTTCACCGCGCTTTCCTGTTCGCGCATGAGCAGACTCTGGCGCGAGTTGACAGGGAAGTAGTGTGTATCATCCATGTAGTTGCTGCTTGTTATTGAGATACCGGGATCGAATAACTCAATGCTTCCTTCCTCGTCAGACAGATCCGCGTGGGCGAGAGCAGCTTTGCGAGCGGTCACGGCGTTCAAGGCAGCCAGGGCGGCCCTGATGGAAGTCGCAGGCGCGGGTGTGTGCACGGGAGCCTGAGCGGTCACTGCGGGAGTGCTGGGGAGCGGAGGCAGGACGGAGAGAGAGACAGCAGCCGGAACAGCGGCGAGAGCAGCGGCAGGTGCAGCAGCAGGAGCAGAAGCAACGACGGGCAGATCGGAGGGCACAGGGACAACGGGCAGCACGGGGAGTGCGGCAGATGAGTCCAGGTCCGCCGAGCTTGGGGAACTTGGCGAAGTGGATGCAACAGTGTTAGATTCTAGTACAGTTACGCGTTGGGCGATACCTAGCAGAGTATTCTCTGTAGTTACTGCTTTGTCCACAATAATCTGTAACATAGCCATCATTGTGTCCAACCGATTGCTCATTGTGGCAATGGCTTCATCAACATTTGACATGTCGATGTTTTATTTTTATCTTTTGTAATTTAATTCTTAGATTGTAGATAGACTTCTTGAACTCTTCTGACGTCGAGAGTAATTCTGAGGCCAGAACACTGAAGAAACGTTTCTGTGGCAGCTTTATAACTAAAAGCTTCCTTAAGGATTCGAAAAGAGGATTCGAAGGAGACTTTCTCGATGAGGTGATAATTGCTGAACAAGTCGTGCAGCAAATCAACCTCTTAGTATGGCAACCCGCTATACCAAATCGATGACAAGAAGAGAGTCGTAATCCGAAGACTGATTTAAGAGAATGAAAAGAACAA
>NZ_JAIZVX010000199.1 GCF_021768455.1 Aquabacterium sp. | reverse complement strand
CTCATGCCAGCCCCGCACCGCCCCTCCACCTCCGCTTCTGCCGCCCTGCGGGTGACGTCGGCCACTGCCACCTCCTCGGTGTCGGCCTTGCGCCCGGCGGGTGACGCGGCTGGTGCGGCATGCACCAATGTGGCGCCAGATGTGCCTGTTCGGGTCGGTTTCCTGCTGCTGAGCGATTACTCGATGATCGCCTTTGCGAACGCCATCGAGGTGTTCCGCATGGCCAACTACCTGAGCCGTCGCACCCTCTACACCTGGGATGTGGTGCCGGCCCAGGAGCTGGGTGCCACGGCCAGCAACGGCCTCAATGTGCACGCCACGGCCAGCGTCGAGAGCCTGGGCGGCTGCGACATGGTGCTGGTCTGCGGGGGCATCGACGTGCGCGCCGCGACCGACGAACACGTTCGCGGCACCCTGCGCCACCTCGCTGCCCGCCAGGTGCCTCTGGGCGCCCTGTGCACCGGCTCCTACGCCCTGGCCAGCGCCGGCCTGCTCGACGGCTACCGCTGTGCCGTGCACTGGGAAAACCTGGCCGCCATGCGCGAAGAGTTCCCCAAGGTGGTCTTCGCCCAGGCCGTGTTCACCATCGACCGCGACCGCTACACCTGCTCCGGTGGCACCGCTCCGCTCGACATGGCCCTGCACCTGGTGCGCGAGCGCCATGGCTCGCAGCTGGCCACCCAGATCTCCGAGCAGTTCATCCTCGAACGCCAGCGCGCCAGCACCGACCGCCAGCGCATGCCCCAGCCCGAGTGCATCGGCCCGGGCTACCAGCACCTCACCGAGGCGGCCGAGATCATGGCCGCCAACATCGAGGAGCCCCTGGCCCTGCAGGAGATCGCGGAGGCGATCCACATCTCGCTGCGCCAGCTCGAGCGCCTCTTCCACCGCTATTACTCGATGAACCCGGCGCAGTACTACATGAACCTGCGCCTGCGCCGCGCCCGTGAGCTGCTGACCCACAGCAGCCTGCCCATCATGCAGATCACGATCGCCTGCGGCTTCCAGTCGTCCTCGCATTTCTGCAAGGCCTACCGCAACCTGTTTGGCCACCCGCCCAGCGAAGAGCGCCGCCGTTTCATCGGGGAGTCCACGGCGCGCAAGGTGCAGCGCAGTGGTCGCCCCGCCCGCCTGAGCGAGGCCGTGGCCCAGGTCGCGGCCTGAGCGCCCTCGGCGGCCCGCCAGCCGCCTGTCGTGAACGGTGCCACACACCTGTGTCACACCGTGTCAGCACTGTGCCAGTCCGGCACAAAACTGCGGGTTAACCCTTTGAGGGTTGCCGCGAGTGTCGCGTTCTCTCTCATCTTGCCTACGATGGCCGCTCGTCGAACACACCGCGTGTGTCAGGCGATGACAGGGGCCTGGCCCCGCCACCGGACGCCCAGAGGAGACACGCGAGATGAGCATGCGACCCATCGCCCAGGGCCAGGGGCCCTTCCGCAGCGGCGGCGGCCTTCTGGCCGAACCCGTGCTGGGCGAGCGCCACGCCGATTGCATCCAGCAGTCCCACGATCGCTGCATGACCCTCGGTCTGCAACGCGGCGACCGTGTCGACTTCCCCACCCTGGGCCGCACCGAACTCGCCCTCGCGCGTGAGCGCAACCAGCGCCTGTACTGCCACGCCGCGCCGGTGATGGAGACCCTGTTCGAGCAGATCCTGGATGCGCAGAGCATGGTCGTGCTGACCGACGCCAACGGCACCATCCTGCACACCATCGGACCGGATGCCTTCCTGCAGCGTGCTGCCAAGGTGGCGCTCAACCCGGGTGTGAACTGGTCAGAGTCCACCAAGGGCACCAACGCCATCGGCACGGCCCTGATCGAAGAGTCGCCCATGCTCGTGCATGGCAGCGAGCACTTCATCAACGCCAACCATTTCCTGACCTGTTCGGCCGCGCCCATCCTCGACCCGCGCGGCAACATCCTGGGCGTGCTTGACGTCACCGGCGACCAGCACAGCTACCACCCCTACACCCTGGGCCTGGTCCGCATGTCGGTGCGCATGATCGAGAACCACTGGTTCTCGGACGACCACCGCAACGGCGGCCACATCTACCTGCACAGCCGCCCCGAGTTCCTGGGCACGCTGACCGAGGGCATCCTGGCGGTCAATGCCGACGGCAAGGTCATCGGTGCCAACCGGGGCGCGCAGGAGCAGCTGGGCCTGAGCAGCGCCGCCCTGCGCATGCACACCGTCACCTCCCTGCTGGGCGTGACCATGGGCTCGCTGGCCGAACGTTTCCGCTCCAGCCAGGCCGGCCCCATGCTGGTCGAGACCGGCGCCGGCCGCCAGCTGCACCTGCGTGCGCGCTTCAACTGGCCGGTGTGGCACAGCCTGTCCGACATGGCGGCCGATGCGGTCGAGGCCACCCCCGCCCAGCCCGCCGGCAGCCCGCTGCGCACCGCCGAGGTGGCGGGCGTGATCGGTGCGCCCCCGGCCGTGCCCGGGCCGCAACCGGCGCCGCGCCTGCCGGGCAGCCCGCCTTTGCCCCTGCAGTCCTATGCCAGCCAGACGGGCCCGGCCGAAGCGCCACGGCCAGCGCCCGTCGCCTCCCGCCAGACGGGTCTGCGCGCCCTGGCCACGGGCGACGCCGCCATGGGCGCCCTGCTCGACAAGCTGGCCCGCGTCATCGACCGCGACATCCCCATCCTGATCCAGGGTGAGACCGGCACTGGCAAGGAGCTGCTGGCCCGTGCCCTGCACCAGGAATCGCAGCGCGCCCACCAGCCCTTCATCGCGGTGAACTGCGCCTCCATTCCCGAGACCCTGATCGAGTCCGAGCTCTTCGGCTACGAAGAAGGCGCTTTCACGGGCGCCCGTCGCAAGGGCGCCGTCGGCAAGATGGTGCAGGCCCATGGCGGCACCCTGTTCCTGGACGAGATCGGCGACATGCCCCTGTCCCTGCAGGCCCACCTGCTGCGCGTCTTGCAGGAGCGCGAGGTCACGCCCCTGGGCAGCGCCCGCGCCATCCCCATCGACATCACCCTGGTCTGCGCCACCCACCGCAACCTGCGCGAGATGATCGAGCGCAAGACCTTCCGCGAAGACCTCTATTTCCGGCTCAATGGCCTGGTGGTGCGCATCCCCTCGCTGCGCGAGCGCAGCGACCTGCCCGCCCTGGTCGAACGCATCCTGCAGCGCGAGTCGCCGCACGAGCCGCACGAGCTCTCGGAGGACGTGATGGCGCTGTTCCGTGCCTGCCGCTGGCAGGGCAATGTGCGCGAACTGGCCGGGGTGCTGCGCACGGCCTGCGTGATGGCCGGGCCCGACCGCGTCATCACCCGCGACCACCTGTCGGACGATTTCATGGAAGAGGCCTTGCGCACCGGGGGGGCGGGCGCAGGCCAGGGCTGGGCAGGCCAGGGACTGATCGGCGCATCGGCCGATCAAGGTTCTGTGCGCCCCCGCCACGGCGAGCCAGCCGGCATCCGCGCAGGGCACCCGGCCTCCGAAGCGGTGGCGATGCCCTCCGAGGCCGTGGCCGCAGGGGCGGAAGCGGCCCCCGCCCAGGCACCGGCTGTGGCCCCCGCGCCACCGGCCTCTCTGGTCGACATCGAGCTGCAGAGCATCCGCAACGCGGTGGAAGCCGCGCGCGGCAACATCTCGGAAGCGGCCAAGCAGCTGGGCATCAGCCGCAACACCATCTACCGCAAGCTGCACTGGCAGAACCGGCACTGAGTGCGCCGAGGCGGCAAGCCGGACCGCGCATGAAAAAGGCCCGCATGGTGCGGGCCTTTCGCCGTATGGGGGCTGCGGTGGTGCTGGCCGTCAGAAGCCGTGCAGGTAGCGCAGCGAGACCAGGGCCGTGCGGCCCGATGCCGGCTCGAAGAAGCGGCCATTGGCGTCATTGACGATGACGCTGCCGGCGTAGACCTTGTCGCCCAGGTTGTCGACGCGGGCCAGCAGTTCGATCGCCGAGCCCTTTTCGCTCAGCTGCCAGCGCTGCACCCAGCGGGCGTTGACGATGCCCCAGCCCTGCGCGAAATCGGAGTTGACGTCGTTGACAGCGGTGCGGCTGCGGGCCTGCCATTCCAGGCCCGCCTCCATGCCGCGGGCGGGTTGCCAGGCGAGTTCGGCCCAGGCTGACAGGCGGCTGGTGCCGGCGATGCGGTTGCCAGCGGCCACCGGGACGTTGGCGGTGCTGCAGGGCGTGGCGGTGCAGGTCAGGAAGCGGTCCTGGTACTGGGCATCGAGCCAGGTCAGCGAGGCAGCGGTGCGCCACTGCGGGCTCAGGCGCCACTGGCCGGCCAGCTCGGCCCCTTGCCGCTGGGTGTGGCCCACGTTCTGGTAGACCGCGCGCCCACCGCTGTTGCTCAGCACCCCGATCTCGTCACTGGTGTTCACGACGAAGACGGTGGCATCGAGCGACACCCCGGCCGCCGGGCGCCACTTGCTGCCCAGTTCGGCATGGCGGCTGCGCTGGGCCTTCAGTTGGCTGTTGACGCCAGCCGCGCTGCTGCTGGATTGGTAGGCGACCTCCGTCAGCGTGGGGGACTCCTTGCCCAGGCCCGCACTGGCGTGCAGGGTCAGGGTGGGTGCCGCCGTCCAGCGCAGGCCCAGCACGGGCGTGGTGTAGGTGTAGCGCAGGGTGCCCGAGTCGTTGCCGTTGCTCAGGTACTGGTCCTTGATGTTCATGCTGACGGCGCCGCTGCGCAGACCGGCGGTGGCCGCCCAGTCGGGCGCAAAGCCCCATTCCGCCTGGGTGTAGCCCTCGCGGGTGTGGGCGCTGTTGAGCTCCTTGCGGCGCTGGGTGCCCAGCACGCCGTAGGTGTAGTTGGGCGCGGTGCCGGTGTAGTTCTGATAGCCGCGGCGGTCGTCGTACTGGTCTTCGGCGTTGAGGCCGGTCACCAGCTCCAGGCCGGTCCAGCGCCAGGTGAGGCGGCCATCCAGGCCCTGGTAGGCGCGGTCGAAATCGACCACGCCGCCACTGTGGCGCACATTGGCCTGTGTGGCGGCCGCGATCGCCTGGTATTGCCGCGTGCTGCGCTGCCCGGCATAGGCGCTCACCGTGCTCTGGGCCAGCGGCCCCATCTGACGGAAGCCATGCTGCCAGCTGCCGCCCACCTGGGTCTGGTCCACGGTCTTGCGGGTGTTGTACTGCGTGGCCTGCGAGGTGGTCTGTTCGGGATCGGTGTCGAATTGCGTGCGGTCCAGCCCCAGCGGGTCCTGGGCGTTCAGGGTCATCTGGCTGACCATGGCAACCACGCGGTCGTCGTCGTAGGTCCACTGCGCCTTGCCGTTGAGCAGCTGCCGGTCGGCGCGGCTGTGGTCGCGCGGGCCATCGGTGTGCATGCTGGACGCACTCGCCGACAGGGCCAGGTGCGCGCTGATGGGCGCGCCGCCACTCAGGCGCGCCTGGTAGAGGGCGTTGCTGCCGAGGTCGACACCGGCTTCGAAGAAGGGCTCGGTGATGGGGGCACTCACCAGCGAGATCACGCCCCCGGCGGCGTTGCCGTACAGCGCCGAGAACGGCCCGCGGATCACCTCGATGCGCTGGGCGTTCGCCAGGTCAAAGTGGCCGACCTGGCCCTGGCCGTCCGGCATGGTGGCGGGGATGCCATCGGTGTAGAGCCGCAGACCACGCACGCCGAAGGTGGCGCGGGCACCAAAGCCGCGTGAGCTGATCTGCAGGTCCTGGGCGTAGTTGTTGCGGTTGTTGACCGTGAGGCCGGGCACGCGGGCCAGGGCCTCGGATAGGTTGACCAGGGGGCCGGCGCTGCGCAGGGCCTGGGCATCGACCACGCTGGCGGCGAAGGGCGCGTCTTTCAGGGCCTTGGGCTGGGTGGTGGCCGTCACTACCACGGGTTCGAGGTCGGTGTCAGCGGCCGTTGCGGTGGTCTGGGCCTGGGCCGGCGCCAGGCCGGCGAGCGTG
>NZ_JAIZVX010000072.1 GCF_021768455.1 Aquabacterium sp. | reverse complement strand
GACGTGGCTGCCCCGGAGAGGAAGGACGTTCCCAGACCCATGGCGGGTTCCCTGATGTTTGGTTGTGGCTCGATGGCCGTTTAGCCAGGGATTCTCAGGTGGGCGCCGGGGCTTTGGCCCACCCCGTATGGGTGAGGCTGAAACAGCTTGTAAATGCCTTCAGGCGGACGGCGTGAGCTGCTTTTGCCAGTAGCCCACGTCCAGCCAGCGGTCGAACTTGCGGCCCACCTCGGTGAAGTGCGCCACCTTCTGGAAACCCATGGCTTCGTGCAGGCCCACGCTGGCCTCATGAGGCAGGGCGATGCAGGCCAGGGCGACGTGGCAGCCCCCTTGGGCCAGCTCGGCCAGCAGGGCGGTGTAGAGCGCACGGCCCAGGCCCCGGCGGGCGGCATCGTGGTGCAGGTAGACGGTCACCTCGGCCGTGTGGCGGTAGGCGCTGCGCGTTTTCCAGGGGCTGGCGTAGGCATAGCCCTGCACGGCGCCGTTTTCGTTGACGCTGACCAGCCAGGGGTGTTGGCGGGTGAGGGCCTCGATGCGGGCGAGCATGTCGGCATCGCTCAACAGGGTCTCTTCGAAGGTGACGCTGGTGTGCGCGATGTAGTGGTTGTAGATCGCGGCGATCGCGGGCGCGTCGGCCGGGGTGACGGAGCGGATGGGCATGGGTGGGGTGTGACGGAAATCAGGCAGGTGCGCTCAGCGCCGGAACTGGCGGAAGTCTTCCCGGCTGGTGTACCAGGCGGCTGCGAGGCCACCGATCAGGCCGGGCACGCCCATGAAGATCAGCTGGGAGCCCAGTGTGAGCAGCCAGGCGGCGGGTGTCTCGGGCAGGCGGCCGATCAGCAGGGGGGCGAGGGTGGCGACCACCAGGCCGACCCCACCGGAGAGCACGCACCAGGCCCAGGGTGTGAGCCGTGGTCGGCTGGCCGCCACGAGCAGGCCGGTGACGAAGGCCGGCGCCACGCCAAACAGGTAGCTGAAGAGCAGCATGACCGGGACACCTTGCAGCGCCCGGGTCGGGTTGCTGAGCGGGGAGGCGCGGGTGACTTCGCCAACCAGGACGAGGGCGACCCATGGCAGGGCGCCGGCCAGCGGGCCGATCACGGCGAAGCGCAGGCCCGTGGCCGGGGCTTCGCTGAGCCAGTCGTCCAGCCGCTCACCCATGGGGTCGGGCTTGGGCTTTCATCAGGGCGACCAGCTGGTCGAGCGCGGCACCCCAGCCGGCTTCGAAGCCCATGGCCTCGTGCCGGGCCCGGCTGGCGGCATCGGCGTGGCTGGCGGTCGCCTCGTAGCGGGTGCCCTGGCCTTCGGGCGTCAGGCGGATCGTGGCCGTGATGGCAAAGCCTTCGGGTGTGGGGGGCGCAGGCTGGAAGCCGGGCAGCAGGGCGCTGGTCCACACCAGGGTGCGACCGGGTTCGACCACCAGGTAGCAGCCGGCCTGCGCGTGGCGTTCGCCCTCCGGGCCGTGCATCACGGTGTGGAAGCCGCCGCCGGGGCGCAGGTCGATGGTGGTGTCGCTGGTGCGCCAGGGGGCGGGGGTGAACCACTGGTTGACCAGTTCGGGCGTGGTCCAGGCGGCCCAGATGGCCTCGGGCGGGAGGTCCACCACGCGCTCGAAGCGCAGGTCGGTGTCGGCGGAGGTGGGTGCGGTGAGGGGCATGGCGGGCTCCGGATCCGGGAGGGGGTGGCCGAGAGTGTTCCACATCCGACATGTCGGATGCAGACAGATCGGCGATGTCGGATTTGGACAAGTGTGCGTCCGCTCGGCGCAAGGTCGAAGGGGGGTGTCCCAACACAATCATTTCACACCCCTCGCCCCTGCTTTCGAACGGACAGCCCCTCATCATGCAAGGCCAGAACTACTCCCTGTGGAGCCTGCTCAAGCACGGCTTGAAGCACCACAAGACCTGGGAGCCCGCGTGGAATCGCGTGCCCCTCAAGCCCGAATACGACGTCGTCATCGTGGGGGGCGGCGGTCACGGCCTGGCCACCGCCTACTACCTCGCCAAGAACCACCCCGGTGTGGGCCGCATCGCGGTGCTGGAGAAGGGCTACCTGGGCGGTGGCAACACGGCGCGCAACACGACCATCGTGCGTTCCAACTACCTGTGGGACGAAGCCGCCGGCCTCTACGAGCACTCGCTGAAGCTCTGGGAGGGCCTGACCGAGGACCTGAACTTCAACGTGATGTTCAGCCAGCGCGGCGTCTACAACCTGGGGCACACCCTGCAGGACATGCGCGACATCGAGCGCCGCGTGAACGCCAACCACCTGCAAGGCGTGGACGCCCTGGTGCTGACCGCCGCCGAGGTGAAGGAACGCATCCCGCAGCTCGACATCGGCCGCGGCCGCCGCCTGCCGGTGTTGGGCGCGAGCTTCCAGCCGCGCGCCGGCATCGCCCACCACGACGCCGTGGCCCGGGGCTTTGCCCGCGCCGCCAGCCGCCTGGGTGTGGACCTGATCGAAAACTGCGAGGTCACGGGCCTGGACATCGAAGCCGGCCAGATCAAGGGCCTGCAGACCAGCCAGGGTTATGTGAAGGCCGGTCGCGTGGGTTGCGTGGCCGCCGGCCATTCGAGCGTGCTGGCCAGGATGGCGGGCATCCGCCTGCCGCTGGAAAGCCATCCCCTGCAGGCCTTCGTGAGCGAGTCGATGCAGCGCGTGATCGACACGGTGATCATGTCCAACGCCGTGCACGGCTACCTGAGCCAGTCGGACAAGGGTGAGTTCGTGATCGGTGCGGGCATCGACAGCTACCTGGGTTACGGCCAGCGTGGCAGCCCGCACGTGATCGACCACACCGCGGCGGCCATCGTCGAGCTCTTCCCGATGTTCTCGCGCGTGCGCATGAACCGCCAGTGGGGCGGCATCGTGGACGTCTCGCCGGACGCCTGCCCGATCATCAGCAAGACCAAGGTGCAAGGCCTGTACTTCAACTGCGGTTGGGGCACGGGGGGCTTCAAGGCCACGCCGGGTTCGGGTCACGTTTTCGCGCACACCATCGCGAACGACGCCCCGCACCCCATCAACGCGGCCTTCTCGCTGGACCGGTTCACCACCGGCCACCTCATCGACGAGCACGGCGCTGCCGCCGTGGCCCACTGATCCGGATCACCCACCATGTTGCATTTGCATTGCCCCCATTGCGGCGAAACGCGGGACGAAGAAGAGTTCAGCTACGCCGGTGAAGCCTACATCGCACGCCCTGCCCAGCCTGAAGCCGTGGACGACGAAACCTGGGGCGACTACCTCTTCGGTCGCACCAACACCAAGGGCTGGTTCTGGGAACAGTGGCAGCACAGCGCAGGCTGCCGCAAGGTGTTTGCCGTCAAGCGCAACACCGCCACCTACGAGGTCGCCGGCTCCTGGACGCTGGCAGATGGCAAGCCCCTTTTCCTGGCCGACAAGGCCGCTTCCGAACAGCAAGGGGTGAAGGCATGAGCGCCCAACGCATCAAGCTGGCCACGGCCCGCATCGATTCGTCGAAGACGATTTCTTTCAGCTACGACGGCAAGACCTACACCGGCCACCCCGGTGACACCCTGGCTTCGGCCCTGCTGGCCAACGGCGTCAAGCTGGTGGGCCGCAGCTTCAAGTACGGGCGCCCCCGCGGCATCATCGGTGCCGGCGCGGAAGAGCCCAACGCCCTGGTGCAGATGGGCGAAGGCGCCCTGACGGTGCCCAACGTCAAGGCCACGCAGGCCGAACTGTATGCAGGCCTGGTGTCGGCCTCCACGTCGGGCTGGCCGCACCTGAACTTCGACCTGAAGTCGGTGCTGGGCACGGGCTCGCGCTTCATGCCTGCCGGCTTCTACAGCAAGACCTTCAAGTGGCCGCGCAAGCTGTGGCCGGCCTATGAGGCCGTGATCCGCAAGTTCGCGGGCTTTGGCCACGCTCCCACCGAGAACGACCCCGACATCTACGACCACCTGCACCACCATGTGGACGTGGTCGTGGTGGGCGGCGGTGCCGCCGGTCTGCTGGCCGCACAGCAAGCGGGTCTGGCTGGCCTGAAGACCCTGCTGATCGACGAGCAGAACGAGTTCGGCGGCTGGCTGCTGTCCGACCCCACGGCCCAGGTCGATGGCCGCGACAGCGCCGCCTACGTCCGCGCGGTCATGGCCTCGCTGAAGTCCATGCCGCACGTGACCACCCTGAGCCGCACCACGGCCTTCGGTCTGTACGACAACAACCTGGTGCAGGCCGTCGAGCTGATCCAGGACCACCTGCCCGTGGCCCAGCGTTCGCACGAGACCCCGCGCCAGCGCCTGCACAAGATCCACGCCAGGCACGTGGTGCTGGCCACCGGCGCCATCGAGCGCCCCCTGGTCTACGGCAACAACGACCTGCCCGGCGTGATGACCGTTTCGGCCGGCCAGACCTACCTGAACCGCTACGCCGTGCGCGTGGGCGAGCAGGTCCTGATCTGCGGCACCAGCGACCTGATCTATGACGCGGCCCGCGCCCTGGCCGGTGCCGGTGCCCAGGTCACCGTGGCCGACGTGCGCAGCAAGGTCGACCCCCAAGGCCTGCCACCCACGGTGAAGGTGCTCAAGGGCCACGGCATTGCCGAGGTCAAGGGCAAGGGCCGCGTGACCGGCGCCCGCCTGGTCAAGCTGCACCCTGAGCGCGATGAAGTGGCTGGCGCTGGCCCCACCGTCAAGGCCGATGTGGTGCTGTCGTCGGGTGGTCTGTCGCCCACGGTGCACCTGTTCTGCCACGACGGCCGCCGCCCCATCTGGGACGAGTCCTGCGCCGCCTTCGTGGTGCCACGTGAAGGCCGCGAAGGCGTGGCCTGCGTGGGCGCCGTGACCGGTGCCTTCGAGCTGGGCGAGTGCCTGAAGCAGACCACCGTGGCCATGCAGGCCGTGCTGGCCACGCTGGGTCGCCCGGGTCAGCTGGTGGTGCCCACCGTGCCGAAGCGCGCGGGCTCGCCGGCCCGCCCGATGTACCGCCTGCCCGATGGCAAGCCGGAAGGCGAGGGCGCCAAGGCCTTCGTCGACTACCAGAACGACGTGACCGCGGCCGACATCGAGCTGTCGATCCGTGAGAACTGGCAGCACATCGAGCACGTCAAGCGCTTCACGGCGCTGGGCTTTGGCACCGACCAGGGCAAGCTGTCCAACGTCAACGGCTTCATCCTGACGGCGCGTGCGCTCAAGCGCCCGGTCTCGCAGGTCAGCACCACCACCTACCGCCCCGCTTACACCCCGGTGACCCTGGGCGCCCTGGCTGGCACCATGGAGGGCGACACCCTCGAGCCCAGCCGCTACACAGCCTGCCACGCCGCCCACGAAGCGCGCGGTGCAGCGCTGGAGCCTGTGGGCCAGTGGATGCGCCCCTGGTACTTCCCGAAGAAGGGCGAGGACCTGCACGCCGCCGTCAACCGCGAGTGCCTGGCCGCCCGCAACGGCGTGGCCGTGATGGACGCCTCGACCCTGGGCAAGATCCAGATCGACGGCCCGGATGCCCGCGAGTTCCTCAACCGTGTCTACAGCAACGCATGGAGCCAGCTGGCCCCGGGCAAGTGCCGCTACGGCCTGATGCTGGACGAAAACGGCATGGTGATGGACGACGGCGTGACCGCCTGCGTGAACGACACCCAGTTCTACATGACCACCACCACCGGTGGTGCCGCCAAGGTGCTGACCTGGCTGGAGCGCTGGCACCAGACCGAGTGGCCCGAGCTGAAGGTGTGGATGTCGTCGGTGACCGACCACTGGTCGACCGTGGCCCTGGTGGGCCCCAAGGCACGTGCCGTGCTGGCCAAGCTGTGCAAGGACATCGACCTCTCGCCCGAGAACTTCAAGTTCATGGACTGGCGTGCCGGCACCGTGGCAGGCCTGCCCTGCCGCGTTTTCCGCGTCTCCTTCTCGGGTGAACTGAGCTACGAGCTGAACGTGGAGTCGGGCTACGGCCACGAACTGTGGGAGGCCGTGATGGCCGCGGGTGCCGAATTCGACATCACCCCCTACGGCACCGAAACCATGCACGTGCTGCGTGCCGAGAAGGGTTTCATCATCGTGGGTCAGGACACCGATGGTTCGGTCACCCCGATCGACCTGGGCATGTCCTGGGCCGTGTCCATGAAGAAGCCGTTCAGCTTCCTGGGCAAGCGCTCCCTGAGCCGCAGCGACACGGCCAAGCCGGACCGCAAGCAGCTCGTGGGCCTGCTGCCGGTGGACCCGCACACCGTGCTGGCCGAAGGCGCTCAGATTCTGGCCACGCCCGACACCAACCCCGGCGCCAAGATGCTGGGCCACGTGACCTCCAGCTACCACAGCGCCTTCCTGGGCCGCTCCATCGCCATGGCCGTCGTCAAGGGCGGCATGAAGCACCAGGACGCCACCCTCTACGCCTTCGCCGGCGGCAAGGTGACCCCCGTCAAGCTCGCACCGAGCGCCGTCTTCGTCGACCCCAAGGGAGACCGCCAGAATGTCTGACCACACCATCCCCGCTGCCGACCTGGCACGCCTGCGCACCCCGCTGCACGTGTTCAACCTGCCAGCCGAAAGCCGTGCACCGACCGCCAAGGATGGCGTGGTCGTCAGCGAGCTGCCCCACCTGGCCTATGTGATCCTGCGTGGCCAGGCCACGGACGCCGCCTTCATGCAGGGCGTGGCCTCGGTGCTCGGCGCCAGCCTGCCCACCCAGCCCGCCAGCCTGGTGCAGACGCCCGGTGGCGTCGTGCAGTGGGTCTCGCCCGACGAGTGGTGGGTGATCGCCCCCCGCGCCCGCCGCGATGCCTTGGTGGCCAGCCTGAACACCGCGCTGCAAGGCGTGTTCGCCCAGGTGGTGGACAACAGCGGCGGCCACACCGCCATGCGTGTGACGGGCCCCGCCCACATGCTGCTGCTGCGCCACCTCGGCCCGTACGACTTCGAAAGCCTGACCGTGGGCAAGGCCGTCAGCACCGTGATGGCCAAGGCAGTGGTTTCGGTCTGCCGCACCGACGACAAGGGTGTGGTGCTGCTGTTCCGTCGCAGCTTCGCCGACTACTTCTGGCGCCTGCTGCGCCGCACGGCTGCGCCTTACGGCCTGTGCGTGACCCAGCCCGGCACCCATGCCGACCCGGTCTTCACGCCGCTGCTGCCCGCCCAACACTGAGCCCAACGCTGAGTCCGACAGGCCCCGACGGTCTTCCCCTCACACCCACTGATCGCCCCTCATGTCCACCTCTGCCTTCTTCTCCGCCTCCGTGGCCCAGGCCGATCCGGCCATCGCCAACGCCCTGTCTGCCGAACTGCACCGCCAGCAGGACCAGATCGAGCTGATCGCTTCCGAGAACATCGTCTCCAAGGCCGTGCTCGAAGCCCAGGGCAGCGTCTTCACCAACAAGTACGCCGAAGGCTACCCGGGCAAGCGCTACTACGGTGGTTGCGACAACGCCGACGTGGTGGAGCAGCTGGCCATCGACCGCCTGAACCAGCTCTTCGGTTCGCGCTTTGCCAACGTGCAGCCCCACTCCGGCGCCCAGGCCAACACGGCCGTGATGCTGGCCCTGGTGCAACCCGGTGACACGGTGCTGGGCATGTCGCTGTCGGCCGGTGGCCACCTCACCCACGGCGCCAAGCCGGCCCTGTCGGGCAAGTGGTTCAAGGCCGTGCAGTACGGTGTGCGCCGCGAAGACTTCCTGATCGACTACGAAGAAGTCGAGCGCCTGGCCCTGGAGCACAAGCCCAAGCTGATCATCGCGGGCTTCTCGGCCTACCCCCGCGTGATCGATTGGGCTCGCTTCCGCGAGATCGCCGACAAGGTGGGTGCTTACCTGATGGTGGACATGGCCCACGTGGCCGGTCTGGTCGCCACCGGTGTCTACCCCAGCCCGGTGCCCCACGCCCACGTGACCACCTCGACCACGCACAAGACCCTGCGCGGCCCGCGCGGTGGCGTGATCCTCACCAACGACGAAGAGCTGGCCAAGAAGTTCAACTCGGCCGTCTTCCCCGGTGCCCAGGGTGGCCCGCTGATGCACGTGATCGCGGCCAAGGCCGTGGCCTTTGGTGAAGCCCTGCAGCCGGCCTTCAAGGCCTACACCCAGCAGGTCGTGGCCAACAGCCGCGCCCTGGGCGAGGTGCTCAAGGCCGGTGGCCTGGACCTGGTCACCGGTGGCACCGACAACCACCTGCTGCTGGTCGACCTGCGCCCCCTGGGCCTCAAGGGCAACGCCACCGAGGTGGCCCTGGAGCGTGCCGGCATCACCTGCAACAAGAACGGCATCCCCTTTGACGACGAGAAGCCGACGGTCACCTCGGGCATCCGCGTGGGCACGGCCGCCATCACCAGCCGGGGCTTCCTGGAAGAGGACTGCCGCGAAGTGGGCCGCCTCATCCTCGACGTGATGCAGGCCCTGCGCAAGGACCCGGCCGGCGATGCCCGCGTGGAAGCCCTGGTGCGCGAACAGGTCCAGACCCTGACCTCGCGTTTCCCCATCTACGGCTGAGCGCTGAGCCGACCGCACACGGAGCCCCACACCATGAGCAGCAACACCTTGCACGACCAGTCCATCGTCATCGACGGCCTGATCATCGCCAACCTGAACCGCAGCGTCTTTGAAGACATGAAGAAGGGCGGCCTGGCCGCTGCCAACTGCACCGTCTCGGTGTGGGACGACTTCCCCAAGACGGTCGACAACATCGCCCAGCTCAAGCAGCTGATCCGCGACAACAGCGACCTGGTGACCCTGGCCCGCAACACGGCCGACATCGCCCGCGCCAAGGCCGAGGGCAAGACCGGCATCATCCTGGGCTTCCAGAACGCCCATGCTTTCGAAGACAACCTCGGCTACATCGAGGCCTTCCACGACATGGGCGTACGCGTGGTCCAGCTTTGCTACAACACGCAGAACCTCGTGGGCACCGGTTGCTACGAGCGCGACGGCGGCCTGTCGGGCTATGGCCGCGAAGTCATCGCCGAGATGAACCGCGTCGGCATCATGGTCGACCTGTCGCACGTGGGCAGCAAGACCTCGGAAGAAGCCATCCTGGCCTCGACCAAGCCGGTGGCCTACACCCACTGCCTGCCCCTTGGCCTGAAGGACCACCCGCGCAACAAGAGCGATGCCGAACTGAAGTTCATCGCCGACCACGGTGGCTTCATCGGCGTGACCATGTTCTCGCCCTTCCTCAAGCGCGGCAACGAGTCCACCGTGCACGACTACGTCGAAGCCATCGACTACGTCATCAACCTGGTGGGCGAAGACTGCGTGGGCCTGGGCTCCGACTTCACGCAGGGTCATGGCCACGAGTTCTTCGAGATGCTGACGCATGACAAGGGTCGCTGGCGCCGCCTGACCCACTTCGGCAAGGTGGTGAACCCCGAAGGCATCCGCACCATCGGCGACTTCCCCAACCTCACGGCCACGATGCTGCAGTCCGGCTGGTCCGAGTCCCGCATCACCAAGGTGCTGGGCGCCAACTGGATGAAGTTCTTCGGCCAGGTCTGGGGCGAGTGAGCCCCTTTCAAGTCGCCCTCTCCGCATCCCCTCACACCGCAGGCCCCACCATGCAACCCCAACTCCCCATTGACGTGAACGCCGAGACCGGCGTGTGGACCACCGACAGTCTGCCCATGATCTACGTGCCCCGCCACTTCTTCGTGAACAACCACGTGGAAGCCGAGGCCGCCATCGGCAAAGAGACCTATGCCGAAAGCCTCTACAAGGCGGGTTACCGCTCGGCCTACTTCTGGTGCAGCCAGGAGAGCAAGACCCACGGCCTCAAGGGCCTGGCTTGCTATGAGCACTACCTCAAGCGCCTGTCGCAGCGCGGCTGGGGCCTGTTCTCCTTCATCGAGGTGGACGCCGCCACCGGCCACGCCCAGATCCGCCTGGACCACTCCGTCTTCGTGCTGGCCCAGGGCATCGCCGGTGTGCCGGTGAACAAGGACAAGCTCTGCTACCTGTTTGCCGGCTGGTTCTCTGGCGCGATGGACTGGGTGGCCGACGACACCGGCGCCAGCTACCGCACGGTCAGCACGGAGACGCAGTGCGCCGCTGAGTCCGCAGACCATGGTCATGACCACTGCGTGTTCACCGTCTCGCC
The DNA here is from genome assembly GCF_021768455.1 of Aquabacterium sp. Classification (GTDB taxonomy): domain Bacteria; phylum Pseudomonadota; class Gammaproteobacteria; order Burkholderiales; family Burkholderiaceae_C; genus Aquabacterium. The sequence goes on along the minus strand of NZ_JAIZVX010000072.1, from coordinate 10,516 downwards.
GCTGCCGGCTGCACAAGCCTGATTCCCAAGCCTGATCTCTCTGCCTGATTCGCCCCCCCTCAAGGCACCCCTCAAGGCCCATCTATGCGCTACCCCCACCTCTTCGAGCCGATCAAGCTCAACCAGCTCACCCTTCGCAACCGCATCGTCAGCACCGCCCACGCGGAGGTGTATGCCGAAGGCGGGGTGCCCGGTGAACGCTACATCCGTTACTACGAAGAGAAGGCCAAGGGCGGCGTGGGCCTGGCCATCTGCGGGGGGTCCAGCCCGGTTTCGAAGGACAGCCCCTGGTCCTGGTGGAGCTCGGTGAACCTGTCGAACGACAAGGTCATCGAACCCCTGAACCGCCTGGCCTCGACCATGCACAAGCATGGCGCGAAGATCATGATCCAGGCCACGCACATGGGCCGCCGCAATGCCTGGCATGGCGAGAACTGGCCGCACCTGGTCAGCCCCTCGGGCATCCGTGAGCCGGTGCACCGCGGCAACGCCAAGACCATCGAGATCGAAGAGATCCACCGCATCATTGCCGACTACGCCAAGGCCGCGCGCCGCGTGAAGGAGTCGGGCATGGACGGCATCGAGGTCTCGGCCGCCCACCAGCAGCTGATCGACCAGTTCTGGAGCCCGCGCGTCAACCACCGCACCGACGAATGGGGTGGCAGCCTGGAGAACCGCCTGCGCTTTGGCAAGGAAGTGCTGGAGGCCATCCGCGCCGAGGTGGGCCGCGACTTCTGTGTCGGCCTGCGCATGTGCGGTGACGAGTTCCACGAAGACGGCATCTCGCACGAGCACGCCAAGGAAATCGCCCAGGCCATGAGCGAGACCGGCCTGATCGACTTTCTGAGCGTGGTGGGCTCGGGTGCCGACACCCACAACACCCTGGTCAACTGCATGCCCCCGATGGCCCTGCCGCCGGAGCCCTTTGTGCACCTCGCTGCCGGCATCAAGTCGGTGTCGAAGGTGCCGGTCATGCACGCCCAGAGCATCCGCGACGCCTCGCAGGCCGAGCGCATCCTCTCGACCGGCATGGTCGACATGGTCGGCATGACCCGCGCCCAGATCGCCGACCCGCACATGGTCATCAAGATCCGCGATGGCCGCGAAGACGAGATCAAGCAGTGCGTGGGCGCCAACTACTGCATCGACCGCCAGTACAACGGCCTGGACGTGCTGTGCGTGCAGAACGCCGCCACCAGCCGCGAAGAGACCATGCCCCATGTGATCACGCCCACCACCGGGCCGAAGCGCAAGGTGGTGGTGGTCGGCGCCGGCCCTGCGGGCCTGGAAGCCGCCCGCGTGGCCGCCGAGCGGGGCCACGACGTGGTGCTGTTTGAGAAGAACACGGCCGTGGGTGGCCAGGTCAACCTGGCGTCCAAGGCACCGAAGCGCGAGCAGATGGCCGGCATCATCCGCTGGTTCGACATGGAGACCCAGCGCCTGGGCATCGACCGCCGTCTGGGTGTGGCCGCCGACGCCAGCATGATCATGGACGAGCGCCCCGACATCGTGGTGCTGGCCACCGGTGGCCTGCCCAACACCGACCAGGTCGAAGCCTGGGGTGAGCGCGATGGCCTGATCGTGAGCGGCTGGGACATCCTCTCGGGCGCCGTGGCCCCGAAGGACAACGTGCTGGTCTACGACGGCATCAGCACGCATGCCGGTTCGGGCGTGGCCCACTACATCGCAGACCGCGGCAAGCTGGTCGAGATCGTCACGCCCGACGTGAAGGTGGCCGACGACGTGGGCGGCACCACCTTCCCGATCTTCTACCGCCAGATGTACGCCCAGGGCGTCATCCAGACCCCCAACACCTGGCTGGACAAGGTCTACCGCGAAGGCGACAAGCTGATCGCCGTGCTGCGCAACGAGTACACCGAGGCGCTGGAAGAGCGTGCGGTCGACCAGGTCGTGGTCGAGAACGGCATCAAGCCAAACGACGCGCTGTACTGGGAGCTCAAGGGCCGCTCGGTCAACAAGGGCCAGATCGACATCGACGCGCTCTTCGCCTCGCAGGCCCAGCCCGTGCTGAGCCAGCCGAAACAGCCCGGCGAATTCATGCTCTTCCGTGTGGGTGACTGCATTTCCATGCACAACATCCACGCCGCCATCTTCGACGCCCTGCGTCTGTGCAAGGACTTCTGATCATGGGACTGCCTCAACTGGTCAGCCTCGTGTTCTGGGCCGCCGTGCTGGCACTCGGTCTGGGCATGGCCCGCCGTGTCAGCCTCTGGCGCCAGGGGCAGGCTGCGAACGTCAACTGGCTCGGCCTGCTGGCCGTGCCCAAGCGCTACTTTGTCGACCTGCACGACGTGGTGGCCCGCGAGCCCTTCGTGGCCCGCGCCCACGTGGCCACCGCCGGTGGTGGCCTGGCCGCCCTGGCCCTGGTCGGCCTGAACTACGGCCTGGGCCTGTACAGCCGCGTGCTGGACGTGGCCCTGCTGCTGGCCGGCCTGGCCATGCTGGGTGGCGCCGCTGCCATGGCCCACCGCCGCCGCAACGCGCCGGAGCGCCTGTCCAAAGGCCCCTGGCAGCGCCTGCCCTACAGCCTGATGGCCTTCGCCGCTGCCGTCATCGCCATCGCCCTGGTCGGCCCCGAACTGGCTTCCTGGCTGGCGGCTCTGGTGGTGCTGGCCTTTGCGGCCGGTGCCGCCGAACTGGCCCTGGGCATTGGCCTGGGTGGCCCGATGAAGCACGCCGTGGCCGGCCTGATCCACCTGGGTCTGCATCCCCGTCCTGAGCGCTTCACCCAAGGCAAGACCGGCCCCAACGCCGCCAGCGCCCTCAAGCTGCTGGACCTGCCCCAGCCTGCCGCGCCGCAGGCGGCCAGTGCCGCCGGCGTGGCCAGGAAGGCCCGCGTCATCCCCATCCAGGCGGAGAAACCGCTGGGCGTGACCAAACCGGCCGACTTTGCCTGGAACCGCCTGCTTTCTTTCGATGCCTGCGTGCAGTGCGGCAAGTGCGAGGCCGCCTGCCCGGCCAAGGCCGCTGGTCAGCCGCTCAATCCCAAGAAGCTGATCCAGGACATGGTCGTGGGCATGGCAGGTGGCACCGATGCCGCCTATGCCGGCACCCCTTACCCCGGCAAGCCCGTGGGACAGCATGGCGGTGCGGCCGACCAGCCCATCGTCAGCGGTCTGGTCGATGCCGAGACACTGTGGTCCTGCACCACCTGCCGCGCCTGCGTGCAGGCCTGCCCGATGCTGATCGAGCATGTCGACACCGTGGTCGACATCCGCCGCGGCCTGACGCTGAACGACGGCGTCGTCCCCAACAAGGGCGCCGAGGCCCTGAGCAACCTGCGCGAAACCGACACCATCGGTGGCCACCCGCTGGCGGCCCGCGCGCACTGGGCCGTGGACCTGAACGTGCCCCTGCTGCAGGCCGGCGAATCGACCGACTGGCTGCTGCTGGTGGGCGAGGGCGGCTTCGACATGCGCTACCAGCGCACCCTGCGTGCCCTGGTCAAGACCCTGCACAAGGCGGGCCTGAAGGTCGCCCTGCTGGGGGCCGACGAGACCGACTGCGGCGACCTGGCCCGCCGCCTGGGCGACGAAGCCGGCTTCCAGCGACTGGCTCACCAGTTGATCGCCACGCTCAAGACCCGCCATTTCAAGCACATCCTGACGGCGGACCCGCACGTGTTGCACACCGTGAAGAACGAGTACCCCGCCCTGGGCGCGAGCTTCGACGTGTGGCACCACACCCAGCTGCTCTCGGAACTGCTGGCCAACGGCAAGCTCAAGGCCGCACCCGGTCAGACCCTGCCCACCGTGACCTACCACGACCCCTGCTACCTGGGCCGCTACAGCCGCGAGACCATGGCCCCGCGCATGGCGCTCAAGGGCATCGGCATCAAGGTGGTCGAGATGGCCCGCCATGCCGAAGCCGCCCGCTGCTGTGGCGGTGGTGGTGGCGCGCCCTACACCGACATCCCCGGTGAGACCCGCATCCCCGACATCCGCATGCAGGATGCCCGTGACACGGGTGCCGCCATCGTCGCGGTGGCCTGCCCGCAGTGCACGGCCATGCTGGAAGGCGTGGTGGGCCCAGGCCCCGAGGTGCTGGACATCGCCGAACTCGTGGCCCGTGCCGTGGAGGCCGCATGAACAACGCACTGAGCCCCCGCCCGCCGCGCATCGACCCGCGTCGTCCGGTCGTCATCACCCCTGCCGGCCTGCGCCGCATCGTGCTGGGCAGCAGCGAAGGCGAGCGCCTTGCCAGCCGCCTGGGCACGCACGAAGCGGCCAAGCAGGCCCGCAGCGTCGGCCCCTTCAGCCGCTGTGTGCTGGTCGTGGCGCATGCCGAACGCGGCACGCTTGACGAACACGCCCGCCAGGTCGTGGCCGCCGCAGCCATCCTGGCGGCGCCCGACACCGAAGTGGTGCTGGCCACCCTCGGCGCCTGTGCGGACGACGCCAGCGCCCTGGGCGCCGACCGCCTGCTGGTGCAGGCCGAAGGTGGTCGTGACCAGTCCACGCCGGTGGCCGCGGCCGCCTGGCTGCAGGCCCTGTGCGCCCAACTCCAGCCCACCACGCTTTACTTGCCCGACCGCGATGCCGACGGCGACCTGGGGCGTCGCCATGCGGTGGCTCAGGGCCTGAGCCTCGCCGCTGGCGTGGTTGAAATCCAGTCCGGCCAGCTGCGTGCCCGTGCACAGGCCCGCCTTGATGCCCTGTGCGACAGCGCCCAGGTGGTGCTGCTGGCACCCGGTGCCGCCAAGACCGACCTGCCTTTCATCGGTCTGGGCCAACCTTGGAGCACCGAGGCGCCCGCCTGGCCAGTGGCCACGGCCAGCGCCTTCCGGGATCTGGGCGTGCAGGCCGGTGACGCCCGCACGGTGGCCCTGGAAGAAGCCGACTTCATCCTCTCGGCGGGCAACGGCGTGACCGATCTGGCCCTGTTCAATCAGCTGGCCGAAGCCCTGGGCGCGGCCACCGGTGCCTCGCGGGTGGCCGTCGACGATGGTCGCTTCCCGCGGGCCAAGCAGATTGGCGCCACGGGCAAGACCGTGAAGGCCACGACCTACATGGCCGTGGGCATCTCAGGCGCCGTGCAGCACCTGCAGGGCATCAAGGCCTGCCGCCATGTCATCGCCGTCAACACCGATCCGGCGGCGGCGATTGCCAAGCGCGCCGATCTGGTGGCCGTGGACGATGGCGCCGCCGTGATGCGCGAGCTGCTCACCCTCATCCAGCAACACCAGGCCAAGAAGAAGGTCACCGCATGAGCTTCATCACCGTGCTCGTGGGCCAACGCCCACACCCCGTCAGTGGCCGCCTGGGCCCCGCCCAGGGCGATGCCGTGGCCCTGGGCCTGGCCTTGTCCCTGGTGGGCCCAAAGAATGTGCGCGTGCTCAGTGCTGGTGCACTGGACGACACCGTCGCCCGCGCCTACCTGGCTCAAGGGGCCGATGCCATCGAGGTTCTGCCCCTGCGTGCGGGCGAAGACGCCACCGTGGTGCTGGCCCGCGCCATCGCCGACCGGCAGGCGGGGCCGCAGGACCTGGTCTTCACCGGCTTGCGCGCCGAAGGCGGCCTGGCTCAAGGCACCTTGCCTTATGCCCTGGCCCGCCACTTGCGTTACCCCGTCATGACCGACGTGGTGGGGCTGCAGGCCGAAGGCGTCGCCTGGCGCCTGACCCAGGCGCTGCCCAAGGGCGCGCGCAGACAGTGGCAACTGGCCGAGCCTGCCGTGCTCGCCATCCACCCCGCCACGCCCGTCACGCTGCGCCACGCCTACGCCGCCCAGCTGAGCGGTCAGGTGCTGCACCACCCGGTTTCGGCCCCGGCCGCATCCGACCTGCAGGCCGCAGCCGGGGCCCTCACCGAACCCGCCTGGCGCTTCGTGCCCACCGCCCGCCGTCTCGCGGTGCTCGAAGCCAAACGGGCGCAGAGCGGCCACAGCCGCATGCTCGGGGCCATTGGCTCCGACGGCGCGGCCAAGGCCGTTGTTCTGCAAAGCGGTAGCGCCCGCGACAAAGCGCAAGCGATCTTTGAGTACCTCCAATCCCACGCCCTGGTCAATTTCTGAACGCGAGACCTGTCATGTCCACTGCACCCAACGCCATGCTCAACGAGTTGCTCGAACGCCGCCGCCCCGGCTACAGCCTGGAAGCGCCCTTCTACCTGAGCGACACGGTCTTCCAGGCCGACGTCGAGCGGGTCTTCGGCCAGCACTGGATCTTTGCGGCCGTCGAGCCGCAGCTGCCCGAGCCGGGCGACTACATCACCGTCGAAGTGGGCCGCAAGTCCATCATCATCGCCCGCGATGACGACGGCGAAGTCCAGGCCTTCCACAACGTCTGCCGCCACCGCGGTTCGCGCCTGTGTGCCTCGCACAAGGGCGTGGTCGGCAACCTCGTGTGCCCCTACCACCAGTGGACCTACGACCTCAAGGGTGCGCTGATCCATGTCGAACACATGGGCACCGAGTTCGACAAGGGCAAGCACGGCCTGAAGAAGGTGCATGTGCGCAGCCTTGAAGGCCTGATCTTCATCTGCCTGGCCGACGAGCCGCCGGCCGACATCGACGACATGGTCGCCCAGATGACGCCCTACATCGCCCCGCACCGCCTCAAGGATTGCAAGGTTGCGGCCCAGGTCGACATCATCGAGAAGGGCAACTGGAAGCTCGTGATGGAGAACAACCGCGAGTGCTACCACTGCGTGGGCAACCACCCCGAGCTGACCCTGTCGCTGTACGAATACGGCTTCGGCTACCAGCCCAGCCCCAGCAATGCCGAAGGCATGCAGCGTTTCCGCGACATCCTGGCCGAAAGCCACAAGCGCTGGGAAGCCATGGGCCTGCCGTCTGCCGAGATCGAAACGCTGGACACCCGTGTCACGGGCTTCCGCACCCAGCGCCTGCCGCTGGACCGCGCCGGCCAGTCGCAGACCATGACGGCCGAGGTCGCCAGCAAGAAGCTGCTGGGTGACATCACCGACCCGGCCATCGGCGGCCTGTCCTTCTGGACGCAGCCTAACTCCTGGCACCACTTCATGAGCGACCACATCGTCAGCTTCTCGGTCATGCCCATCGGCCCCGACCAGACCCTGGTGCGCACCACCTGGTGCGTGCGCAAGGACGCCGTGGAAGGCGTGGACTACGACGTGGCCAACCTGACCAAGGTCTGGAACGCCACCAACGAGCAGGATCGCCGCCTGGTCGAAGAGTCGCAGATCGGTGTCGCCTCCGGCGCCTACGAGCCGGGCCCGTATTCGCCTTACACCGAAGAACTGGTCGAGAAGTTCGCCAACTGGTACGTGGGCCGCATGCGCGCCCACACCCCGGCCTGACGCTTCCCCGAGGCCCTCGTCCCACCCCTCACCGCCTCACCCCTCCAAGGAAGCCCCATGAACACCGTGCCCGCCTGGTCCAGCGAGACCGACGACACCCTGGTGTGCGTCCAGGTCCGCCAAGAGACCCACGACGTCAAGACCTTTGTGTTCAACACGCCTGCGCCCCGTCGCTTTGCCTACCTGCCTGGTCAGTTCCTCACACTGAGCCTGCCGATCGGTCAGGGTGGCGAAGCCGTGCTGCGCTGCTACACGCTCTCGTCCAGCCCCACGCGGCCCGATCGCATCGCGATCACGGTCAAGCGGGTGCCGGGCGGCCCCGTCTCCAACTGGTTGCACGACAACCTGAAGGTGGGCGACAGCGTCAGTGCCATGGGGCCGGCGGGTGAGTTCACCTGCTTCCAGGATCAGGATGGGGTGGCTCAGGCGGTGAGCCTCTCGGCCGAGGCCAAGGTGCCGGCCTACCTGTTCATCTCGGGCGGCAGCGGCATCACGCCGCTGATGTCGATGGCGCGCGCGCTGGTCGATCAGGCCGCCGAGGCCGACATCGTTTTCGTGCACGCCGCCCGCACACCGGCCGACGTGGTCTTTGCCGAAGAGCTGACCCTGCTGGCGCGCAACCACCCGCGTCTGCGCCTGGCCATCGTCTGCGAGAGCGCCGGCAGCACGCCGACCTACGCCGGCTACACCGGGCGCCTCGATGCCGGTCTGCTGCCCCACATCGCACCGGACTTCGCCCAGCGCGACGTCTACACCTGCGGTCCCGCCCCGTTCATGGGCGCGGTGCGCACCATGCTGGCCCAGGCCGGTCACCCGCCGGCCCGCTACCGCGAGGAAAGCTTCAGCTTCGAAAGCCTGGCCCCCGAGGCCGGCCCGGCAGCGTCGGCCCCTCCCGCGGGCGAAGCCGCTCCGGCGGCCTTCCGCATCAGCCTGAGCGTGCGCGGTGACCAGTTCGATTGCCAACCGGGCCAGTCACTTCTGGCCGCGGCCGGTGCCGCGGGCGTGCGCCTGCCGGCTTCGTGCAGCAATGGCCTGTGCGGCACCTGCAAGACGAAAAAGGTGTCGGGCGAGGTCGAGATGGCGCACAAGGGCGGCATCCGGCAGCGGGAAGTCGACCAGGGCTGGATCCTGCCTTGCTGCAGCAAACCGCTCAGCGACGTGGTACTCGAGCGCTGAGCCGTCTGTATTTTCTTTCAATATGCCCGCACCATGTTGAAGCCAGATTTTCCAGCACTGTGAAACATGGCCAAAACTGGTGCAGTGCAGGCCGGTTCTGATTAAAAAAACACCATACCGATCAAGGTAGGAAAACCCTCATCCATATATTCTGAATCAAGGGCAAGATACCCGTTTCAGGATGATGGCACGCGAATTGCAAACCAAGCTGAGTCAAATTGAGCTCAGTTCACAGGAGGCCTCATGTCCACGGCCAAGATTCAAATCAAGAACCTGTACAAGATTTTCAGCGATCGCCCGCAGGAAGCCTTGCGTTTGCTCAAAGAAGGGCACAGCAAGGACGAGGTTTTCGCCAAAACCGGTCTCGTCACCGGCGTCAACAACGTCAGTTTTGACGTGAACGCAGGCGAGATATTCGTGCTGATGGGCCTGTCGGGCTCCGGAAAATCGACCCTGATTCGCCTGATCAACCGGCTGGTCGAACCTTCTGCGGGTTCCATCCTGGTCGATGGCGAAGACCTGGCCAAACTCCCGCATGCCGAGCTGGTGAAATGGCGCCGTCGCCGCATCGCCATGGTGTTTCAATCGTTTGCCCTGATGCCGCACCGCACCGTGCTGGAGAATGCCGCATTCGGTCTGGAAGTCGCCGGCAGCCAGAAGGGCTGGCGCGAAGACAAGACCATGCACGTGCTGGAGCAGGTTGGCCTGAAGGCCTACGCCAAGAAGTACCCGCGTCAGCTCTCGGGCGGCATGCAGCAGCGTGTGGGCCTGGCCCGCGCCCTGGCGGTCGACCCCGACATCCTGCTGATGGACGAGGCTTTCTCGGCCCTCGACCCGCTCAAGCGCACCGAGATGCAGGACCTGATGCTGGAGCTGCAACGCGGCCAGCAGCGCACCATCTTCTTCGTCTCGCACGACCTGGAAGAGGCCCTGCGCATCGGCAGCCGCATCGCCATCATGGAAGGCGGCACCCTGGTGCAGGAAGGCACCCCGCACGAAATCATCACCAACCCGGCCAACGATTACGTGCGCAAGTTCTTCAAGGGCGTGGACACCTCGCGCTACCTGACCGCCGCCGACCTGGTCGACAGCGGCTACGACAAGGCCCAGCTCAACGGCGGCCCCCGCATGCCCTGGACCACCACCCTGCCCGAAGCCATGCGCCATGTGCTGGGCCAAGACCAACCTGTGGGCGTCGTCGACGACGCCAACCAGCTGCTGGGCTGCATCACCGCCAAGAGCCTGCTGGTCAAGATCGCCGAAGGAGCCCGCCATGCTTGAGATCCTCACCGACGCCCTCGCGCACCCGAAAGACATCCTTCCCCTGGGCAAGTGGGTCAACGCCGGCGTGCAGTACCTGCTGGACAATGGCTCCGAGGTCTTCGATGCCATCGGTGCCGTGGTCGCCACCTTCGCCGAGGGCGTGGAAATCGGCCTGATGGCCATCCCCGCCTGGCTGATGATCGCCGGGGCCATGGCCCTGGGCGTGTGGCGCCTGGGCTGGAAGTTCGGCGTCTTCGTGCTGGCCGCGCTCATGCTGATCGTGGTCACGGGCTTCTGGGAGCAGACCATCGTGACGCTGTCGCTGACGCTCTCGGCGACCGTCATCAGCCTGATCCTGGGCGTGCCCCTGGGCATCTGGTGCGCCCGCAACGACACGGTCAACGCCACCGTGCGCCCGGTGCTGGACTTCATGCAGACCATGCCGGCCTTCGTCTACCTGATCCCGGCGGCGATGGTCTTTGGTCTGGGCCGCGTGCCCGGGATCATGGCCACCGTCATCTTCGCCATGCCGCCCGTGGTGCGCCTGACCAGCCTGGGCATCCGCCAGGTCAACAACGAACAGGTGGAGGCCGGCAACGCCTTCGGTTGCTCGGGCCCGCAGCTGCTCTTCAAGGTGCAGCTGCCCATCGCCCTGCCGACCATCATGGCCGGTGTGAACCAGACCATCATGATGGCCCTGTCGATGGTGATCATCGCCTCCATGGTGGGCGCCGGTGGCCTGGGCAATGACGTGCTGGCCAGCATCCAGCGCCTGGACG
>NZ_JAIZVX010000198.1 GCF_021768455.1 Aquabacterium sp. | reverse complement strand
GGCTTCATCCCGCCGGACGACCTCTCGCAGACCCAGGTGTCGCTGTCCTTGCCGCCGGGGTCCACCTTTGCGCAAACGCGCGAACTGGCCGAAAAGGCCCGCGAGATCGTGCAGAAGCACCCGCACGTCAAGCTGGTCTACACCGCCATTGGCGGTGGCGCGACGGGCGGCGACCCCTTTGCACCCCAGGGGGCGGCCGAGGTGCGCAAGGCCACGCTCACGCTCAACATGACCCACCGCAAGCAGCGCCCCGGTGTGAGCAAGCAGGACATCGAAGGCGAGCTGCGTTCGGCCCTGGAAGCCCTGCCCGGTGCCCGCGTGAACGTGGGCTTTGGCGGCTCGGCCGAGAAGTACATCCTGGTGCTGGCCGGTGAAGACGGCGACGCCCTGGCCGCCCACGCCCAGCGCGTCGAGAAAGAACTGCGCACCATCCCCGGCATCGGCAACGTCACCTCCACCTCCAGCCTGGTTCGACCTGAACTGGTGGTGCAGCCCGACGCCGCCCGCGCCGCCGACCTGGGGGTGAGCACCACCGCCATCGCCGATGCCCTGCGCATCGCCACCCTGGGCGATTACGACCAGTACCTGCCCAAGCTCAACCTCAGCCAGCGTCAGGTGCCCATCGTGGTGCGACTGCCGGCCGAGGCCCGCACCGACCTCGACCTGCTGGCCCGCCTGCCGGTGCCGGGTGCGCGGGGGCCCGTGCCGCTGGGCAATGTGGCCAGCCTGCGCCTGGACAGTGGCCCCGCCGTGATCGACCGCTACGACCGCCAGCGCAACATCAATTTCGAGATCGAGCTGAACCAGCAGCCCCTGGGTGACGTCGAGCGCCAGGCCCTGGCCCTGCCCAGCCTGCAGCAGATGCCGCCCGGCGTCACGCAAACCACCGTGGGCGATGCCGAGGCCATGGGCGAGCTGTTTGCCAGCTTTGCCCTGGCCATGGCCACCGGTGTGCTGTGCATCTACGTGGTGCTGGTGCTGCTCTTCAAGGGCTTCATGCAGCCGGTCACCATCCTGGCGGCGCTGCTGCTGTCCATCCCGGGGGCCTTTGTGGCGCTCTTCGTGACGCACACGGCCTTGTCCATGCCCTCGATGATCGGCCTGATCATGCTCATGGGCATCGCCACCAAGAACTCCATCCTGCTGGTGGACTACGTCCTGATCGCCCGCAACGAGCACGGCCTCTCGCGCGCCGAAGCGGTGATCGACGCCTGTCGCAAGCGCGCCCGCCCCATCATCATGACCACCATCGCCATGGGCGCCGGCATGATGCCCATCGCCCTGGGTGTGGGGGTGGACCCGAGTTTCCGCGCGCCCATGGCCATCGTCGTCATCGGCGGCCTGATCACGTCCACCTTCCTGAGCCTGCTGGTGATCCCGGTGGTGTTCACCTATGTGGACGACCTGATCGCGCTGACGGGCCGCGGCCTGCGCGCCCTGAAGGGGCGGCGGGGCCAGGCCGCGGTGCTGCCGTCCTGATCAGTCCTGCACGCGCTCGATCACCATCGCGATGCCCTGACCACCGCCAATGCACATGGTGATCAGGGCGTAGCGGCCTTGGATGCGCTGCAGCTCGTAGATCGCCTTGGTGACCAGGATGGCCCCCGTGGCGCCCACCGGGTGGCCCAGCGAGATGCCCGAACCATTGGGGTTGGTCTTCTCGTTCGGGAAGCCCATTTCCTTGGACACGGCACAGGCCTGGGCGGCGAACGCCTCGTTGGACTCGATCAGGTCGAGGTCGGCCACGGTCAGTCCGGCCTTGGCCAGGGCGGCCTTCGAGGCCGGCACGGGGCCGATGCCCATGTATTCGGGCTCGACCCCGGCATGGCCGTAGGAAACCAGGCGCGCCAGGGGCTTGAGGCCCAGGGCCCTGGCCTTCTCTGCAGAGGCCATCACCACGGCACCGGCGCCGTCGTTCAGGGTGGAGGCATTGCCCGCCGTGACCGTGCCTTCTTCCTTCTTGAAGGCCGGCTTCATCTTGCCCAGCGAGTCGGCGGTGGTGTCGGCCTTGACGCCTTCGTCGGTGTCGAACAGCACCACGCCCTTGCGCGTCTTGATCTCCACCGGGACGATCTGTTCCTTGAACAGGCCTTCGGCCTGGGCCTTGGCGGCGCGCTGCTGCGACTGCTCGGCGTAGGCGTCCTGCTGGGCGCGGCTGATGTCGTAGCGGGCGGCCACGTTCTCGGCGGTGATGCCCATGTGGATGTTCATGCGCGGGTCGTGCAGGGCGCCCAGCATGAAGTCCAGCATCTTGACGTCGCCCATGCGCGCGCCCCAGCGGTTGCTGGTCACGAGGTAGGCGCCCCGGCTCATGGATTCGGCACCGGCACCCACGGCGATCTCGCAGTCGCCCAGCAGGATGGACTGCGCTGCCGACACGATGGCCTGCAGGCCCGAACCGCACAGGCGGTTGACGTTGAAGGCCGGGGCCTCTTGCGGCACACCGGCTTCCAGCGCGGCCACGCGGCTGATGTAGGCATCCTGTGGCACGGTGGGGATCACGTTGCCCAGCACCACATGGCCCACGTCGGCGGGTTGCACACCGGCGCGCTCCAGCGCGGTCTTGATCACCAGGGCGCCCAGCTGGGCGGGGGGCACATCCTTGAGCGAGCCGCCAAAGCTGCCGATGGCGGTACGGGCTGCGCCCACGAAAACGACGTCACGGGTCATGGTGTGTTCCTTCCGAACGGATCATCAAATGGAGAATGGGGCGCGTGCAACGCCATCTGGCGGAGCGCGTTGTCAAATTATCACTGATCTCCATGGTGAAGGTACATGTTGGTACCTGCTTCGGGGGATACCCGCCCGGGTGGCGGGCTCTCTGGCGTGTGCAGGGCGTGCGCGGGGTGCCTTCAGGGCCCGATCACGCGTCGATCATGGTTCGATCAGGCCTTCTCGCACCGCCAGCAGCGTGATCTCGGCCTGGTTCTGCAAGCCAAGCTTTTGCTTGATGTTGTAGAGGTAGGTGCCCACGGTGGAACTGGAGAGCTGCATGGCCTCGGCCAGCTGGGCCACGGTCTGCCCCTTGGCCAGGCCCAGAAAGGCCTCGAACTCGCGCTCCGAGAGCCGCTCGACCAGGGGCGCGCCGGCATCGGCGTCGTCGGCCTGCAGGCGCTGGGCGATCAGCGGGTCGATCACGATGCGGCCGGCCATCACATCGCGGATGGCCTGGGTCAGCGCTTCGGCCGCGCCGCGCTTGGAGAGGTAGCCGGCGGCGCCCGCCTTGAGGATGCGGCGCGGGTGGCTCACGTCTTCGTGCGCTGATAGCGCAAGGATCAGCGCTTCACGGTCAAAGGCGAGGATGCGCTTGACGGCCTCGATGCCGCCCATGCCGGGCATGGTCAGGTCCATCACGACCACATCGGGGCGCAGGGCGGGGTACAGCTCGATGGCGTGCTCGCCGCTGTCGGCCTCGCCGATGACCTGGATGTCGGGCGTGGTCTGCAGCAGCAGGCGAAAGCCCATGCGCACCACGGCGTGGTCGTCGACCAGCAGGACCTGGATGCGGGGGGCGGGCGAGAGGCTCATGGGGAATGGATGTGATCGGGGTGGACGGCGGCGTCGTGCGGTGACCAGGGCAGCTCCACCTTGAGGCTCAGGCCGTGGTGCACGCTCAGGCCGGGCGCGAAGTGGCAGTGCCCACCCAGGGCGGCCACGCGCTCCTGGATGCCGACCAGGCCGTAGTGGCCCGGCGCCTGCCAGTGGGCGGGCAGGCCCTTGCCGTCGTCGGCGATGGTGAGGCTCAGTGCAGCGGGGTGGCGCACCAGGCTCACGGCCACGCGGGTGGCCTCGGCGTGCTTGATGGCATTGGTCACGGCCTCCTGGGTGATGCGGTAGAGCGTGGTGGCCAGGGCGTCGCTCAGGCCCTCGGGCAGCGGGTCGAGGTGCAGCTCGAAGACGATGCCGGGCTGCAGCTGGCGCCAGTCGACCAGCAGGTCGTGCAGGGCGTCTGCCAGGGCCAGCCGGTCGAGCGCCAGCGGGCGCAGGCGGGGCAGCATGCGGTGCAGGCTGTCGTACATCTCGCCGGTCGTGCGCATCAGCAGCTGCGCCACCTCGGCCTTGTCGCGCGCAAAGGCCGGGTCCTGCAGCAGCACCTGCGAGAGCGTGCGCACCGCCGTGAGTTGCTGGCCGAGTTCGTCGTGCAGCTCGCGGGCGATGCGACCGCGTTCGGCCTCCACCCGCGCGAGGATGACCTGGTTGAGCTCGCGCGACTGGGCCAGATCGGCCTGGGCCTCGCGGGCTTCGTCGCGGGCGTGCAGGTTGTCCTGCACCGCCTGGGCCATGTCGTTGAAGGCCTGGCTGATGAGCGCGGCCTCGCGGCCGGGCAGGGGGGGCAGGCGGGTGTCGAAGTGGCCCTCCTGCAGGCTGCGCAGCCCGGCTTCGATGCGGCCCAGTGGCCGCAGGCTGTGGCGCAGCAGCAGGGCGGTCAGCGCGCTCAGCAGCAGCAGGCCTGCGGCGGCATAGGTCAGCAGCTCGCGGAAGTCGTCCCAGCCATCGAGCACGGCGCGGGACGGGTCGGCCTGCACCTCCAGGTGGCCTTCAGGCAGGGCGATCTGGCGCGGCTGGGTGTCGGGGGTGACCAGGTTCGCGAACCAGGCCGGGGCATAGCGGCCGGGCTTGTAGGGCGATTCGGGCGAGGTGTAGACCAGGACCTCGCGACCA
Organism: Aquabacterium sp.; assembly: GCF_021768455.1. Classification (GTDB taxonomy): domain Bacteria; phylum Pseudomonadota; class Gammaproteobacteria; order Burkholderiales; family Burkholderiaceae_C; genus Aquabacterium. The sequence goes on along the minus strand of NZ_JAIZVX010000198.1, from coordinate 1,277 downwards.
TCGAAGAGGCTCAGGCGGTTGGCCCGCACGCGGCCCAGGCCCTTGAGCATGAGCAGGGCCTCGTCAAAGGGGCGCTGCTCCACCACCTGCAGCACCTGCACGGCCACGCGGTTGGCGGCCTCCACCTCTTCGCGCACGCTGCGCCGCGTGCCGTCGATCTCGCGCCAGGCCAGGCCGGCCAGCATCAGCCCCATCAGCAGGGTCACCAGCAGCTGGATGCGCAGCCTCAGGCTCATGGTGTGAGCCCCTGGTCTGGGTGCGCAAAGGCGCCGTGCGTGGTGAAGTGGGCCACTTGGGCCTGCATGGCCGCGAGCATGGGCGCGCCAAAGGGATCGTGGCCCGCTTCGCTCACCCACTGCAGCACGCTGCCGGGCCAGGCCTGGTGCAGCAGCCAGGCGTTGCGTGGCAGGCAAACGAGGTCGAGCTGTCCGTGCAGGACCAGGCCGGGCAGGCCTTCGAGCGACGCGGCCGCGTCCAGCAGAGCGGCTTCTCCCAGGAAGCAGCGCTCGCGCAGGTAGCGCAGCTGGATGCGGTATTTGGCGAGCAGGGCACGCAGGGTGTCGTCGTGCTCAGGAAGGGGGGGCAGGTGCAGGTCCGTGGCCGCCTTTGCACAGGGCGCTTGCCCCGGTGCGCCCAAGGCCTGTTCCCATTGCAGCCAGGCGGCCAGGGCCTGGCGGGCCAGGGCGATGTCCCGTGTCGTCACGGTGGCCTGGTTGTCGTTCAGGGCGTGCCAGCCTCGCTCAATGAGGTCGGCGTGCACGGCCAGCACCTCGGTGGCGCGGCTGCCCGTGTGCAGCCCAGGCAGGGATACCAGCTGGGCCCAGGGCTCAGGCTTCAGCGCACCGGCACCTTCGGCCGGCCCGCCCAGGAACCAGCGCAGATCGGGCTCACCGGTCAGGAAGCTGCCGCGCAGCAGCAGGCCCAGGCAGTCGGCGCGGTGGGCGCTGGCATAGGCCAGGCCCAGGCTGGCGCCCCATGAGCCACCGACCACCAGCCAGCGTGCGATGCCAAGGTGGCGACGCAGGGCGTCGAGGTCGGCCACCAGGGCCTCGGTGGTGTTGCCCTCCAGGGCGCCCAAGGGCAGGCTGCGGCCGCAGCCGCGCTGGTCGCACTGCACCACGCGGTGGTGGCCCAGGTCGAAAAAGCGCAGGTGGGCGGGCGAGCTGCCACTGGCCGGCCCACCGTGCAGCACGAGAACCGGCAGGCCGTGGGGGGCGCCAGAGACCTTGAACCACAGGCGGTGGCCATCGCCACGGTCCAGCCAGCCTTCGTCCGCC
>NZ_JAIZVX010000071.1 GCF_021768455.1 Aquabacterium sp. | reverse complement strand
CACCCTCACCCGCCTGCCCGGCAACACCGCCGGCGCCCCCTCCCGCCTGGGCTTTCGCGGCAGCGAAGACCTGGGCAACGGCCTGAAGGCCGGCTTCACGCTGGAGTCGGGCCTGGCCATGGACACCGGCGGCCTCAACCAGGGCGGCCGGATGTTCGGGCGCCAGGCCTTCGTCAGCCTGAGCGGAGCCTGGGGCCAGTTCTCCCTCGGCCGCCAGTACACGATGACCTTCTTCTCGCTGCTGGACGCCGACGTGCTGGGCGCCAGCGCCCACGGCCTGGCCTCGCTCGACAGCTACCTGCCCAATGCCCGCACCGACAACGCCCTCGGCTGGCGCGGCAAGTGGGGGGCGTTCAGCGCCGGAGCCACCTACAGCACTGGCCGCGACACCGCCACCGCAGGCAACCCCGGCGCCACCAACTGCGCCGGTGAAAGCAGCAGCGACACGCGCGCCTGCCGCGAGTGGTCTGCCCTGCTCAAGTACGACGCGCCCACCTGGGGCCTGGCCTGGTCGCAAGACGTGATCCGCGGCGGCGCTGGCGCCTTCGCCAACCTCACCAGCAGCGCCCTCACCGACACCCGCGTCAACCTCAACGGCTGGCTGCGCCTGGGCGAACTCAAGCTGGGGGCAGGCTTGCTGCACCGCCACAACCAGGGCAGCGCCACCACCCCGCGCAGCGACATCGTCTACCTGGGCGCCAGCCTGCCCCTCAGCACTGCCCTCTCGGTCGACACCCAGGTGGCACAGCTGAAGTACCAGGACTCGGCCAACAAGGCCCTGCAAGGCGTGCTGCGCGCCAACTACGCCTTCAGCAAGCGAACGGCCCTCTACGCCTCGCTGGCCAGGCTGGACAACCACGGCACCCTGGCCGTGTCGGTCAGCAATGGCGCGGCCGGCGGCCTGCCCGCCGCAGGCGGTGCACAGACTGGCGTCATGGCCGGCATCCGCCACAGCTTCTGAAGCAGGTCACAATGCGCGCATGGCCCAAGGCAAGCGCATCTCATCCGACCTCGGCGACGCCGCCCTGCAATCCATCCTGGACATGGGCGCCGCCGCCAAACAGGCCCGCCTGCGGGCTGGCGAGAGCCAGTCTGCGGCGGCCGCCCGCCTGGGCGTGCACGTGCAGACCATCGCCCGCATCGAGTCGGGCGAGCCCGGCGTCACGCTCGGGCACATGGTCGGCCTCCTCGGCCTCTACGGTATCGACCTCACGCTGAACCTGCCAGCCGCCACCGCCAGCGCATCGGACAGCCCATCGGCCAGCACACCGCCTCAAGCCCCGGCGACCCCGCCCGACGCCTGATCCCGCGTCCTGGCGATCGCCGTGTCCCGCGGCGCCACCGGCCGGCTGGTCGCGGCGCAGCCCATCGAGGCGCCCATGATCAGCGCGATCGCCAGCCACTGCGGCAGCGTGAGCTGCTCGCCCAGCAGCACCAGGGCCACCAGCGCGGTCACGGCCGGCTCCATGCTGATCATGACCCCGAAAGCCTGCTTGGGCAGGCGCTGCAAGGCCAGCATCTCCAGCGAAATCGGGATGGCGCTCGACAGCACGGCCACCCCCAGGCCCACGCCCAGCACGTGCCACGACAGCATCGCCGCCCCCGCATGGGCCACGCCCACCGGCACCACCACCAGCGAGGCCATGGCCAGCCCCAGGGGCACCGACTGCCCCGTCGGCAAATGCCCGGCACGCTTGCCGAACACGATGTAGGTCGCCCAGAGCGCTGCCGCCGCCATCGCAAAACCCACGCCACCCGGGTCGAGGGTTCGGACCTCGTGTCCCCAGGGCAGCAACAGGGCCAGGCTGCCCACCGCGCAAGCCACCCACAGACCGTCCAGCCAGCGGCGCGACGCGCACACCGCCACGCCCAGCGGCCCGACCAGCTCGATGGCCACCGCCAAGCCGAACGGCAGGGTCTGGATGGAAAGGTAGAACGCCAGGTTCATCCCGCCCAGGGCGCTGCCATACAGCGCGATCGCCTTCAGATCCGCGCGGCTCAGCGGCCGACGCCAGGGCCGCCACCACAGCATCAGCACCAGGGCCGACAGCCCCACCCGAACCGCCGTCGTGCCCTGCGCCCCCAGCGTGGGAAACAGGCCGAGCTTGGCCCAGGAGGTGCCCAGGGCCAGGAAGGTGACCGATCCCAGGATGGCGAAAAAGGGAAAGAGCGAGGAACCGAGGCGTGACGACATGGACGAGGACTATAGGGGACGCAAAAACCCTCTTTGGAAGGAACCTTTTCGCCTTAGCACTCTCTGAACAGGAGTGCTAACATCTGTTTTGAAGGATCCAGAAAGGAACCATCGATGACCGTGACCACAGCCCTCGCCCCCCGTGACCCTTTCAGTGTGGTGCCCTCCCTGGGCAACCTGGACGCGTACATCCGCTCCATCCAGGCCATCCCCATGCTGGAGCCACAGGAAGAGCAGGCCCTGGCACGCCGTCTGCGCGACCACCAGGACCTGCAAGCCGCCTCCCGCCTCGTGCTCTCGCACCTGCGCCTGGTGGTGTCCATCTCCCGCCAGTACATGGGCTACGGCCTGCCCCAGGGCGACCTGATCCAGGAAGGCAACGTTGGCCTGATGAAGGCCGTCAAGCGCTTCGACCCCGATCAGGGCGTGCGCCTGGTGAGCTACGCCATGCACTGGATCAAGGCCGAGATCCACGAATACATCCTCAAGAACTGGCGCATGGTCAAGGTGGCCACCACCAAGGCCCAGCGCAAGCTCTTCTTCAACCTGCGCTCGCTCAAGCACCAGTTCAAGGGTGACGCCGACGACGCCCACGTGGGCCGCGCCGGTCTCTCGGCGGCCGACATCCAGCGTGTCGCCACCGAACTCGACGTGCGCCCCGAAGACGTCATCGAGATGGAAACCCGCATGGCGGGCGGCGACGTGGCCCTGGAAGCCCCGGCCGACGACGACCACGAGGGCCCTGCCGCCCCCATGGCCTACCTGTCCGATGATTTGCACGAGCCCACCCGCGTGATCGAGTCGCACCGCCGCGACTGGCTGGCCAGCGATGGCATCGCCCACGCGCTCGACCAGCTCGACGAGCGCAGCCGCCGCATCGTCGAAGAACGCTGGCTGAAGGTGAACGACAACGGTTCGGGCGGCATGACCCTGCACGACCTGGCCGCCGTCTACGGCGTCAGCGCCGAGCGCATCCGCCAGATCGAGGTCGCTGCCATGAAGAAGATGCGCAAGGCCCTCAGCGAGGTCGCCGAGGCCTGACGCCCTTCTGCCCAGCTCAGATCACAGCCAGCCCAGTTGACGCGCCTCGGCTTCAGCCTGGGCGGCGTTGACGAACCTCACGGCCCGCCAGCCCTGCTCGCGGGCCGTCTGGATGTTGTGGGGGTTGTCGTCGATGAAGAGCGTGCGCGCCGGGTTCAGGCCCAGGGCCTCGGCCGTGGTCTGGAAAATGTCGGCGTTGGGCTTGATCTGCTTCACGTCGCAAGAGAACACCCCCGAGCGGAAGTGCCCCAGGAAGGCGTGCTCGCGCAGCAGGTGCGCCTTGTAGGGCACCGGCATGTTCGAGAGGAAGTGCAGGCGCGTGCCCGCTGCCACCAGTCGCTCCAGCCAGGCCACCGAGTCGGCCAGGGGCGCCAGGTGGTGGGGAATGGCCTCGATCAGGCGGTGCACGCCCTCGGCCGGCAAGCCGGTGCGGGCCGCGATGCGGTCGCGCACCTCGGCCAGCGAGGCGACGCCCCGATCGAACTCTGCCCAGTCGCTGCCAGGCAGGAAGGACTGGAACACGGTGCTGGCCAAGGCCAGGGCCTCTTCGTCACTGCGGGCGTGCTCGGGCAACACCTGCTGCAGGAGCACCACCGGCTGCCAGTTGAAGAGCACCCCACCAAAGTCGAACAGCACGGCCTCGGTGGGCTCTCCTGCTGGCGCGGGCGCTGCCGCCGTCACCGCGCTCATGCGAGGCGACCGATCATGGCGGCCGTGGCCGGATCCAGCCCGCTCACGTCACCACTGCCCAGGCGGGGCAGCAGCTCCTTGCACATGGCCTTGCCCAGCTCCACGCCCCACTGGTCGAAGGAGTTGATGCCCCACAGTGCGCCGCTCACGAAGGTGCGGTGCTCATGCAGGGCGATCAGGGCGCCCAGCGAGCGGGGCGTGACCTCGTCCAGCAACAGCGTGAGGCTGGGGCGGTTGCCCGGGAAGGTGCGGTGGCGCGCAATGGCCTCGGGTGCCATGGCCTTCGATGCCGTGGGAGCGCTTTCGCCCGCGGCCTCGGCCGTGGACTTGCCCCACATCAGCGCCTGGGCCTGGGCCAGGCCGTTGGCCAGCAGCATGCGGTGCTGCTCGGCCAGCAGGCCCTTCAGGGCCGGCGACAGCGCATCCGCGTTGCGGTAGCTGGGCTGCTTCACCAGGATGAACTCGACCGGGATGGTGTCCGTGCCCTGGTGCAGCATCTGGTAGAAGGCATGCTGGCCGTTGGTGCCAGGCTCGCCCCACACCACCTCGCTGGTGCCGTAAGGCAGGGGCTCCCCGGCCTCGTCCACGCACTTGCCATTGCTCTCCATCACCAGCTGCTGCAGGTAGGCCGGCAAGCGGCGCAGGCCATGGTGATAGGGCGAGATGCAGCGGCTGCTGTAGCCCTTGAAATTGCGGTACCAGACGTCCAGCAGGCCCAGCTGGATCGGCAGGTTGTCGGCCAGCGGCGCCTGGGCGAAGTGCTGGTCCATGGCGTAGGCGCCATCCAGCAATGCGCGGAAGTTCGCGCTGCCCAGGGCCAGGGCGATCGGCAAGCCGATCGACGACCACAGCGAATAGCGACCGCCCACCCAGTCCCAGAAACCGAAGGTGGTCGTCACGCCGAACTCCGCAGCGGCTTCCACATTGGTGGTCGTGGCCACGAAGTGCGTGGCGAGGTCGGTGCCACCCGCGTCCAGGAACCACTGCTTGGCCGCCTGGGCGTTGGCCATGGTCTCCTGGGTGGTGAAGGTCTTGGAGGCGACGATGAACAGCGTCGTGGCGGGCTTGACCTTCTGCAGCACGGCCGCCAGATCCTGCCCGTCGACGTTGCTGACGAAGTGGAAGTTCAGACCCGGCGCGCAGAAGGCGTCCAGCGCAGGCACCACCATCTGGGGGCCCAGATCGGAGCCACCGATGCCGATGTTGACCACATCGGTGAAGCGGCCCGAAGCCAGCGTGGCGTCGACGAAGGCGAACATGCGGTCGAGCACACCGTGCACCAGCTCGCTCTGCGGCCCCTGGCCCCTGGGGGCACGCAGGGCCGTGTGCAGCACGGCGCGGCCTTCGGTCTGGTTGATGGCGTCACCGCGCAGCATGGCATCGCGGCGGGCCTCGATGCCGCACTCGGCGGCCAGGCCCAGCAGGTGCTGGCGCGTGGCAACATCCCAATGGCCACGAGACAGGTCGGCCACCATCTCGGGCGCGTCGAGGCTCAGGCGGGCGACGCGATCGGGGTCGTCGGCAAACAGGGTGCGCAGGTCCAGCTTGTGGCCGTGCGCCTGGAAATGGCCGGACAGGGCCTGCCAGGCGACGGTCTGGTCGCAGCGAGGAAAGCTCATGGTGCGGGACTCCGGCTCAGCGCAGGGCTTCGATCATGGCGTCGAGCTTGCCGGCATCGACCGCGAAGGCGCGGATGCCCTCGGCCAGCTTTTCGGTGGCCATGGCATCGTCGTTGAGCGCAAAGCGGAAAGCGGCTTCGCTCAGCGGCGCGGCACTGGCGGTGGCGGCCGCAGGCGGCGTCAGCAGGCGGGGCACCGGGGCCTCGGAAGCCTGCAGCTGGGCCAGCAGGTCGGGGCTGATGGTCAGCAGATCGCATCCGGCCAGGGCCAGGATCTGGCCCACGTTGCGGAAGCTGGCGCCCATCACCTCGGTGGCGATGCCGTGCTGCTTGTAGTGCGCGTAGATCGCGGCCACCGACTGCACGCCCGGGTCGTTCACACCGGCCTTGGCGGCCTCGTCCCAGCTGGCGCCAGCGTTCTTCTTGTACCAGTCGTAGATGCGACCCACAAACGGGCTGATCAGCTGCACCTTGGCATCGCCGCAGGCCTGGGCCTGGGCGAAGGCGAACAGCAGCGTCAGGTTGCAGCGGATGCCTTCCTGCTCCAGCGCACGGGCGGCCTGGATGCCTTCCCAGGTGGAGGCGATCTTGATCAGCACGCGGCTGCGCGGGATGCCGGCGGCCTCATACAGGGCCATCAGACGGTGGGCACGCTCGATGGTGGCGGCGGTGTCGAAGCTCAGGCGGGCATCCACTTCGGTCGACACACGGCCCGGCACCACCTTCAGGATCTCCAGGCCAAAGCGCACCAGCACGTGGTCGACGATCACGTCCAGCGGCTCACCCTTGTGGGCGGCCACCGTGTCGGCCAGCAGGGGAGCGTAGTCGGGCTTCTGCACCGCCTTGAGGATCAGCGAGGGGTTGGTCGTCGCGTCTTGCGGCGTGAACTGAGCGAGCTGCTTGAAGTCGCCGGTATCGGCCACGACCGTGGTGAATTGCTTGAGCTGATCGAGTTGGTTAGCCATGTTGCTGCGCTGTGGGTAAGGGGCAAACCGGGTCGGATGCCCGTGAAGACCTGGGCAAAACCCGCATGGATGCCGCGGACTGCCCACCTGGGAAGTATTATCGTTAGATTAACGTCTGACCGATCGCCGAGCCCGGGTTGCCCACCGAGGGCAAACCCTAGCTCAGCGCGCACTTTCCACTATCGCACACCAGCCATGTCATTTGACCTCGTCTTCTTCGGCGGCACCGGCGACCTCACCTGGCGCAAGCTCATGCCCGCCCTCTTCCAGGCCTGGCGCCATGGCAAGCTGCCCGCCAACGGCCGCATCCTGGCCGTGGCCCGCGACCAGCGCGACGACGCCGGTTACCGCGACTGGCTGAAAGAGCGCCTGCAGGCCGGCGACAGCGCCAAGCGCCCCAGCGACGAGGAATTCGCCCGCTTTGCCGAGCTGGTGCACTACCGGCCCATGGACCTCTCCAAGCCGGAGGACTATCAGCGCCTGAAACGCTGGCTCGACGAGCGCAACGCCGACACCGCCGTCATCTACCTGGCCACCAGCCCTCACCTCTTCCCCATGATCTGCACGCAGCTGGGCGAGGTCGGCCTCAACCACGACCGCGTGCGCGTCGTGCTCGAAAAGCCGCTGGGCCACGACCTGGCCAGCGCCCAGGAAATCAACCGCGTGGTGCGCTCCGTCTTCAAGGAACAGCAGGCCTTCCGCATCGACCACTACCTGGGCAAGCCTTCGGTGCAGAACCTGATGGCGCTGCGTTTCGGCAACGTGCTATTCGAGCCCCTGTGGCGACGCGAGCACATCGCCAACATCCAGATCACGCTGGCCGAGAGCATCGGCGTGGGCACCCGCGGCGACTTCTACGACCGCACCGGCGCCCTGCGCGACATGATCCAGAACCACGCGCTGCAGTTGCTCACCATGGTGGCCATGGAGCCGCCCTCCAGCGCCCATGCAGACGCCATCCGTGACGAAAAGCTCAAGGTGCTGCGCTCGCTCAAGCCCTTCGATGCGGCCTCGGTGGCGCGCGATGTGGTGCGCGGCCAATACCGCTCGGGCGCGGTCGACGGCCAGGCTGTCAAGGGCTACCTGGAAGAAGACAAGGTGCCGGCGGGCAGCGCCACCGAAACCTTCGTGGCCCTGCGCTGCGAGGTGCAGAACTGGCGTTGGGCCGGCGTGCCCTTCTACCTGCGCACCGGCAAGCGCCTGGCCAGCCGGCACGCCGAGATCGTGGTCAATTTCCGCAGCACGCCGCACTCCATCTTCCCCGGTGCGGCCCGCCCCAACAAGCTGGTGATCAAGCTGCAGCCCGACGACGGCCTGGAACTCCACCTGCTGGCCGCCAAAGGCTCGGTGGCCGCGGGCGACCTGACGGGTGGCACCGAGAAGCTCTCACCCGTCTCGCTCGACCTCGACTTCGACAAGGCCTTCCCGACCGACCGCGTGGGCGCCTACGAACGCATGCTGCTCGACGCCCTGGCGGGTCGCCTCAACCTGTTCGTGCGCTCTGACGAGCAGGAACAGGCCTGGCGCTGGGTGGAACCCATCCTCGACGCCTGGCGCCAGGACCCGCATGGCGTGCGCTCCTATGCGGCCGGCACCTGGGGCCCTCCGGCCGCCAGCGCCCTGGTGGCGCGCGACGGCTTTGCCTGGGCCGAAGAGGCCTGATCGGCATGCCACCTGACGACGTGGCGCCCAGCAAAAAGGGGATCCAGTGGATCCCCTTTTTTCATGTGCCTGCGCGCAAGACCCGCGCACCGCCACGGCTCAGGCCGACTGCAAGAGGCCATCCACGCCATAGAGGCGCGCCAATTCGGTCAGCTTGGGCGGCAGCGACTGCACCGAGAACGCACGGCCCTTGCCACGCGCCATGCGCTGGCACTCGAGCAAGACGGCCAGGGCGCTGGAGTCGAACTGCTGCAGGGCCGAACCATCGACCGTCAGCATCTCGACCTGACCCTGCCCCGCCGCAGAGGCCTGGTCCAGCGTCTGCTTGAACAGGCTCAGCACGTGGGGCACCTCGGCGTGGGTGATGACGGCGGGCAGCAGCAGCATGGCGATCAGCCCGTGGTCTTCTTGTTGGCCAGCTGCTTGTTGCGCTCGACCAGCTTGGCGATCAGGCCATCAATGCCCGAGGCGTTGACTTCCTGCGCAAAGCTGCTCTGGTAGGTTTGCACCAGCCAGGCGCCCAGCACGTTCACGTCGTAGATTTTCCAGGCCTCACCGGCCTTCTCCAGGCGGTAGTCGATCTGGATCGGATCGCCCTTGCCCTTCACCACGGTGCGCACGATCACCTCGGTGTCTTCCGGACGCGAGCGCATGGGCTTGAACTCCACGACCTGGTCCTTGATCTGGGCCACGGCACCGGCGTAGGTGTAGATCAGCAGGGTCTTGAACTCGTCCTGCAGCTTCTTCTGCTGCTCGGGCGTGGCGGTGCGCCAGTTGCGACCCACGGCCGTGGCCGTCATGCGCTGGAAGTTCACATTGGGCAGGATCTTGGTGTCGACCACGCCGATCAGCTTGCGCACATCGCCCGACTGGATGGCCTTGTCGCCCTTGACGGTGGCGAACACGTCGGCCGTGATGGCCTTGACGAAGGCGTCGGGGGCGGCGGCACTGGCCGTGGCTGCAGCCGGCGCCGTCTGGGCCGAGGCCGGGGCCACGGTCAGGAGGGCGGCGGCGCTCAGGGCGGCCGCGGTGGCCAGGCGGGTGAGGGAGAGGGTGTTCAACATGGTTCCAAGATCCTTTCGGTTGATCTCCTGGTCTTCAACGCACCGCGAGGCCCTCAGGCCGACACCGCGCGCACAGACAGGCCGATCAGGGGGCCGATGCCGCCGAAGCGGGCGCGGCAGGAGATGAGGCGGGCTGGGCAGCAGGCACAGTGGCCGATGCCGCCTCCGAGGCCGAGGCACTCGCGGCCGGTGGCTCGAGGTCATCCGGCTCCTCGTCTTCCTCGGGCGGGTTGCCCTCGTAGATGAGGTTCTGGCGGCGCTGCAGGTAGGCGTCGCGGAAGAAGGCGTACTTGTCCAGCGCGACGTCGTCCAGCAGGTTGGTGGCGCCCAGCAGGTTGGCGCGCACGCTCACCAGACGCAAGGCCGTGAGCTCGTAGGCCATGGCGTCGGTGGGCGCCAGGGTCGAGGCCGAGAAATACAGGTCACCCGGGATGCCGACCGAGTCACGCAAGGTCGATGCCCCCAGGAAAGGCCACACGATGTAGGCGCCCGGCTTCACACCCCAGACGCCCAGGGTCTGGCCGAAGTCTTCGTTGCGGCGCTCGATCTGCATGGCCGAAGCCACGTCCAGCAGGCCGCCCAGGCCGAGGGTGGTGTTGACGGTGACGCGCACCACACCCAGGTAGCCGTCGGAGAAGCGCCCCTGCATGAACAGGTTCAGCGTCGACCAGACATCACCGATGTTGCCGAAGACATTGCGCACGGCCAGGCGAATGGGCTCGGGGGTCACCCAGTTGTAGCCCTTGGCCACGGGTTGGAGCACGTTTTCGTCCACCGTCTCGTTGAAGGCAAAGACCTTGCGGTTCCAGCCCTCGATCGGGTCACGGTTCTGGGGCGTGGCACAGCCCTGCAGGGCAGCGGCCAGGGCCAGCAGGCCCACGCCGGCACCCAGGCGCCGCCAGGGCACCGAGGGGGTCACGTTGCTCACTTGCCGCCTCCCTTGCCGGTGTCGCCATCGGCGGCCTTGCTGTAGAGGAACTGGCTGATCAGGTTTTCCAGCACGATGGCCGACTGTGTGGACTTGATGGCGTCACCCGCCACCAGGTTGGTCTCGCCATAGCCCGGCTCCAGGCCGATGTACTGCTCGCCCAGCAGGCCAGCCGTCAGGATCTTGGCCGAGGAGTCCTTGGGGAAGGCCACACCCTTGTTGAGCGTCATCTCCACCTGGGCCTGGTAGGTCTTGCCATCGAAGGTGATGCTGTCGACCCGCCCCACGACCACACCGGCGCTCTTGACCGCGGCCTGGCGCTTGAGGCCACCGATGTTGTCGAAGCGGGCCACGACCTTGTAGCCCGAATCGAAGGACAGGGTCAGCAGGTTGCCGGCCTTGAGGGCCAGGAAGACGATGGCAGCCGCACCCAGCAGCACGAACAGCCCCACCCACACATCATGTTTTGATTTCTGCATACGTTCTTTCTTGCGGCGCTCAGGACCCGATCAGATCGAGAACATCATCGCCGTCATCACAAAATCCAGGGCCAGCACCGCCAGCGAGGCCATCACCACGGTGCGGGTCGTTGCGTTCGACACGCCCTCTGGCGTGGGCTGGCATTCAAAGCCTTGCAGCAAGGCCACGAAGGTCACGGCCAGGCCAAACACCAGGCTCTTGATCAGGCCATTGCCCACGTCCTGCCAGACGTCGACCCCGTTCTGCATCTGCGACCAGAAGGCGCCGGTGTCCACACCGATCATCACGACACCGACCAGCCACCCACCGAGGATACCCACGGCCGAGAAAACCGAGGCCAGCAGGGGCATGGCGATCACGCCACCCCAGAAGCGCGGAGCCAGCACGCGCTGGATGGGGTCGACGGCCATCATCTCCATGGCGGTGAGCTGCTCACCGGCCTTCATCAGGCCGATGCCGGCGGTCAGGGCCGTGCCCGCACGCCCGGCAAAGAGCAGCGCGGCCACCACGGGGCCCAGTTCGCGCACCAGCGAGAGGGCCACCATCAGGCCCAGGGCCTCTGCCGAACCATAGCGCTGCAGGATGTAGTAGCCCTGCAGGCTGAGCACGAAACCCACGAACAGGCCCGAGACCACGATGATGGCCAGCGAATAGTTGCCCAGGAAAAAGATCTGCTCGGAAAGCAGGCGCCCACGACGGAAGGTGGGCGCCACCATGCCCACCAGGCGCAGGAACAGGCGCGTGGCGTAGCCGATGTCGGCCACCTTCAGGCGCACGGCCTGGCCCACGAACGCGGGTTGAAGCCACTTCATCATCCGCGCACCCCGAAATCGTGACCGGCGTCATCGGCCGGGTAATGGAAACGCACCGGGCCATCCGGGCGGGCATGCACAAACTGGCTCACCAGCGGGTCCTCGCTGGCGCGCATCTCCTCGGGCGAGCCCTGGGCCACGATGCGGCCATTGGCCAGCAGCACGATGTGGTCGGCGATCAGGAAGGTCTCCTCGACATCGTGGGACACCAGGATGCTGGTCAGCCCCATGGTGTCATTGAGTTCGCGGATCAGGCGGGCCGAGATGCCCATGGAGATGGGGTCGAGGCCGGCAAAGGGCTCGTCGTAGAGCATCAGCTCGGGGTCGAGCGCCATGGCGCGGGCCAGGGCCACGCGTCGGGCCATGCCCCCCGAAACCTCGCTGGGCAAGAGATCGCGTGCGCCACGCAGGCCCACGGCGTTGAGCTTCATCAGCACCAGGTCGCGCACAATGGACTCGGGCAGGCGGGTGTGCTCACGCAGCGGGAAGGCCACGTTCTCGAACACGGTGAGGTCGGTGAACAGCGCGCCGAACTGGAACAGCATGCCCATGCGACGGCGGGCGGCCATCAGCTCAGCAGCATCCAGCCTGGCCACATCACGGCCATTGAGCAGCACCTCGCCCTTGAGCGCGGTGATCTGCCGGCCAATCAGGCGCAGCACGGTGGTCTTGCCACCGCCTGAGGTGCCCATCAGGGCCACCACCTTGCCACGCGGCACGGTCAGGTTGATGCCCTCGAGGATGATGCGCTCGCCGTAGCCACAGGTGACGTCGCGCAGTTCGACCAGGGCCTCGCTGGGGGCCGCGGCAACAGGCGATTCGGTGGTGTGGGAGGTGGTTTCTGACATGGGCAAAGAAAAAGGGCCGGCAAAAACCGACCCTTTGATCATAGGGGATACGCGCATACCGCAATGTTGCGCCGAGGAAAAGGCGCAACGCAGGTACGGGCGCATCCCGCGCCCCACACGCTCAGCGGGGCAATGTGCTGGCGCCCATCAGGAAGGCGTCGACCGAGCGCGCAGCCTGGCGGCCTTCGCGGATGGCCCACACCACCAGGGACTGGCCACGGCGCATGTCGCCAGCGGCAAAGACCTTCTCGACGTTGGTGGTGTAGCCACCTTCGTCGGTCGAGGCCTTGGCGTTGCCACGGGCGTCCTTTTCCACGCCGAAACCGGCCAGGATGGTGTCGACCGGGTTCACGAAGCCCATGGCCAGCAGCACGAGGTCGGCCTTGAGGACCTGCTCGGTGCCCGGGACTTCTTCGAACTTGCCACCCTTGAACTCGACGCGCACCGTCTTCACGCCGGTGACCTTGCCGCCTTCACCCAGGAATTCCTTGGTGGCGATGGCGAACTCGCGCTCGCAGCCTTCTTCGTGGCTCGACGAGGTGCGCAGCTTGTATGGCCAGTAGGGCCAGGTCAGCGGACGGTCTTCCTCTTCGGGCGGACGCGGCATCAGCTCGAACTGCACCACGCTCTTGGCACCGTGGCGGTTGGAGGTGCCCACGCAGTCGGAACCGGTGTCACCACCACCGATCACGATCACGTTCTTGCCCGTGGCCATGATCTGGTCCTTGACCTTGCCGCCACCGTTCACCTTGTTCTGCATCGGCAGGAATTCCATGGCGAAGTGGATGCCGGCCAGGTCACGACCCGGCACAGGCAGGTCACGCGACTGCTCGGAGCCGCCGGTCAGCAACACGGCGTCGAAGTCCTTCTTCAAGGCTTCGGGCGACACGGTTTCCTTGGCCCAGTTGGTGACCTTGGAACCCTTGGGCAGCTCGCCCACGATGGTGTTGGTCTTGAAGACCACGCCTTCGGCTTCGAGCTGCTTGACGCGGCGGTCGATGTGCGACTTCTCCATCTTGAAGTCAGGGATGCCATAGCGCAGCAGGCCGCCCACGGCATCGTTCTTCTCGAAGACGGTCACGTCATGACCCACGCGGGCCAGCTGCTGGGCCGCAGCCAGGCCGGCGGGGCCACCACCGACGATGGCGACCTTCTTGCCGGTCTTGACCTTGGCGGGCTGGGGCACCACCCAGCCTTCGGCCCAGGCGCGGTCGATGATCGCGTGCTCGATGGACTTGATGCCCACCGCGTCGTTGTTGACGTTCAGCACGCAAGCCGCTTCACAAGGTGCCGGGCAGATGCGACCGGTGAACTCGGGGAAGTTGTTGGTGCTGTGCAGCACGGTGATCGCGTTCTTCCAGTCGCCGGTGTACACCAGGTCGTTGAAGTCCGGGATGATGTTGTTGACCGGGCAGCCGTTGTTGCAGAACGGCGTGCCGCAGTCCATGCAACGTGCAGCCTGGGTCTTCGACTCTTCGGGCTTGAGGCCGATGACGAACTCTTTGTAGTTCTTCAAGCGCTTGTCGACGGCTTCGTAGCCCTCTTCCAGTCGCTCAAATTCCATGAAGCCAGTGACTTTTCCCATTTCAATTCACTCCTGATCGTCCGGTTCAGGCCTTGGCCTTGGTGGACTTGGCCTTGGCGGTGGCGACCGCGGCCGTTGCTTCTTGCTTGGCGCCCATCTCGGTCAGGGCGCGACGGTATTCGTGCGGGAAGACCTTGACGAACTTGGCCATGGAGGCCGACCAGTTGTCGAGGATCTCGCGGGCACGCAGCGAACCCGTCCAGCGGTGGTGGTCTTCGATCAGCTTCTTCAGCAGGGCCTCGTCGGCCTGACCCTTGTGCATCGGGATGCCGGCATCGGCCTGCTCGGCAGCGGGCAGCACCTTCTCCAGGGCAACCTGGGCGGTGTTGACGCGCTTGGCGAACTGACCGTCTTCGTCGAAGACGTAAGCCACGCCACCGGACATGCCGGCGGCGAAGTTGCGACCCGTGCGACCCAGGACGACGACGGTGCCGCCGGTCATGTACTCGCAACCATGGTCACCCGTGCCTTCAACGACCGCCGTGGCACCCGACAGGCGCACGCCAAAGCGCTCGCCACCCACGCCGCGGAAGAAGGCTTCGCCTTCGGTCGCGCCGTAGAGCACGGTGTTGCCCACGATGATGTTGTCGTTGGCGTTGCCGCGGAACTCGATCGAGGGACGCACCACCACACGGCCGCCGCTCAGGCCCTTGCCGGTGTAGTCGTTGGCTTCACCGATCAGGTAGAGCGTGATGCCCTGGGCCAGGAAGGCGCCGAAGGACTGGCCGCCCGTGCCTTCCATCTGGATGAACACGGTCTGGTCAGGCAGGCCATCCGGATGGTGCTTGATCAGCTCGCCCGAGAGCATGGCGCCCACGGTGCGGTTGACGTTGCGGGCCTGCTCCATGAACTGGACCTTCTCGCCGCGCTGGATGGCGGGCTGGGCCTTCTCGATCAGGCGCACGTCCAGGGCCTTGTCCAGGCCGTGGTCCTGCGTGCTGACGTGCAGGCGGGGCACATCGGCCGGCACCGGCGGCAGGGCGAACACCTTGCCGAAGTCCAGGCCCTTGGCCTTCCAGTGCGCGATGCCCTTGCGGGTGTCGAGCAGGTCGGCACGGCCCACCAGGTCGTCGAACTTGCGGATGCCCAGCTGGGCCATGATCTGGCGTGCTTCTTCGGCGACGAAGAAGAAGTAGTTCACGACGTGCTCGGGCTTGCCGGTGAACTTCTTGCGCAGCACCGGGTCTTGCGTGGCCACGCCCACCGGGCAGGTGTTCAGGTGGCACTTGCGCATCATGATGCAGCCTTCGACCACCAGCGGTGCGGTGGCGAAGCCGAATTCGTCGGCACCCAGCAGGGCGCCGATGACCACGTCACGGCCGGTCTTCATCTGACCGTCGGCCTGGACGCGCACGCGGCCACGCAGGCGGTTCAGCACCAGGGTCTGCTGGGTTTCGGCCAGGCCGAGTTCCCAAGGCGTGCCGGCGTGCTTGACCGAAGACCAGGGCGAAGCGCCCGTGCCGCCGTCGTGGCCGGCGATCACGATGTGGTCGGCCTTGGCCTTGGCCACACCGGTGGCCACCGTGCCCACACCCACTTCCGACACCAACTTGACCGACACATCGGCCTTCGGGTTGACGTTCTTCAGGTCGTGGATCAGCTGAGCCAGGTCTTCGATCGAGTAGATGTCGTGGTGCGGCGGGGGCGAGATCAGGCCCACACCCGGCACGGAGTGACGCAGCTTGCCGATGTACTCCGAGACCTTGCCGCCAGGCAGCTGACCGCCTTCACCGGGCTTGGCGCCCTGGGCCATCTTGATCTGGATCTGGTCGGCCGACACCAGGTACTCGGTGGTCACACCGAAGCGGCCCGATGCCACCTGTTTGATCTTCGAGCGCAGGCTGTCGCCAGCCTGCATCTCGTAGTCGACTTCCACGACCTTGGAGCCGATCACGTCGGACACCTTGGTGCCCTGCACGATCTTGATGCCCTTGAGTTCGTTGCGATAACGGTTCTCGTCTTCGCCGCCTTCGCCGGTGTTCGACTTGCCGCCGATGCGGTTCATGGCCAGGGCCAGGGTCGAGTGGGCCTCGGTGGAGATCGAGCCCAGCGACATGGCACCGGTCGCGAAACGCTTGACGATCTCCGCAGCCGACTCCACCTCGTCCAGCGGGATGGCCTTGCTCGGATCGAGCTTGAACTCGAACAGACCGCGCAGCGTCAGGTGACGGCGCGACTGGTCGTTGATCAGCTGGGCGTATTCCTTGTAGGTGTCGAACTTGCCGGAACGCGTGCTGTGCTGCAGCTTGGCGATGGCGTCGGGCGTCCACATGTGCTCTTCACCGCGGGCACGCCAGGCGTACTCGCCGCCGGTTTCCAGCATGGAGGCCAGAACCGGGTCGTCGCCGTAGGCCGCGGTGTGGTTGCGGATGCTTTCTTCGGCCACTTCGAACACGCCGATGCCGCCGACCTGCGTGGGGGTGCCACGGAAGTAGGTGTCGATCAGTTCCTTGTTGAGGCCGATGGCTTCGAAGAGCTGGGCACCGCAGTAGGACATGTAGGTCGACACGCCCATCTTGGACATGATCTTCGACAGGCCCTTGCCGATCGCCTTGACGTAGTTGTAGATGGCCTTGTCGGCCGACAGCTCGCCGGGCAGGTCCTTGGCCATCTTGGCCAGGGTTTCCATCGCCAGGTAGGGGTGCACGGCTTCGGCGCCGTAACCGGCCAGCACGGCGAAGTGGTGCACTTCGCGGGCCGTGCCGGTTTCCACGACCAGACCGGCGGAGGTGCGCAGGCCCTTGCGAACCAGGTGGTGGTGGATGGCGGACAGGGCCAGCAGCGCGGGGATCGCGATGTGGGCGCGGTCCATCTTGCGATCGGAGATGATCAGGATGTTGTGACCGGACTGGATCGCTTCCACGGCTTCGGCACACAGCGAGGCCAGGCGGGCTTCCACGCCTTCACGGCCCCAGGAGGCCGGGTAGGTGATGTCGACCTCGTAGGGCTTGAACTTGCCGCCGGTGTGCTTCTCGATGTTGCGCAGACGGGCCATGTCGTTGAAGTCCAGCACGGGCTGGCTGACTTCAAGGCGCATCGGCGGGTTCACCGCGTTGATGTCGAGCAGGTTGGGCTTCGGACCGATGAAGGACACCAGCGACATCACCACCGCTTCGCGGATCGGGTCGATCGGGGGGTTGGTGACCTGGGCGAACAGCTGCTTGAAGTAGTTGTACAGCGGCTTGTTCTTGTCCGACAGCACGGCCAGGGGCGAGTCGTTGCCCATGGAGCCGGTGGCTTCTTCGCCGTTGGTGGCCATCGGGGCCATCAGGAACTTGATGTCTTCCTGGGTGAAGCCGAAGGCCTGCTGGCGGTCGAGCAGGCTGTCAGCGAACTCGCCGGCGCTGCCGCTCACATCGATGCTGTCGAGCTTGATGCGGACGTTCTCGATCCACTGACGGTAGGGCTTGGCCGAGGCGTACTGGGCCTTGAGCTCTTCGTCTTCGATGATGCGACCTTGTTCGAAGTCGATCAGGAACATCTTGCCCGGCTGCAGACGCCACTTCTTGACGATCTTGTTCTCGGGGATGGGCAGCACGCCGGATTCCGAGGCCAGCACGACGAGGTCGTCGTCGGTGATCAGGAAACGGGCGGGACGCAGGCCGTTGCGGTCCAGCGTGGCGCCGATCTGGCGGCCGTCGGTGAAGACCATGGCGGCAGGGCCGTCCCACGGTTCCATCATGGCAGCGTGGTATTCATAGAAGGCGCGGCGACGCTCGTCCATGGTCGAGTGCTGTTCCCAGGCTTCCGGGATCATCATCATCGCGGCCTGGGCCAGCGGGTAGCCGGACATGGTCAGCAGTTCGAGCGCGTTGTCGAACGTGGCCGTGTCGGACTGGCCATCGAGGCTGATGGGGTAGAGCTTGCGCAGGTCTTCACCCAGCACCGGCGACTTCATGACGCCTTCACGGGCGCGCATCCAGTTGAAGTTGCCCTTGACCGTGTTGATTTCGCCGTTGTGGGCGACCATGCGGTAGGGGTGGGCCAGCGGCCATTCGGGGAAGGTGTTGGTGGAGAAGCGCTGGTGCACCAGGGCCAGGGCCGAGGTCACGCGTTCATCGCCCAGGTCCAGGTAGTACTTGCCCACCTGGTCGGCCAGCAGCAGGCCCTTGTAGATGATGGTGCGGCACGACATGCTGGGCACGTAGTACTCGCTGCTGTGCGTCAGGTTCAGGCTCTGGATCTTGCTGGACGCCGTCTTGCGGATGACGTAGAGCTTGCGCTCCAGGGCATCGGGCACGAGGATGTCAGGGCCGCGGCCGATGAAGACCTGGCGCATGACCGGCTCTTTTTCGCGCACGATCGAGGACATGGGCATGTCGCGGTTGACCGGCACGTCGCGCCAGCCCAGCAGCACCTGACCTTCGGCCTTGATGGCGCGCTCGAGCTCCTGCTCGCAGGCCTGGCGGGATGCCTGCTCCTTGGGCAGGAAGATCATGCCCACGCCGTACTCGCCGGGAGGCGGCAGGTCCACGCCCTGCTTGGCCATCTCGGCGCGGTAGAACTCGTCGGGGATCTGGATCAGCAGACCGGCACCGTCACCCATCAACGGGTCGGCACCCACGGCGCCGCGGTGGTCGATGTTTTCCAGGATCTTCAGGCCCTGCTGCACGATGCTGTGCGCCTTCTGGCCCTTGATGTGGGCCACGAAGCCCACGCCGCAAGCGTCGTGTTCGGCGTTTGCGTACAGGCCGATGTCGGCAGCGGCCTGGATTTCTTGGGCGGTGGCCGTGACCAGGTGGTCAGCGGGTGCGGTGGGGAACGAGGTTCCCGAAGTCGCCTGGGTCATGGGGAGGGCGCTCCAGATGTGAGTGTGGAAAAACAACGAGAGAGCGACGAGGATACCCCGATTGCCCTCTGGCTTCAAGCGGTAATAAATAGGGTCAGACCATAATTAATTGGCGAGCTCAAAACACATCGCGAATAAATAGGGACAGATCAAGAGGGCTCCTCGGCGTCAGGCGGCCGGGCTTTTTTGGGGCGGCCTCGGGGCTGGGGTGCCAGGCGTCGGCCCGCGGCCAGTTGCAGGGAAGGCAAGACGCTGGCCTCGGCCAGTGCCCAGCCCTTGTGCATGGCCTCGGAGAGTTGCTGAAGTTGCGTGGCGGACAAGCCGGCTTCCAGGCGCCTGCGCCAGGCCGCTTCCCGCTCGAAAGGCGTGTTGCCCAGGGCCCAAAAGCCGGCGTGGTCGGCCAACAAGGGGTCTGTGCGCAGCCCCAGGTGGTGACGGACACTGGACCAGGCGTCGTCTTCGACGCGCTGCACCGCCCCGGACCGCCAGGCGTGCTGCTCGATGAAGACCATGGCATCCAGCAAGTAGCGTGCCGGATCGATGACGGTGGCGCGGTAACGCCCGGCCCACAGCCCACCCGAGCGGCCGTGCCGCCGGTTGTAGCCTGCGACGTAGCGCCGGCCCAGGGCCTGCATGGCCACGCTCAGGCCGTCGTCGGTGCCGGGGGTGGCCAGCAGGTGGAGGTGATCGTCGGCCAGGGTGTAGGCGTGCACGGCCACACCGTGCGCCCGCACGGCCTCGCGCAGGGCATCGAGCAGGGCCTGGCGGTCGGTGTCGTCGCGGGCCAGGCGCTGGCCATCGTGCACACGCTGCACCAGGAGGTGAGGCCAGCCGGCCAGGCTCAGGCGAGGGAGTCGCGCCATGGGGGGTCTCGGAAGGCGCCGGAGCGCGGTGGGTGATCTGTCCCCATTATGGATGGGGCGGCGGTGGCCTACGAGGCACGGCCATGTCGCCCCTGCCCACCCCCATTCACGGGGTCCATACGGTCGTTTGAGGACTTCCCCGCTTGCCCGGGGTCCGGGCGGCTGGGTAGCCTCGGTGCATACGGTGCTTGTTGAACAGGCTCCGTCATGAGCGCAGCCAGCCGGGTCTGCGCCGAACCCGATCCCCGGAGTCCACCGCCCGATGGCCATCGCTTCCTCCTCCAACCTGACCGCGAACGCGACCGCACGCCTGTCGGGCTGGCTCCGCCACCTGGGGGTCAGCCCCATGGCCTTCGATGACACCGTGAGCCTGCTCAACCCCTTGCTGGCCGTGCACCACCTGCGGGCCCGCGTCGTGGCGCGCCAGGCCGAAACACCCAGCGCCACCACCTTCGTGCTGCAGGCGGGCCCCGCCTTCGCCGGTCTGCGCGCCGGCCAGCACCTGATCGTGGGCGTGACCATCGGCGGGGTGCGCCACCGGCGCGCCTACTCGCCCCGCGCCATCGAAGGTCAGCCGGGGCGCTTCGCGATCACGGTGCAGCGCCAACCGGAGGGCCTGGTCTCGGGCCACCTGCATGAGCAGGTTCGGGTCGGCCAGGTCCTGGACATCGAACAGGCCCGGGGCGACTTCACCCTGCCCTCCCCCACCCCGCCTCAGGTGCTGCTGATCGCAGGCGGCAGCGGCATCACGCCAGGCATCGCCATGCTGGAACAGCTGCAGCGGCAGGCACGCAGCACCCGCGTCACGCTGATCTATTTCGCGCGCAGCGAGGCCGACCGCATCTTTGCCGAGGCCCTGAACAGGCTGGCCACGAGCTGGCCCAGCTTCCGCTACCTGCCCATCGACAGCGTGGCCCACACGAACGTGGCGGGCGCCCCGGCCGCGCCACAGGTGCTGGACCGCGCCCTGCTCGATGGCGCCCTGCCCCAATGGGCCCAGGTCCCCACCTTCTGCTGCGGCCCTGCTCCGCTGATGGACGCGGCCCGCACGCTCTGGCAGGCCGCCGGTGCCAGCGCCCAGTTGCACCTGGAGGCCTTTGCCGTGGCCCGCCCGAATGGCGATCCGCTGGCGCGGCACGCCGTGCACATCCTGCGCGAATCGGTGCCTCGGCAGTTCATCGCACCGGGCAACGAGACCCTGCTGGTGGCCGGTGAGGTGGCTGGTCTGGCGCTCAAGCACGGTTGCCGCCAGGGCATCTGCCACGAGTGCACCTGCCGCCTGCACAGCGGCTCGGTGCGCGATCTGCAATCGGGCCAGCGCATCGATGGCGAAGGGCAGCCCATCCGCCTGTGCGTCACCTCGGCCATGAGCGACCTGCACCTTGAATCGCTGAACTGATCGCCCCGCCTCCCGCCATTTCGCCGACACCTTTCAGGA
>NZ_JAIZVX010000197.1 GCF_021768455.1 Aquabacterium sp. | reverse complement strand
CGTGCCGGTGGTGGCGCTGGCCTGGTTCTCGCCGTTGACGAAGCCGGTCACCGTGCCGCTGAACGCGGGGTTGCTGGCCCCATAGGTGCGGCTGGCCGCATTGGCCGTGTAGGTCAGCGTGGCGGGGTTGATGGTCAGGGCGCCGTTGACGTAGCTGATGTCGTAGTTGCTGGCCGTCAGGCCCGAGGGCGCGATGGTGTAGCTGCCCGCGTTGGTGGCGCCCTGGCTGGTGCCGCCGTAGCTCACGCTGCCGCTGACCACGCTGCTGGTTTCGTTGTTCACGAAGCCGCTGTAGGTCACCCCGTTGCCGCCGCTGTAGCTCTGGCCGTTGTAGGTCTGGCTGGTCCCGGTGGCCGTCACGGTCAGCGGTGCCGGCGTGATGTTGGCCGTGGTCGTGATGCTGCCGCCGCCCGACACCACGTAGTTGCCGGCATCTGCGCCGCTCAGGCTCACGCCCGTCACGTTCACCGTGATGCCGTTGCCCACGTTGGCCGATGCGAAGCCACCGGTGGCGTTGACCGTCACCGCATCGCCGTTGACGATGCCGCTGCCCGTCACGTTGGCCGCCGTGGTGCCGTCATACACCTTGTTGCCCGCGCTGAAGCTGCTGATCGTCTTCTGCGTGATCGTGTAGGTGCCCTGGTTGAAATAGGCCACGGCGTAGGTGCCCGACTGGTAGCTGGTCGGGTTGCTGGCCGATGAGGCCAGGGTGTCGTAGCTGCCGACGTTCTTGCTGCCCGTGTCGAAGGTCAGGGTGCCCAGATCAGACAGCTGGAAGCCAACCGGCCCGCCCAGCTTGCTCAGGGCCACCCCGCTGGCGGTGGTATCACCGTTGTAGGTCTTGCTGCCGTTGCCCGTGAACACGTAGATCGGGTTCATGGCCATGCTGACGGCGTTGTAGCCCGCCGAGGTGTAGCTCTGGTTGCCCCCCGCGATCACCATGGTGCCGCAGTTGGGGTAGCCGGGGTTGCACGGCGGGCTCTGCGTGAAGGTGGCGGCCTGGTTCGAGCCATTGAGCTTGAACAGGTAGTGCGCCACGCTCGGCGCCCAGAACTGGATGCGGGCCTGCGAGCCATTGTTGGTCAAGCCCAGCGAGCCCAAGGGGTCGATGTCGTTGGTGGCGTCCACGAAGATGGCGCCGGTGCTGGTGCTCGTCTTGAAGGTGGTGGTCGTGCCTGATGCCGCCTCCAGGCCGAAAGCAAAGACGCTGTCGTCGGCCGTGCTGCGCGCGCCGATGTAGATGTTGCCGCCGCCGCTGTCCACCGTGGCTCCTGAGAGCACGTACACGCCCCCCTTGGTGGCGCTGTAGGTGCCGCTGGCCGTTTGCGACGACCAACCATTGATCGTGATGTTCCCGCCGCCGGAGCTCACCGACACGCCCGTGCCGATCTTGACGCCGGGTGTCGAGGTGCTGCTGTTGAGCGCGTAGCCGATGCCGAAGTTGGTGGCCGAGGTCTGGTTGCCACCCGCCCCACCCATCAGGATGCGCCCGCCGTTGCTGCTCAGGTTGGCGTTCAGGGTGATGCCACCCAGCGAGCTCGACGCGTTGTTGGCCGCGCTGAGGGTGATGCCCAACTGCCCGCTGGTCGAGCCGATGGCGCTGTTGACGATGATGTTGCGGTCGGCACGCAGGGTCAGTGTGGCGTTGCCGCCGCTGGTCTTGCTGATGGCGCTGGACACCGTGATGTCGCCGCTGCCGGATGCCCCGCCGCCATAGCTGCTGTTGCTCGACTGCGTGGTCACCGTGACGCTGGTGCCGCCGTTGAGCGCGGTGACGATGTTGCCGGCCGCGGTCGCATCGATCGTGTAGTCGTAGGGGTCGATCAGCCAGGTGCCGCCCAGACCCAGGCGTGCGCCGGCCTGCACATTCAGGCCCGCCAGCGTCTCGACATGCGCGGCAGAAGTCTCGATGAAGCCGCCGCGGCCTGACACGGGCGCGGTCGCGTCAATCTGACCGCCCACCGTCAGCGTCCCGTGGGTCATGTCGCCCATCAGGATGATCTCACCGCTGGCGCCGGTGCTCAGGGTGCGTGCGCGCAGCACGCCGGTCTGGTTGATCACCGAGCGGCTCAGCGCGTCGGCGGCCTTGGCGGTCATCAGGAGGTGGCCACCGTCGGCCTGGATCACGCCACTGTTGGCGATCAGCCCGTCCAGGGTGCCCTGGTTGACCTGCAGGCGCACGCTCCCACCCAGATCGAGTGTCACGTCCTGGCCCGAAGCCAGGGCCACCGTGCCCCCGTCGGCCTGGATACGGCCGGTGTTCACCACCTGGGCCGCGATCAGGGCCACGGGCCCGCCATCCGTCGCGGTCAGGCTGCCTTCGTTGCGCACGGCTGCCTGGCTGCTGCCGGACAGGTGCAGGCGGCCAGCCATGAAATCGGCATCGCTCATGGCCAGGGTTGAGGCCACCAGGCCCGCGGTGTCCACCCTTGCGCCCGCGCCAAACAGCACGCCATTGGGGTTGAGCAGGTAAACCTGGCCATTGGCCAGCAACTGGCCCTGGATGAGTGAGGCCTCACCGCCCAGCACGCGGTTGAGCGCCACCGAGGTGGCCGAGGGCTGCACGAAGCGCACCGTCTGGCCTGTGCCGATGTTGAAGCTCTCCCAGTTGGTGACCAGGCGGTTGCTGCCCTGCGTCACGGTGAGGGTGTTGCCCCCCTGGCTGATGCTGCCCTGCCCCAGCGAGACCTGCCCTCCGGTGGGCAAGACCGCGCCGGCCGACCAGGCCGAGCAGGTGGCCGCGATCAGGCCGGAGGCCAAGGCTGCCTGTCTGCCCGCACGCCCCTTCTTGCCACGTCCTGGGCGATTCTCGGAAACGGCCACCCAGGTTTGGTTGACTTCAGACCAGACCAGCCGATAGAGGCGGTTCATCGAGGCGTGCATGGCGGGCTCCTGTGGGCATGCCGGTCACAAGGAGTCGGGCCATGGATGGCCTCTGGCTGCACCGATCGAGTCTCCTTGCTCGCCTCTTCGGGCGTCTGGCTCGCCACCCCTTTCGGGGTCTGTGGCCGACTTCAAATTGTTCGGATGTTTCCGTTCCGACTTGAGGTGTCGCCTTTGAAAAGGTTTTCAGTTTTGCCAATTCCTGCCGATCAACGGCACCGCTCAAACGCCTCGCTCACCCGTGATGCAGGTGTCAGAGGCGTCTCGCCGCGACGGAAATCCCCGGGCTCGCGCCAGAGGGGCTTGCAAGATGGGCGGTCAGGGCATGGGTGCGCCGTTGGCTGGGTCATGAACCGTGTGTCCCGCCCGACTCAACGCAGTGACCGCGGCGACGATGCCGGTGTCGTCGAAGGCAAAGGGCCCGATGAGTTTCAGGCAACTCCATTCAGGTGAGGTGGTCGGGCCATGAGGGCAGGGGGGCGGAGAGACGCGTTTTCTCGCGGGCAATCGGCGATCGGGCTTCATCTTCCGTCGTTCGCTTCCATCACGCGTGGAACTTTGATCATGCCGTTGTGGACATACCGGACTGATGCCCCCAGAGATGGGGCCATGACGCCGATTGATGTGACGCAGAAGGGCGTGGCCCAAGGTGAGCCAGCAACGGCCAAGAATTGGAAGTTGATGTTCGATGCGCGCAGTTTTGAGGACCTCGTTCCTTTTGACTTGAGGTGACTCGTCCAGCGCCGCCAGATCAAGGCGCTGCCGCCGGGGTGGTGGCGGGTGGTGTGATCACCTCGCCACGCGCCCATCACACGCCTCAGGCGTAGGTGTTGACGTTGCGCCCCACCGATCCCTCGGTGGCCAGTTGAGGCTGTTGGGGCAGGCCCTCCAGCAGGGTGGCGGCGGCGGCCGTCTGGGTGTTCAGCGCCTTGCGCAGAACGTTCATCTGCACGGCGTCGGCCGTGGGGCTCTGCGCGGCCTGGGTGGCGGCGCTGACGCCGGGCATGTTGGCAATGCTGCTCATGGTGGGGGCTCCTGATGCCGGGATGGCGTTCGGAGATCGGCCACCTTGGCCGCAACCTTGATGGCGCTGGTCCAGCCAAGCCCCGCCTGTGTGGCGTCTGACCGAAATCCCCAGGTTCGCGCCAAATGGGCTTGTCGTGAGGCTTGCGGCGGCCACTCTTCGCGCTCTGTTCGGTTGCGCTTTACTTCTTCTGCGATTTGCAGTTGAACATCAGCTGTTCGATGTTGGGTACGTCGGTGGATTCGTCAATGCTTCGCGAACCACATCGGCCACTGTGTCAACTGAAATGCCCTTGCGGGCGCAATATTTTGATTGGAGCCAGACCTCGAGCAGCCTGGCACCCTTGCTCGCATTGCAAGAAATACAGCAAAGGGCGATGTTTGCTGCCGAGATGATCCGTTCGTCGTTCACGATGTGCTCCCACGATGGCCTCATACCTCGAGTCGTGGCGGGCAGCGAGAAGTCGTGCTGACAGTACACGCAGTGTTTGTCGCGCTGGGACACATCGCGTTCGAGATCAGGCGGAATGTTCCAGCGATTCACGTTGTGGGTTCTCTGTTGGTTTCCACGTTGACCTGACAGCCAGGCTTCAAATTGTTCGCGCTTGCCTGGGCGCTACTTCGTATTATTTCGGGCTGTGCCCGTGAGCACTTCTTGCGTAAGCCTTGTTGACCGAAGCGGATACCGTTGAGTCACATTATTCATAATGTGACCACATGCGAAGAACTTTGACGATTTTTTGTTCTTGGAGAACTTCGTACACGAGGCGATGTTGGATATTGATTCGCCTTGAATATGCGCCTGACAGATCGCCAACGAGCTTTTCATAAGGCGGCGGATTTTGAAATGGGTTTTCTTTGATGATGGCAAGCAGCTCTTGCGCTTTGTCTTTCAATCCGCGAGCTGAGAGTTTCTGCGCGTCTTTTTGAGCGTGCTTGGCGTAAACGACTTCCCAGCTCACCAGTCGAGCTCCTTGGCACACGTGTCTGGTGCTTGGGCCATGCCTTCTTTGATCGATTCACGCATGCCGGGCACGGAGAGCAGGTAGAGCGTTTCTTGGATGGCCTGCCAGTCTTCTGCGGAGACAAGCACGGCATCGTGGCGCTTGCCAGCGATGGTGATGGGCTGATGAGACTCGGCCGCCTGATCCATGAGGCGGTAGAGGTTGGCGCGTGCTTCGCTGGCGGTGAGTGTTTGCATGATGAACTCCTGTGCCGCAAAGCGTACGCCTATCGGTACGACAGGTCAAGGGCGCATTGAACTGCAGACAGGCAGCTATCTGCGCTTGCGTTGGGGGCTCAGCGTGCGACGCAACTTGCTGATCTTCGGCCTACCGCCTCCGTGAGCGGCGTGTGGGGCCTTTGCGGCTATGGTCGGTGCTGTTGCCAGGTGACTCTTGGTGTGACTACAAGCGAAGCACTTCGTACAGGAGGCGGTGCAGCATGGTGACTAGCGTGGTGGCCCGCCACCGCCTCGGCGGTTGAGCATAGGTTTATGGTTGCTTTAGCGCTAGCTTGGAAACGGTTGCAGGTGCAATGACCCGGTGAGCTGGCGTCACGAAGAACATGTAAATACGCCCCAACAGGTTATGCACATGAACGACGGTTGAAACCGAAACGGTTGTGCGGTTTTTGTGCTGTTGCTTGACAACCGAAATTCGAACATCGAGGTGCTTGTCTGTTTCGCCGAGGATGACTTCTCGATCATTGGCTTCGATCAGCTTGAAGATGCCTGCTTGATCGCCGACGCTATAGTCGGCGGCAGCTTTATTTGGTGAGACGCCGCTAAGCGCTCCCATGTCTTTTAGGCCGATGCGCGCGACGATTTTGTTTCTCACGTTCATGAGAAAGTCGACCCACTGAGGAGTGCGAGAGGCCACGTTGAGGTAAAGCTCAAGTGGGGTACGCGAATCGAGGGGCAGCTCAACAGAGTAGCAATCGGAGAAGAAGGCCGTGCGCAAGCTGTCTTTGAGTGCGCTGATTGAGGGTACTTCAGAGGCTTGAGCAATCATGAAATGCATCCTTGTTTGTGGAACAGGAAGAGCCCAGCGCCCAAGGTAAGCGGCGCCGGAAGGAGCGCAGCGAGTGGAGGGTACCAACAAGGCCCATGGGCCTTG
>NZ_JAIZVX010000070.1 GCF_021768455.1 Aquabacterium sp. | reverse complement strand
CGGCTGGCGCGGCGTGTCGGGCTGGCCATAAGGCAGCAGTTCGGGCCAGTTGAGGAGGAGATCGAGGTCGGTGTCGAGCAGGTCCACCAGCGCGCCGAGGGGAGGCAGGCCACAGGCGGCCTGGGCCGCCCGCAC
This sequence comes from Aquabacterium sp., assembly GCF_021768455.1. Taxonomy (GTDB): domain Bacteria; phylum Pseudomonadota; class Gammaproteobacteria; order Burkholderiales; family Burkholderiaceae_C; genus Aquabacterium. The sequence continues at coordinate 21,433 of NZ_JAIZVX010000070.1, read as the reverse complement.
GGTCTGCAGGGCGGTGTCGGCGTGGGCCGGGTCAGGGGGCTGGGGCTCCCAGAAGCGCAGGCTGGGCCAGGGCTCGGTGCGCGGCGGCTGGAAATAGCCCGTGCCGACCTGGGCGGTGCGCAGCCCGGGCTGGCTGGCGGCGGCCAGCAGGGCGGCCGGGGCATGGTCGGCCACCAGCACATCGGGTTGCAGCGTGCGCAGCAGGTCCAGCCAGAACGACAGCGCGGGGGTCACCAGCGCCGGATCGAAATAGCCTGCGCAGAGCAACAGATCAGCCTGGTTGCGCACAGGGCGGGGGAGCGCCGGGTGGTCGGGCGCAATCTGGCACACCGGCACGTGCGCGACGTGCAGGGACGCGTGCGCAATCAGGTCGGGCAGGAGCACCGGCACCAGGCGAGGCTCCCGCCACGCCAGGGTCACATCGTGGCCGCGGGCCAGCAGGGCCCGGGCCATTTCGCTCAGGCGGCCGGCATGGCCCATGCCACCGCCGTTTTCCCAGGCCAGGACGATCTTCGCCATCGCCCGGGCTCAGCCTGCTGCGCGGTGTCGTGCGGTCACAGTTCGGTGCGCACGCCCAGCGTGAAGCGCCAGCTGCTCACGTCCTTCTGGGCAAAGCCGGTGTCGTAGTCGGTGAACAGGGTCACGCCACGCTGCAGCACGGCCGAGGCGCCAATGCCGACCACGCCAAACTGGCGATCGATCTGGGCCGGGTTGTTGATGGGCAGCACGCCTGCGCCGGCCGCGTAGGTCAGGGCGGACTGGCCGCTCAGACGCCAGTTGGTGACCCGGGTGAGTTCCACGCGGGCATGCGGGGCGAACACGCCCCAGCTGGTCGGCACCTGGGTTTGCAGCTGGGTGCCGGCGCTGACGGCGTTGCTGTGGCCCTTGTTGATGCCACCGGCGCCAGAGAAGGCGCCGACGCGCGTGTGCACGTCGTCCAGGCGCACATAGGGCGACAGGCCCCAGTTGCCGAAGCCGAAGTCGTGACCGGCCGACACGCTCAGGCCCCAGTTCACGCCCTTGCTGCTGGCAGCTGCCCCGGTGACGCTGCTGTCGAGCAGCAGGTAGCGGTTGCTTTCCACGCCCAGGGCCACGGCCACGTAGCTCTCGGGCGTGGGGCTGTAGCTGCCGTAGCTGGTGAGGTGCACGCTTTTGCCGTCGATGCGGGTGCTGTTGCCTGCCCAACGCAGGCGCGGTGCGCCAAAGCCGATGGCGCTGCCGGCCACCCACTGGTTGTTGAATCGGTAATCGGCGCCCAGGGTGATGTCGGAACGGCTCACGCGCAGGGCCTGGTTGCCGGTGTCGGGCAGGCCACCTTCCCGGCGAGACTGGTCGCTGCTGAAGCCATAGAGGGTGGTGCCCGTGGCGGCGTGCGGGGCCGCCCGGCGCTGGGCCAGCTGGGCCAGAGTCTGGTCCAGCATGCGGCGCGTGCCAACGAGACCTTGTGCGGCCAGCGGGGCGCCAAAGGATTCGGCCAGGCAGGCCGGGTCGGTCAGGTTGCTCGCACTGCCCACGGCGGCGGTGGTGTCGGTGGCCGTCTCGCCCGTCGTGGCCAGGGCCTTCACGCGGTTCAGGCCGGACTGGATGGAGGGCAGGGAGCCGGTCGCGGACTGTTCTCCATAGCCCACGTCACCGTAATCCACCGGGGTGTCCACCGGCGGTGCCGTGTCGGTCACGAGGGTGACGCAGGCGGCCTGGGCGCTGGCCACCGGCAAGGCGGCCGCGGTGATGACGAGGCCCAGGGGCAGCAAGGGCAGGGCGGAGGGTTTCATGGACTTCCTGAATGGATGAGTGAGGATGGGGCACGATGGTTTCGTGTCAATTGTGAAATTGTTCCATGTGCCCCCTGGGGCGTCCCTCCCTAAGCCGGGGGTTGGGCGTGTGTGCCTCCCTAGAACTTGGGGGTCGGTTCTGGCGTTTGGGCTACAGTTTTCACACCATGAACGCGCCCCCCCACCCCATCACCCTCATCCACGGCGGCAACGGTGCGCCCAAGGCCATGGCGCCGCTTGGGTGCGCCCTGGGCGAACGCCAGGCGGTGTGGTGCCCGCCCATGCTGGGCCATGCCGGGCGTGAGGTGCCCCAGAGCCTGAGCGTGCCCGACATGGTGGACGACCTGCTGCGCCAGATGGATGCCCAGGGCATCGCGCGCAGTTTTGTCGGCGGCTACAGCTTCGGGGGCTATGTGGCGCTCTATCTGGCGCGACACCATCCGGATCGCTGCCTGGGCGTGTTCACCCTGGCCACCAAGGTGGTGTTCGACGAGCGCGCCGTGCGCCACCTGGTGCACCTGACCTCGCCCACGCGCGTCGAGCAGCCCGGCCACGCGCACGCCGACGACATCCGCCAGCGCCACCTGCCGCAGGATTGGCGCACGGTCATCCTGGCCAACCAGGCCCTGTTCCGTTCATTGGGGGAGGCGCCGCCACTGACGGCGCGTGACTGGGCCGACATCCGCGTGCCGGCCCTGGTGGCATCGGGTCAGGCCGACCCCTTGGTGCCGCTGGCCGAGACGCAATCGCTGGCGGGCCACCTGCGGGCGCAGTTGGTGCTGTTCCCGGGTTCGGCCCATCCGCTCACCGTGGTGCCGGTGCAGGCGCTCGCGCACGAGATCGGTCAGTGGATGGACCGCGTGCGCGATGGTGACTGGCCGCCACGCTGAGCCGTCGGAGGTCAGCGAGGCGGATCCGGCCGGGTGGATCAGGATTCGCGGCGCAGTGCCGGGAACAGGATCACGTCGCGGATGTTGGGGGCGTCGGTCAGCAGCATGACCAGGCGGTCGATGCCGATGCCGCAGCCACCCGTGGGTGGCAGGCCGTATTCCAGGGCGCGGATGTAGTCGGCATCGAAGTACATGGCTTCTTCGTCACCGGCGTCCTTGGCCGAGGCCTGGGCCTGGAAGCGGGCGGCCTGCTCTTCGGGGTCGTTCAGCTCCGAGAAGCCGTTGCCGTATTCACGGCCGGTGATGAAGAGCTCGAAGCGCTCGGTGATGCTGGGGTCGGCGTCCGAGGCACGGGCCAGCGGGCTGACTTCCACCGGGTAGTCGATGATGAAGGTGGGCTGCCAGAGCCTCTCTTCCACCGCGGCTTCGAACAGGCCGAATTGCAGCTCGGCCAGGCTCCAGCGCTCGGGGGCCTGTTCGCCTGCGGCCAGGATGCGGGCGCGCAGCACGGCCGGGTCGGCGGCTTCGGCTTCGCTCAGGCCGGCGTACTTGACCAGCGAATCGCGCACGGTGAGGCGCTCGAAGGGCGATTCGAGGTCGACTTCCTTGCCGCCATAGGTCAGCTTGGCCGAGCCCACGGCCGCGCGGGCGGCGTGGCGCAGCACCTCTTCGGTGAAGTCCATCAGGTCGCGGTGGTTCCACCAGGCCGCGTAGAACTCCATCATCGTGAATTCGGGGTTGTGACGGACCGACACACCTTCGTTGCGGAAGTTGCGGTTGATCTCGAACACGCGCTCGAAGCCGCCCACCACCAGGCGCTTCAGGTACAGCTCAGGCGCGATGCGCAGGAACATCTCCTGGTCCAGCGCATTGTGGTGGGTGGTGAAGGGCTTGGCGTTGGCGCCGCCGGGGATGGGGTGCATCATCGGCGTTTCGACTTCCAGGAACTGGTTGTCGACCATGAACTGGCGGATCGAGGCCAGGGCCTTGGAGCGGGCGATGAAGCGGCTGCGCGAGTGCTCGTCGACGATCAGGTCCACGTAGCGCTGGCGGTACTTCTGTTCCTGGTCGGTCATGCCGTGGAACTTGTCGGGCAGGGGGCGCAGGGCCTTGGTCAGCAGGCGAATGGTCGTGACCTTGATGGACAGTTCGCCCGTCTTGGTCTTGAACAGCGTGCCTTCTGCGCCCAGGATGTCGCCCAGGTCCCAGTGCTTGAACGCGGCCAGGGCTTCGGCGCCGATGGCGTCGAGGGTGACGTAGACCTGGATGCGGCCGGTGGCGTCCTGCAGGGTGCCGAAGCAGGCCTTGCCCATGACGCGCTTGAGCATCAGGCGGCCGCCCACCGAGACGCTCACGGCCTGGGCTTCGAGTTCGGGGCCTTCTGTGGCGTCGTGGGCTGCGTGCAGGGCACCGGCGCGGTCGGCGGGCTTGAAGTCGTTGGGGAAGGCCACGCCCTGGGCGCGGATGGCGGCCAGTTTCTCGCGGCGCTCGGCGACCAGTTTGTTGGTGTCCACCACGGCTTCTGCGGGGTTGGACTCTGGTGCGGCGGGCTGGTTGGGCGTGGTCATGTTGGCAGCGTGGGTGATCGGGCTCGAACCCTCGATTGTATGAAACCCTGGGCGACAATGCGGTCATGCCCGTTCAAGATTCCTCGCCACGGCCTGCGCCCGGGGCGCCTGGCGCCGCCAAGTGCCCGCCTCCCAGCCGTCTGCAGGTGCTGCAGCAAGCCTGGTCGGCCTTGCCCAGGGCGGCCTTGGGCAACCTGGTGGCCAAGCTCCTGATCGTGGCCCTGGGCCTGAGCATCACCGTGCTGGTGGCGCGCCAGGGGCCCAAGGTGCAGGGCGCGTTTGCGCTCTTCGTGGCGGTGGAGTCGGCCCTCCTGACCCTGTTCTCGGGCCTGGGCCTGTGGCTGGCGCGGCAGATGTCGCAGCAGGCCGCCGCGTTGCCTTCGCCTGCCCTGCCCATGTTGCGCGGCGTGTTGCGTGCCGCGGTGGGCCTGGGCCTGGTTGCCTCGGTGGTGCTGCTGGGCATTGCCTGGTGGGCAGACACCCTGCCGTACTCCCAACTCTGGCTGCTGGCCCTGGGCGCCCCTTTTCTGCTGCTGGTGCCCACCGCCACCGGCCTGTGGCTGGGCGAAGGGCGCATGTGGCCCATCAACCTGGCGCAAGTGGCCGCACCCGCATCGGTGCTGCTGGGGCTCTCGGGCGCCATGTGGTTGCTTGATGGCAGCCAGCGCAGCACGCCCATGGTGGTGCTGGTGCTCACGGCCTGGGTCAGCGGCAAGTCCCTGGTGGCGGTGGTCACGGCCTTCCGGGCCCTGCGCGATGCCGGTCACCGTGACCAGGCCGAGGTGTCGGCCTCCCGCCTGCAAGCCGATCGCGTCTGGCCGCAATGGTGGGCGCAATGGCCGTTTGTGGCCACGATCGGGCTCACCAACGTCATCAGCCTGCTGAACTACCGTGCCTCGCTGTTCCTGGTCGAACGCTTCCATGGCCTGAGCACCGCCGGCACCTATTCGGTGGCCGTGACCGTGGCCGAACTGCTCTGGCTGCTCTCGTCTTCGGTGACGGTGTCGGCCTATTCGAAGATCGGCCACCCCGATGTGAAGGTGGCCGCCAGCATGACGGTGCAGGCCGTGCGCATCAATGTGCTGGCCACGGTGGCGGCGGCGCCGGTGTTGCTGGGCCTGGCCTGGTGGGCGCTGCCCTGGGTGATGGGCGAGGCTTATGCGGCCTCCTTGTGGCCGCTGGCGGCGCTGCTGCCCGGCGTGGCGGCCTATGCGGCGGCCTCCAGCCTGTCGGCTTTCTACACCAACCACCTGGGGCGGCCGCAGCTTTCGGGGATGATCGCCGGGCTCTCGCTCGCGGTGAGCTTCGTGCTGGGCCTCTTGCTGGTGCCTGGCCTGGGTGCCCTGGGCGCGGGCATCGCTTCCAGCCTGGGCTACACCCTGGCCATCGGGGCGGCTTACGGCGTCTTCCTGCGGCATGCCGGCTTGCCCGTCAAGGCCCTGTGGACGCCCGCCCTGACCCGCGTCGCCTGATCGTCGCCTGAAGCCGGGGATCGGGGACAATATCGTCTCCTTCCCTCTGATCCACTTGCCCGCCCCGTCGGTGGGCGCCATCTGCCCGACATGTCCGTCCTGATCCAGCGACTCAAGCACCCCGTGGTGCGCCTGCTCTCGGTGTTCACCGGGCCGCGCGTCGTCTATGGCTGGCGCAATGCCGATGGCAGCTGGTGCGCGCACAGCCGCGTCAGCACCCATGCCTGCTTCGAGGGGCTGGAGGGCCTGACGCTGGGCGACCACGTCTTCATCGGCCATTTCAACCGCATCGACGGCTCCAATGGCCTGGTGATCGAAGAGGGCGTGCAGGTCACCAGCCATGCCTGCCTCCTGAGCCACTCCAGCCACCGCGCGGTGCGGGTCATGGGCCGGCGTTATGCCGAGGACCCGAACCCACTGGGTTATGTGCGCCGCGCCACCCGCATCGGCGCCTACAGCTTCATCGGGCCGCACACCGTGATCGCGCCGGGCGCCACCCTGGGCAAGGGCGTGATCGTGCAGGCCCACAGCTTTGTCTCGGGCGAGGTGCCCGATTTCGCCATCGTGGCCCCTGCTGCACACGGCAAACCCGCCGTGGTCGTGGGCGACAGCCGCGAGATGGACCGCGCCCTGCTGCAGCGCCACCCCGAGCTGCACCACCCCTACGCCCAATGGGCCGGCAAGGACCACCTGCGCCGCGCACTGCAGGGTGGGGCCTCGGCCACATCCTCCGCCTCGCAGGAGTCGGCATGAGCACCGTGGCCGCGCCGGGCGTGCGCATCCTGTTCTTTGCCGATGCGGCCAGCGTGCACACGCGCCGCTGGGTGGCCGCTGCCGTGGAGCGTGGCGCCGAGGCCGTGGTGGTGACCCGCCAGGCGGCCGAGGTGCCCGGGGCCAAAGAGGTCATCGTGGTCCGCCCGGGCGGCGACAAGCTGGGCTGGTTCCTGGCCCTGCCCGAGGTGCGCCGTGTGGCGCGTGACCTGGCTGCGCGTTTCCAGCCCACGCTGGTTCACGGGCACTACGTCACCTCCTACGGGATGTGGGCGGCCGCCTGCGGCGTGAAAGCGCCCCTGGTGCTCACGGCCTGGGGCAGCGACATCCTGGTCACGCCCCGCGAAAGCCGCCTGATGCACGCGGTGGTGGGCTGGTCGCTGCGCCGTGCCGACCTGATCACGGCCGATTCCATGGACATGCTCGACGAGATCGCGCGCTATCACCCCCAGGCCGCCTGCCACCAGATCCTGTGGGGCGCCGACACCGACAAGTTCGTGCCGGGCGAGCCGGGCGCCGACTTCGACGTGGTCAGCCTGCGCAGCTGGGAGCCCAACTACAACATCGACCTCATCATCGAGGCCTTCTCACGCTTCCTGATGCTGCGTCCGCATTCCCACGCACGGCTGCACCTGCTCGGTGGTGGCCCGCAGCAGGCCGCGCTGGAACAGCGGGTCCAGGAGCTGCGCCTGCTGCAGCAGGTGCGCTTCCATGGCCGGGTGGGCGATGCCGAGATGGTCAGCGCCATCCAGCGCAGCCGGGTCAGCATCTCCGTGCCCACGAGCGACGCGACCTCGGTGTCGGTGCTCGAATCCATGGCCTGCGGCCTGCCGCTCATTGCCTCCGACCTGCCGGCCAACCGCCAGTGGCTGGACGAGCGCGGTGGCTGGGTCGTGCCGGTGCGCGACGTCGATGCCCTGACCCAGGCCCTGGTCCAGGCCCATGACCAGCCCCAATTGGCCGCGCAGATGGGGGCCTTCAACCGCGACCGCATCGAGCGCGAGGCCTCGCGCCGCGGCCAGATGGACGCCATGTGGCGCCTCTACCTCAAGCTGCTGCAGCCCTGCGCCAAAGGCCACCGTGCGCCACATCCCGCTCGCGGCTGAGCCCCACTGCTTCTCGCCCACATGCCCCTGAACATGGACACCACCGTCTCGGTCATCGTGCCTTGCCGCAACGAGCGCGACCACATCGAGGCCTTCTGCCGCAGTGTGGCCGCCCAGACCCTGCCCGAGGGCTGGGCGCTGGAGGTCCTGATCGCCGATGGCCAGAGTGACGACGGCACGCGCGAGCGCCTGGCCGCCCTGTGTCTGCAGGACGCCCGCTTCGTGATGATCGACAACCCCGGCCGCATCGTGTCGTGCGGGCTGAACCGCTGCATCGAGCGCGCCAGCGGTGCCTTCATCGTCCGGCTCGACGTGCACACGGTCTACGCCCGCGACTACATCGCCCAGTGCCTGGCCACCTGGCAGCGCACGGGCGCCGACAACGTGGGCGGCCCCTGGAAGGCCGAAGCCAGTGCGGGCGCCAGCGCCACCGAGGGCCGCGTGCAGCGTGCCATCGCGGCGGCATTCCAGTCCCGGCTGGTGTCGGGCGGGGCGCTCTCGCGCGACCTCAGCTACGAGGGCGAGGTCGACACCGTCTACCTCGGGGCCTGGCCGCGCGCCACCTTCGAGCGCTTTGGCGGCTTTGACGAAACCCTGGTGCGCAACCAGGACGACGAACACAACCTGCGCATCCACAAGGGGGGCGGGCGCATCTGGCAATCGGCGGCCATCCGCTCGACCTATGTGCCGCGTGCCAGCAAGGTGGCGGTCTTTCGCCAGTACCGGCAGTACGGCTACTGGAAGCCCTTCGTGATGCGCAAGCATGGCCAGGCTGCGGCCCTGCGCCACCTGGTCCCAGGCCTGTTTGTGGGGGCCTTGCTGGCCTTGCTGGCCCTGACCCTGCTGGGCAGCGCCTGGCTGGGCATCGCACCGCCCTCGCTCGACAGCGCCTGGCGCGCACCCCTGCTGTGGGGCACCCTGTTGTGCGCCGCTGGCCTGGGCCTGCTGGCCCTGCTGTACGGCGCCGCCGTGCTGGCCATCAGCCTGGCCATCGAGCGCAGTGCCGGCCCGGGCCTCCTGCGCCACCTGCCCGATGTGATCGGCGCCTACCACTTCGGCTATGGCCTGGGTTCGCTGCGCGGCTGGTGGGATGCCCTGGTGCGCCGTCGCCCTGATCCGGCCTTTGGCAGGCTCACGCGTTGAGCCCACACCCTGAACACCCCGACTTCTCTCCGGACACCCCGACATGAGCCAGCCCGAGTCCAAGCAGCCCTCCCTGCCTTTCCTGCCATTTGCCCTGCCCGAGATTGGCGAAGAAGAGATCGCCGAGGTGGTCGATGCCCTCCGTTCGGGCTGGGTCACCACCGGCCCCAAGACCCGCCAGTTCGAGCAGGACTTCGTCGCCTTCCTGGGCGACCCCGGCCTGCAGGCCATCGCCGTGAACTCGGCCACCGCCGGCCTCCACCTGGCGCTCGAAGCCATCGGCATCGGCCCGGGTGACGAGGTCATCACCACCACCCACACCTTCACCGCCACGGCCGAGGTGGTGCGCTACATGGGGGCCGACGTGAAGCTGGTCGACATCGACCCGGCCACGCTCAACATCGACCCCGCCGCCATCGAGGCCGCCATCACCCCGCGCACCAAGGCCCTGATGCCGGTGCACTACGCGGGCCTGGCCGTCGACATGGACGCCATCTACGCCATCGCCGACAAGCACGGCCTCAAGGTGGTGGAAGACGCGGCCCATGCCCTGCCCACCACCTGGCGCCAGCAACTGGTCGGCACGCTGCGCAGCGATGCCGTGGTCTTCAGCTTCTACGCCAACAAGACCATGACCACGGGCGAGGGTGGCATGCTGGTCACGCGGGACGCGGCCCTGGCGGCACGCGCCAAGGTCATGCGCCTGCACGGCATCAACCGCGATGCCTTCGACCGCTTCACCGCCAAGGTGCCCAGCTGGTATTACGAGATCGTGGCGCCCGGCTTCAAGTACAACCTGACCGACATCGCCGCGGCCCTGGGCCTGCAGCAGCTCAAGCGCCTGCCGGGTTTCCAGGCCCGCCGCGAGCAGATCGCCACCCGTTTTGACGAAGCCCTGGCCGACCTGCCCCTGATCCTGCCGCCGCGCCCCGTGCACGCCGGTGACACCCACTCCTGGCACCTCTACGTGGTCCGCCTGAGCGACGACACCACCGTGACGCGCGACCAGGTCATCGAGTCGCTCTTCAACGACGGCATTGGCGTGAGCGTGCACTACATCCCCCTGCACCTGCACCCCTACTGGAAAGAGCGTTACGACCTGAAGCCCGAGCAGTTCCCGCACAGCCAGAAGGCCTACGAGCGCATGCTGACCCTGCCGCTCTACACCCGCATGACCGATGCCGATGTCGAGCGCGTCATCACCGCCGTGCGCAAGGTGTTTGGCCGTGCCTGATCGGGTGTCGAAGCATGTCGCGGTGGCGCAGGCGGTGGCTCACCGTGTGAGCGTGTGCGCAGGCGTGTGGGCATGAGCAAGCGCCTTTTCGACCTGCTGCTGTCGTCCATCGGCCTGTTGCTGCTGGCGCCGGTGCTGCTGGCCATCGCGCTGGTGGTCAAGCTCGACTCTCCCGGTCCGGTGTTCTTTCGCCAGGAGCGGGTGGGGCGTTTTGGCCGGCCGTTTTTCATCCACAAGTTCCGCACCATGCGCCACGAACCGGCCGGGCAGGGCTTGCAGATCACGGTCGGGGCCGATGCCCGCATCACCCGCAGCGGACGCTTCCTGCGCGCCAGCAAGCTGGACGAACTCGCGCAGCTGATCGACGTCTGGCAGGGCAGCATGAGCCTGGTGGGGCCGCGCCCCGAGGTGCCGCGCTACGTGGCGCACTACCCCGAGGCCCTGCGCGACAAGGTGCTGTCCGTGCGCCCGGGCATCACCGACATCGCTTCCATCGAATACCGCGACGAGAGCCGCGTGCTGGCCCAGGCGGCCAATCCCGAGCAGGCCTACATCCACGAGGTGCTGCCCCACAAGCTGGCCCTGGCCGCCAGCTATGTGGACCAGGCCTCGGTCTGGCTCGACCTGAAGCTCATCCTGCGCACCATCGGGGCGATCGTGCGCGGTTGAGCCGCACGAGGCCGTCTCAGGCGGCCATGGTTGCTGTGGCCGTGCGGGTGTGCGCCCTGCGCTTCAGCCCCGCGATGCCGACCAGGCCCAGGCCCATCAGCGCCCAGGTGCCCGGTTCGGGCACGGCGGGGGTGCCCAGGGTGCCCCAATCCTGCACCGATGCCAGTGCGGTGTTGCCGATCGGTGTGTAGGCCAAGGCCTGTGACCAGGCCTTGGCGCCTTCCTGCGTCAGGCTCAGGCTGCCCAGTTGCACGCTCAGGCTGTCGAGCAGCACCTGCTGGCCGAAGGTCGGGGTGGTGGTCTGAGCGCCGCCGTAGCCATACCATCCGAAGCCGCTCCCACCGGAGAGGGGCGGCGGCGCCAGGTTCAAGGGGGCGGCCGACACCGTGCCGATGTCGAACAGGCTCAGCCGCTCGATCGTGCCCACGCCGTGGGTGCCCGTGAAGGTCGCAAACACCTTTTTCTGGTCGAGGTCGATCTGCAGGTTGGAGACCGTCAAGGATCCATCTTCCGAACTGGTGAAGCTGTCGGTTTCCTGCTTGACGGTGAAGCTGCCGCTCAACTGCAGTCCGTGCAGGCTGCGGTCACTGGTCTCCAGGGTCACGCTTTGCACGCCCAGAGCTCCCACGGCGAAGGAGGTCAGCTTGGGCGTGGGGCTCGGCATGACATGGTAAGAAACGGTGATGCTGGCGTCCTGGCTGCTCGCCTTGGCATTGGTGACGTTGAGCAGGCTCACGGCGTTCTTGCTGGCCTGGTAGGTCAGCGCGGCCTGGCCGTTCAGCGTCCAGGGCTGGCCAGTCGCGGTGGCGGTCACCAGTTCGGCACGGGCGCCGAGTGTGGCCAGGGTGAGGGCAATGCCCAAGGCGAGGCGGTTCGTCCGCATGAGAGAGGAGGGGCGCATGGTGGAAGACTCCCTGTTGAATGGATGTGCTCGCACGATCGCGTTGACCGCGAGAAGCCACCACCGGGTAAGCCCCAGATTTGTGTCGGTGCTGACATTTGATGGGGCGAAGCCGCGTCAGCCGCCAGCCCTTATCCTTGCCGCATGTACGCGTCCCACTTCGGCCTCAAACGCGAGCCCTTCTCCATCGCCCCGGACCCGCGCTACCTCTTCATGAGTGAGCGCCACCGCGAGGCCCTGGCCCACCTGCTCTATGGCGTGGGCGGCGGCGGGGGCTTTGTGCTGCTGACGGGCGAAATCGGTGCCGGCAAGACCACCGTCTGTCGTGCCTTTCTCGAGCAGATCCCGCGGCGCTGCAATGTGGCCTACATCTTCAACCCCAAGCTGTCGGTGCTGGAGTTGCTGCAGTCGGTGTGCGACGAGTTCGGCATCCCGCAGCCGGCGGCGCCCGCCGGGCATGCCGAGGCTTCGGTCAAGGCCTATGTGGACGCGCTCAACGAGTACCTGCTGCGCACCCATGCCGTCGGGCAGAACAATGTGCTCATCATCGACGAGGCCCAGAACCTCTCGGCCGACGTGCTGGAACAGTTGCGCCTGCTGACCAACCTCGAGACCAATGAGCGCAAGCTGCTGCAGATCATGCTGATCGGGCAGCCCGAGTTGCGCGAGATGCTGGCCCGCCCCGAGCTGGAGCAACTGGCCCAGCGCGTCATTGCCCGCTTCCACCTCGATGCCCTGAGCGAGCTGGAAACCGCCCATTACATCCAGCACCGACTGGCCGTGGCGGGGCGCACCCAGGTCAACCCCTTTGACCGCCGTGCTTTGCGCCGGGTGCACCAGCTCACGCGGGGCGTGCCCCGGCGCATCAACCTGCTGTGCGACCGCGCCCTGCTCGGGGCCTACGCCGGTGGCCTGGAACGCATCACCCGTGAACAGGTCGACCAGGCTGCGCGGGAGGTGTTCGACGAACGCGAGATCGCTTCGGCCCAGGCGGCGTCCCAGGCCCGAGCGAACGCAGGCCGCGGCAGCCGCTGGCCAAAGTGGGCAGGCGCGCGCGGGTGGGCCTGGGTGGCGCTCGGCCTGCTCAGTGTGGCGGGGGCGCTGGCAATCGGGCTGTGGCGCGTGGCAGGGCAGCCGGTCTCTCGCATGAGCGCGACCCTGAGCTTGCCCGCCAGTGCCGCCTCCACGGCGTCGGGCGCCTTGGCGCTGCGGGCGCGCGCGCCCTTGCCCCCGCTGCTGGACGAGCAGGCCCTCTTGCAGCGGGCCACGCCCAGTGAAAAAGCCGCCTGGCAGGCCCTGGCGCCCGCATGGCAGTTGGACCTGGGGGAGGGCGATCCCTGTCAGGCCGCCCAGCGCCAGCAGGTGCAGTGCTTCAAGGGCAGCGGGGGCCTGCCCCTGATCCGACAGCTCGATCGCCCTGCCATCCTGATGCTCAACGATGCCCAGGGGCCGGTCCGCCACGTGCTGCTCACCGGTTTGCGCGGTGACCTGGCCCTGGTGCAACTGGGTGCCGACCACCACGCCGTGCCCATGGCTGCGCTTTCGCGGGTGTGGCGCGGCGACGTGGCCACCTTCTGGCGTGTGCCACCGGGCTTTCGCAGCAAGCTGCTGGCCGGGCAGAAGGGGCCGGCCATCGACTGGCTGGCCGAGCGCCTGGCCCGTGTGGATGGCGGCCCCGGACCATCGCCCTCGCAGACCCTGGACACGGCCCTGCAGGCCCGCGTCCACGCCTTCCAGCTGACCCAGGGGCTCAAGCCCGACGGGGTGGTGGGCGCCACCACCTTCATGCTGCTGAACCGGGCCAGCGGGGTCCAGGAGCCCCGTCTGACCCTGGAGGAACACTGAGATGTCCTACATCCTCGATGCCTTGAAAAAGGCCGATGCCGAGCGCGAACGCAGCGCCGTGCCCGGCCTGCACTCTCACCCCGCTCCCCTGGTGATGGAGCCTGAAACCGGCGTGCGTGCCCTGGGGCCGGTGGCCTGGGTGCTCGCGGCCCTGCTGGGTGTGCTGGTGGTCTTGCTCGGCTGGCGTCTGCTCGCCCCAGGGGGCACGCCGGCCGAAGGGCCTCCGCTCGCGCCGCCCTCGCCCCCCATGGCACGGGCCGATCCTGCATCGGCCGAGGTCGATGGTCGCCGTCACCACCATGGTCCGGATGCGCCGGTGCCGTCGGGCGCAGGGCGTGAGCCCGGCACGGAGGCGGCAGGCCAGGGGCAGCCTCCGACGGCCCGTCCGAACTGGCCCACCCAGGTGCCCAAGGCGGATGCGCCGCCCAGCGACGGGGGGGCTCGCGTGGCGGCGCCCAAGGCCTCGTCGCCGGGCAGCGAGCCCGCCGCGCGTGTGGTCGTGGCCCAGAGCGAGTTGCCCGAGGCCATTCGCCGTGAGCTGCCCCAACTGGTGGTGGGCGGTGCGATGTATTCGGAGTCACCACGCAGCCGCATGGTGGTGCTCAATGGCCAGGTTTTCCACGAGGGCGACCAGCCCACCCCCGAGACCACGCTGGAGGAGATCCGCCTCAAATCGGCGGTGCTGCGCTTTCGGGGCTACCGCTACCTGCTGAATTTCTGAGCCCGGCCGGGGGCGCAGGGCATGGGCTCACGCCCCCTCGGTGATGCCGGTCATGCCGGTCATCTTGCGCAGCAGGCGCCAGAAGGTGTCGCGTTCGCGGGCGTTCAGGCTCGCGGTGATGCGTGCATCGTGCGCCTGCACGGCCGCGGTGATGTTGCCCAGGTCGGTGCGACCCTTGTCGGTCATCACCAGGCTGAAGGCGCGCTTGTCCTCTGGCATGGGCTCGCGGCGCACATAGCCGAGGTCTTCCAGGGCATCGACCAGCATCACGGCGCCCGAGCGGGCGATGCCCAGCACCTTGGCCAGCTGCGTGAGCTTCAGGCCGGGGTTGAGCGCGATGATGGTCATCGCCGAAAAGCGGGGCGGTGTGATGTGCCAGGCCGCCATCGAGGTCATGAAGTCCTCATAGGCCTGGATCTGGACACGGCGCACGGCATAGCCGGCCAGCGTGTCCAGCACGCCGTACTGAATGCCCGGCACATGGGCCAGGAACGGTTCCTCTTCACGCATGGGCTACCCGGGTTGGCTGGTGCGAGACTGCCTGGTCATTTTACGGCCGGGTCACCCGGGCCGCCCGCCGCCAGCCGTGGGGTGACCGTGCGTCCTCAGCGCGCAGCGAGGAAGAGCGCCGCACCAGCCCGCATCGGGTCGCCGGTTTCCTCGAAGGTGCGCACCCACACCGGGTAGCTGTGGATCACCTTGTGCTGCCAGGGGTGGAAGCCAGGCTTGTAGTACTCGGCCAGCTTCAGCGCATTGCGAGAGAACAGGCCACCCGGGCCATACAGCCAGTAGCTGCCCTTGATGCACATGCCCATGCGCTTGAGCCACCCGAAGCCATCGCCCTTGAGCAGGGTGTTGGTCAGGCGCATGCTGTCGACCACCACCTTGTAGAGCGCATGCGTCATGGCCACGCAGCGCATCACGTAACCCACCTTGGCCACCTGCTGCATCACGTCGAAGGCCACGGCCTTGTGCTCCATCTCTTCGATGGCATGCCAGGCCCACATCGCACGGACCTTGGGGTCGGCCGGGGCCATCACCTCCTTGGTGGCGAACAGGCCCTCGGCCATCATGGCCGTGAAGTGCTCGAAAGCGGCGGTCAGGGCCAGGTTGTACTGGGCCGAATATTTCTGACCGTAGCGCTCGAACAGGGTCTTGGCATCGGTGAGGATCCGGTCGACGTCACAGCCCTGCTGGCGCAGCAGGTCGTTGAAATGCGTGTGGGCGATGCCGTGCTGACCTTCCTGGCGCATGAAGTTCTTGACGTCCTCGGCCATCTTGCGGTCGGTGATCAGGTGGCGGAAGGCCCGCACGCTGGTGATGAAGTAGCGCTCGCCATCCGGGAAGGCCGCCTGCATGCCGTCGAACACGCGGGTCTTGAAGGCATCGTTGCCGTACCACCAGCGCGGGGTTGTGGCGTCGATGTCGAAATCGAGCTTGTCGCGGGGCACGATCTGGCCGGGGTTGTTCGGGTGAGGGGTGCTCATGGGGTCTCCTGAGTGGGGATGGCAATGAGTTTACGGAGCAGGTCTTTGCTTGACGTAAACGTCAGCGACAGCAAGGCATCCGCCGCGACAGGGCGCCTGCCGACTCGGGTTTGCCGCCACCTGGGGGATGCGGGTTTGTGCCGGGGTGCGGTGGGCCGGTGGTGGTCGTGAAAGCCGTCATGACCCGGCCTCTTGAAACTTCGCCGACCGTCCCTATAATCATTAGCACTCGCCGTTGATGAGTGCTAACGATGGGCCTCAGCGATGGCGGCATGCGGCTTCCGCATGAACCCACCCTCTGATTGAGCCGATGTGAGTGTTCACTCGCCTCGGCGTCCGATAGACCAAACCGATGTCTTTAGACACAGGAGAAGCCATGAAACTGCGTCCTCTGCACGACCGCGTGATCGTCAAGCGCCTCGAACAAGAAACCAAGACCGCTTCGGGCATCGTTCTGCCTGACGCCGCCACCGAGAAGCCTGACCAGGGCGAAGTCCTGGCCGTGGGCCCGGGCAAGCGCAACGACAAGGGTGAGTTCGTCGCCCTGAACGTGGCCGTCGGCGACCGCGTCCTGTTCGGCAAGTACTCGGGCCAGGCCGTCAAGGTCGATGGCGAAGAGCTGCTGGTGATGCGCGAAGAAGACCTGTTTGCCGTCGTCGCCAAGTAATCGGCACCGGTTCAAGCACCCCTCTACACAGATTTCGGAGAATTCAAAATGGCAGCAAAAGACGTCATCTTTGGCGGCGAAGCACGTGCTCGCATGGTTGAAGGCGTGAACACCCTGGCCAACGCGGTCAAGGTCACCCTGGGCCCCAAGGGCCGCAACGTGGTGCTCGAGCGCTCCTTCGGCGCCCCCACCGTGACCAAGGACGGTGTGTCCGTGGCCAAGGAAATCGAGCTCAAGGACAAGCTGCAGAACATGGGCGCCCAGATGGTCAAGGAAGTCGCTTCCAAGACCTCGGACAACGCCGGTGACGGCACCACCACCGCCACCGTGCTGGCCCAGGCCATCGTGCGCGAAGGCATGAAGTACGTGGCCGCCGGCATGAACCCGATGGACCTGAAGCGCGGCATCGACAAGGCCGTGACGGCCCTGGTCGCCGAGCTGAAAAAGCAGTCCAAGCCCACCACCACCTCCAAGGAAATCGCTCAGGTTGGCACCATCTCCGCCAACTCTGACGCCGACGTGGGCGAAATCATCGCCAACGCCATGGACAAGGTCGGCAAGGAAGGCGTCATCACCGTTGAAGACGGCAAGAGCCTGAACAACGAGCTGGACGTGGTTGAAGGCATGCAGTTCGACCGCGGCTACCTGTCGCCCTACTTCATCAACAACCCCGAGAAGCAAGCCGCGCTGCTGGACAACCCCTTCGTCCTGCTGTACGACAAGAAGATCTCGAACATCCGTGACCTGCTGCCCACGCTGGAGCAAGTGGCCAAGGCCGGCCGTCCGCTGCTGATCATTGCCGAAGAAGTCGAAGGCGAAGCCCTGGCGACCCTGGTGGTCAACACCATCCGCGGCATCCTGAAGGTCGTGGCTGTGAAGGCCCCTGGCTTCGGCGACCGCCGCAAGGCCATGCTGGAAGACATCGCCATCCTGACCGGTGGCAAGGTCATCGCCGAAGAAGTGGGCCTGGCCCTCGACAAGGTGACCCTGGCCGACCTGGGCCAGGCCGCTCGCGTCGAAGTGGGCAAGGAAAACACCACCATCATCGATGGCGCCGGTGCCGCTGCCGACATCGAAGCCCGCGTCAAGCAAATCCGCATCATGATCGAAGAAGCCACGAGCGACTACGACCGTGAAAAGATGCAAGAGCGCGTGGCCAAGCTGGCCGGCGGTGTGGCCGTCATCAAGGTCGGTGCTGCCACCGAAGTCGAGATGAAGGAAAAGAAGGCCCGCGTGGAAGACGCCCTGCACGCCACCCGCGCTGCAGTGGAAGAAGGCGTGGTGCCTGGCGGTGGCGTGGCCCTGCTGCGCGCCAAGCAGGCTGCTGGCACGATCAAGGGTGACAACCCCGATCAAGACGCCGGCATCAAGCTGGTCCTGAAGGCCATCGAAGCCCCTCTGCGCGAAATCGTGGCCAACGCCGGTGGCGAGCCTTCGGTGGTCGTGAACGCCATCCTGAATGGTTCGGGCAACTTCGGCTTCAACGCCGCCAACGACACCTACGGCGACATGATCGAAATGGGCATCCTGGATCCCACGAAGGTCACACGCACCGCACTGCAGAACGCCGCTTCGGTGTCCTCGCTGATGCTGACGACCGAGTGCATGGTCTCCGAGTCCCCCAAGGACGACGCCCCCGTGGGCGGCGGCCATGACATGGGTGGCATGGGCGGCATGGGCGGCATGGGCATGTAATGGCCTGCAGGGCACCGCTTCGGTGGTGCCCACCGCTTTGCCGACCGCAAAGGAAAAGCCGTCTCGCGAGAGGCGGCTTTTTTTCGTCCGGGCGCTGACATGCCTTGCGCACGGACGAAAAAAAGGGCCGCTTTCGCGGCCCTGTGTCATAAGGCTGTGCACCCCTCTCGTGCACATCCCCCCAAGCCGGTTCTGGAGACCGGTCCTGCAAGCACGGTCGGGCCCCTCAGCCCTCCCGTGCCACGCGAAGCGGCCCCTCAGCCGCCTCGAGCTTCTCTGACCAAACGGTCGTGCCGTTCGGTGTCTTCACGCACATGCTTGGCCACGTACCAGCCGATGTAGCTGCCCATCACGATCACGAAGGCGATCACGAAAGCGCTCATGAGACCGTAGTCGGTGGTGAAGAAGTCAATCCAGGCTTGCATGTGTGTGCTCCTTTTGTCTGTCTCGGGCTCTATCTGACTCCTGTTTGACCTGGGCCGCCCTGATCCAAATCAAGGGCGCGACCGCCGCAGTTTGTCGAGGTCCAGCCGGTTTGACGCGGCACAATCTTTTGCATGATTGCGCACCCTTCCTGCCGCCGTTTGTGCCTGTCTTCGTGGCCACGCTTGTGGCGCAAGGCCGCCTTGTGTGCACTGGTCTCGCTGCCCCAGGGTCTGGTCTGGGCCCCGGCTCACGCTCAGACGCAGCCCCTGCCCGCGGCCGATGCGGCCCAGGTGCTGCGTCCGCGCATCGGTCTGGTCCTGTCGGGCGGCGGTGCGCGCGGGCTGGCCCATGTGGGGGTGCTCAAGGTGCTGGAGCGCGAGCGCATCCCGGTCGACATGGTGGCCGGCACGTCCATGGGGGCCATCGTGGGTGGCCTGTTTGCCAGCGGCATGTCGGCCCAGGCGGTGGAAGACGAGGTGCTCAAGCTCGATTGGGACAACGTCTTTGCCTCGCGGGTGGACCGCCAGAACCTCAACCAGCGCCGCAAGGAGCAGGATTTCGACGTCTCGCCCGTGGTGGAGGTGGGCATTGGCAGCGATGGGGTCAAGGCGCCACTGGGTTCGGTGTCGTCACGCGGGCTGGAGTCCCACCTGCGTCGCCTGACCCTGTCGGCCCGCCGATTCGAGGATTTCGACCAGCTGCCCACGCCGTTCCGGGCCGTGGCCACCGACATGGAGACGGGCAAGGCCCTGGTCCTGAAGGATGGCGACCTGGCCTTGGCCCTGCGCTCCAGCATGTCGGTGCCGGGCATCTTTGCGCCGGTGGAGGTGCAGGGGCGCATCCTGGGTGACGGCGGCCTGGTGAACAACACGCCGGTGGACGTGGCCCGTGACATGGGGGCGCAGCGCCTCATCGTGGTCAACATCGGCACGCCGCTGGCAGGGCGCGAGGTGCTGTCGACCTTCACGGGCGTGACGGCCCAGATGATCAACATCCTGACCGAGCAGAACGTGCAGCGCAGCCTGCAAAAGCTCACGGCGCAGGACGTGTTGATCGCGCCCCGGCTGGAAGGCCTGACGTCGGCCGATTTCAACCGCGCGCGCGAGTTCATCCTGCTGGGCGCCCTGCAGGCCGAGGCCATGGTGTTGCGCATGCAGGACCTCAAGGTCAGCGAGGCCGAGTACGCCGCCTGGCAGGCTGCCCGCCGCCAGCGCCAGGTGCCGCCGGCGCCCTTGCAGTACGTGCGCTTCGAGGGCTCCAGGCTCACGCAGCCCGGCAACCGGGCCGACATGCTGCTGACCCAGCCCGGCCAGGTGTTCGACCTGGCCAAGGCGGAACGCGACGTGACCGTGCTGGCCGCCTCGGGCGACTACCTGCGCACCGACTACCGCCTGCTGCGCACACCGGAGGGCAGCGAAGGCCTGGTCTTCGACCTCGAGGACAAGCCCTGGGGCCCCGACTACCTGCAGATGGGCGTGGACTTTTCGGCGGACAACCGCGGTCGCAGCGCCTTCAACCTCAAGCTGGTGCACAACCGCCACTGGCTCGACAGCCACGGCAGCGAGTGGCGCAACTTCGTCAGGCTGGGCTCGGCACCCGCGCTGGGCACCGAGTGGTATCGCCCGATGGACCTGCGGCTGCCCGATGGCCTCAGTGGCTTTGTGGCGGCCGCGGCCTCCCACCAGCGCCGCACCCTGGGCTACCACCGCAACCCGAATGGCCCGCTGGACGCCGAGGTGGACCGCAGCACGACCTCGGTCCTGCTGGACGTGGGGGTGAACTGGCGCGAACTGGGTGAGCTGCGCCTGGGCCTGATCAACGAGGCCTGGCACGACGGCATCAACCTGGCCTCGGGGCCTTACGCTCTGAGCCGGGCCAGCACCGGCTCGGTGTCGCGCTGGCGTGAACAGGGGTGGCACATGAAGGCCGTGCTCGACCAGTTGGACCACGCCTTCTTCCCCACCCGCGGCTGGCGCGTCGAAGCCCATTACATGCAGGGACGCAGCCAGGCGCGTGGCAGCACCGCGCAGGGCGATGGGGCGGTGCGCCACCTGGAGGCTCAAGGCCAGTGGGTGCGCTCCTGGGGTGACCACACCTTTCTCACGGGCTGGCGCCTGGGGCTGTCCGAAGGGGTGATGCCCGAAGTGCCACGGTACGGCCTGGGCGGCTTCCAGCTGCTGTCGGGCTACACGACCTTCCAGGTGAGTGGCCCGCAGATGGCCCTGGTGCGGGCAGGCTACCAGGTCAGGCTGGTGGATTCCGGTTTCACGCGGGGGCTCTTCATGGGCACCAGCCTCGAGGTGGGCAACACCTGGCAGCACCCCAGCCAGCTCTGGCAGGGCAGCAAGCGCACTGGCATGAGCCTCTACCTGGGTACCGACACCGCAGTGGGCCCGGTCTACGCGGCCGTGGTCAACAGCCCGGTGGTGGGGCCCACGCTGATGCTCTTCGTGGGGCGCCCTTGAGCCCGAGGCGCCAACTCAGACGCGGCTGAGGGCCTGACCCACGGTGGCGCGCAGGTGCTCGATGATGTGCGGGCCGATCTTGTTGAGCGGCAGCACCTCTTGGGTGGCGCCTGCCGCGATGGCCTCGCGCGGCATGCCGAAGACCACGCAGGTGGCTTCGTCCTGGGCCACACAGTAGGCGCCGGCGTCGCGCATTTCGCGCATCGCCCGGGCGCCGTCGGCCCCCATGCCGGTCAGCATGATCCCCATGGCGTTGGGGCCGACCACCCGCGCGGCCGACTTGAACAGCACCTCCACGCTGGGCTTGTGGCGGTTCACGGGCTCACCGTCCTGCACGCGCGCGATGTAGTTGGCGCCGGAGCGTTCCACGCTCAGGTGCAGGCCACCCGGGGCGATGTAGGCGTGACCCGGCAGGATGCGCTCGCCATCGCTGGCTTCTTTCACGCTGATCTTGCACAGGCTGTCGAGCCGGGCCGCGTAGTTGCGCGTGAAGCCGGGCGGCATGTGCTGGGTGATGACCACGGCCGGGAAGTCGGCCGGCAGGGACATCAGCACCTCCTTGGTGGCCTCGGTGCCACCGGTCGAGGCGCCGATGAAGACG
>NZ_JAIZVX010000196.1 GCF_021768455.1 Aquabacterium sp. | reverse complement strand
GCCGGTGCATGCACCGGCTTTTTTCTTGGGCGCCCGCTTCGATCAGGGCTTGGTCTGCTTGAAATCTCCAGCCACCCCCAGGACAAATTGTTCGGGCTTGAGGTAACGGCGCAGGGCCTCGTTCACCTGGGCCAAGGTGACTCGCTCCAGGGCTGCATCCACCTGGGCGGCCAGCTCGAAACTGCGCCCCAGGTAGAGGTTACTCACCCATGCCCCAGACAAACGGGCATCCTGGGCTCGCGCCAGACGGCGGAAACTCAACAGCCCGCGTTTGCCCGCATCGAATTCGGCTGCGGTGAAACCCTGGGTCAGCGCCCTGTCCACCTCCTGACGAAATGCCGCCTCGACCTTGTCTCGGTTTTGGGGTGCAAAGATCGCCGCAGCCACCCATTCTGAATGGCGCTCCTGCGGATTCCATTTCACCGCGCTGTACACGTTGTAGGACAGGCCCTCCTTTTCGCGGATGCGATTCCAGAGGCGCGAATCCCCACCCGAGCCAAGCAGGTGATTGGCCAGCATAAAGGCCGCGTAGTCCGCATCGGTATCGGTCAAAGGCAGGGCCAGCTTGACCGACATGGCCGCATTCTGTTTGTCCGGCGTCGGCAAGACCAGGCGCGCCGGTTTCGCCGGCTGGATGGGTTCCGGGATGCGCGCAAATGGCTCGGCACTGGTCCAATCTCCCAAGGAGGCCTTGAGCGCCGCCTCGACCGCCGCGGCATCGAAATCCCCCACCGCGGCAAACTGCGCATGACTGGCCGCATAGAAGCGCTGATGGAAGGCCTTGACCTGCTCCATCTTCAATGCCTTCAAGGCCGATTCGGTTTCTGCAAAGGTCGGGACGTAGCGCACATCACCCGCCGGATACGGGTTGTCATGCCGGGCCAGGGCCTCCTGCAGCACCGCCTCCGGCTCCTTGCTCTGCTCCGCCAGACCCGCCAGCGACTGGCGCAGCACCTCGTCCAGGCCCGCAGCCGGCAAGGCCGGCGACCGCAAAGCCTCCACCACCAACTGGATCAGTGCCGGGAGGTGATCGCGACGGGTGCTCAGGCTCACATTGAGCTGCCCGGGCGCGGAGGCAAAACCCACCTCGGCCTGCAGGGCGTCCAGCTTGTCTTGCCATTGCTGGCGGGACAAGGTCGAGGTGCCCTTGTCCAGCATCGCCGCCAGCACATCGGGCGCCTCGCCCCAATGGGCCAGGCTGTCTGCCGTGCCGAAGCGCAGGGTCAGGTTGGCCTTGACGGCCTGACCGCGGGTGGACTTGGGCAGCAACGCCACCTGCAGCCCCGAGGGCAGCGTGAAGCGACGCGTGCGAGCGTCGATGTTGGCCGGGCTGGCGTCAAAGGCCTCGGCCTGGGCTTCGGCCACCTGGGGCTTGAAGGCCTCGAGCGCCTTGGCCACGTCCACGCGGGCGGGCACGGCGGCGCGCTCGGGCGCGGCGGTCGGCACATATTCACCCAAGGTGCGGTTGGAAGACACGAAGGCGGTTTGCGCCACGCGCTGCACATCGGCCAGCGTGATGGCCTTGACCCGGTCGCGGGTCAGGAAAAAGAGACGCCAATCGCCCTGCGCCACCGACTCCGACAGCGCCACGCCGATGTGCTGCGGATCGGTGAAGCCGTTGTCCCACCCCTTGAGCCACTTGGCCTTGGCGCGGTCCAGTTCTTCCTGCGTCACCGGTTGGCGCGCCACCGACTCCACCACGTCCAGCAGAGCCTGGCTGCTGTCCGTGAGCGATTGCTCGGGGCTCAGTTGGGCGCCAAAGAGGATGAAACCGGGATCGGCCAGCCCTTCGGAGAAAGCAAACACCGACGCCACCAGCTGCTTGTCCGTCAGCGCACGGTGCAGGCGGCCCGAAGGCGTGTCACCCAGGATCAGTGACAGCAACTCCACCGCCGCGTAATCGGGGTGCGCGCCGGGCATCACGTGATAGCCTGCGAAGATCAACGGCACGCCGCCCACCCGGCGCAGCGTCACCGAACGCTCCCCATCCTGAACCGGGTCCAAGGTGTAGAGCGGTGGCAGCTTGCGCGTCGGCTTGGGGATCGCGCCAAAGTCCTGCTGAACCCAGGCCAGCACCTTGGCCACATCGAACTTGCCCGAGACGATCAGCGTCGCGTTGTCAGGCTGGTAATACCGGCGGTAGAAGGCCTGCAGCTGGCCAATGTCCACGCCCTCGACGTCGGCCCGGGCACCGATGGTCGACTTGCCGTAGTTGTGCCACTGGTACATGGCCGAGACGGTCTTCTCCATCAGGATGCGACCCGGGTCGTTCTCGCCCATCTCCATCTCGTTGCGGACCACGGTCATTTCGCTGTCGAGGTCCTTGCGGGCGATGAAGCTGTTGACCATGGCATCGGCCTGCCAGGACAGGTACCAGCGCAGGTTGTCTTCGTTGGCCGAAAAGCTGGCGAAGTAATTGGTGCGGTCGTACCAGGTGCTGCCGTTGGCACGGAAGCCCCGCTTGTTGAAATCGGCCCAGACCTGCGGGTTGCGCGGCGTGCCCTTGAACAGCATGTGTTCCAGCAGGTGGGCCATGCCGGTTTCGCCATAGCCCTCGTGGCGTGAGCCCACACGGTAGGTCATGTTCACCGTGGTCGTGGGCTTGGAGTCATCGGGGATCAGCAGCAGCTGCAACCCATTGGGCAGGCGGTATTCGCTGATGCCCTCGACCGTGGTCACGGCCTTCAAGGGGACTCGGGCTGGCTGCAGCACCGAGGCGCGCTGCCCCGCCACCGTCGCGGCAGCGGCCACACTCACCTGGAGGCCGCCCAGCGAGGCGGCAATCAGCCAAGGCAGGAGACGCCACCGCCAGGTGGGGGTTGTCATCGGGGCACGGCTGGACACGGATCGCGAAAGAGACAATGGCATGGGCGGCTCGAACAGGTCACATGGCGGACCATCGTGGTCCGGATGAGGCTCAGTGTAGGGGTGCGGCCAAAGGTTCCATGCTCACCGCGCATGAGCACATGCGGGCCGCAAGCCAGCGCCCCATCCACAGGAGCGAAACAGGCTTACTTGGCCGCGGGAGCCGTCACCTTCGGCGCCAGCATCACGCGGGTCTTGCCACCGGTGGTCACCAGGATCACGGCGTCGCCAGGGTTCAGGGTCTCGCTGCCCTTGGCCTGCACGATGGCACGGCGCTCGCCATTGCTCAGTTGCAGCAGGATTTCGATGGCGTCTTCGCGGGTGCCGAAGCGTTCGGTGGCGTTGCCCACCACACCGCCCACCACCGCGCCAACGATGCCGGCCATGGCAGAGCCACGCGGGTTGCCGGTCGATGCGGCACCGGCTATGCCACCGACCACCGCGCCCGCCGTGCCGCCCAGGCCGCTTTGGCTGCCCTCGACCACCACGGGCCGGACATTGAGCACCACGGCATCGGCCACCTGCGACATGCGCTGGGCATCGCCAGGCTTGATGACGTCGGGGCTGGTGGTGGAACAGGCGGCCAGGAAGGCCAGGCTCAGGGCGGCCAGCAAGGTGGCCGTGGTCGACAGTTTGGTACGCATGGTCAGGTCCTCAGTTCCCGAAGGGACAACGCCTCGCTGGCGTCTTGGTGAAGACTCTAACGCAGCACCCCGCCAGCCCGGCTGACAGGGTCTGCAAAGCTCGGTGAAGCCGCCACAGGCACGGTGACCCTCAGCGGCATCTCCGGCCTATATCGCCGACTCACATCGCCGACTCAATCGTCGATGCCCAGTTCCTGGATCTTGCGTGTGATCGTGTTGCGCCCGATGCCCAGCTTTTGCGCAGCCTCGATGCGGCGGCCACGCGTCAACTCCAGCGCCGTGTGGATCAGGCTGGCCTCGAACAGGCGGGTGAGCGTGTCCCACACCTCGGGCTGCCCGGCTTCCAGGCGAGCCCGCGCCTCACGTTCGAGGTCCTTGAGCCAGTTCGGCACACCGGCAGGCGAGTCGCCCGCCACGGCAGCGGGCATCCCAGTCGGCATCCCACCCAAGGGGGCTACCGCGGGAAAAGACACGGTGGCGGCATGGCCGAGCGGCTCCACCGGCGCCCCAAAGGTCTCCACATGCGCGGCCGATGGCAGCACCGGGGCACGCAGTTCGGTCGGACCATCGGGCTGAGACCAGCCAGCCACCAGGGGCTGCACCGCCTCGACGGCCGGCGCCTGGAGCGGCGCGGCCTGTGGCACCGAGGTCACGGCCGGGATGCGGCCATCGAGCAACTCGGGTGGCAGGTCCTTGGTTTCGATGACCTGGGCCGGCGCCATCACGGTCAGCCAGTGGCAGATGTTCTCGAGCTGCCGAACGTTGCCGGGGAAATCGAAGCCCGCGAGGCGCTGCAAAGCCGCCTCGGAGATGCGCTTGGCCTCCACACCCAGGTCCTTGGCACTTTTCTGCAGGAAGAAGCGGGCCAGGGTCGGGATGTCTTCGCGGCGCTCGCGCAAGGCCGGCAAGCGCAGGCGGATCACGTTCAGGCGGTGGAACAAGTCCTCCCGGAACACGCCCTGGCGCACGCGGTCTTCCAGGTTCTGGTGGGTGGCGGCGATCACGCGCACATTGCTTTTGAGCGGGTGGTGACCACCGACGCGGTAAAACTGCCCGTCGCTCAGGACCCGCAGCAGCCGGGTCTGCAGGTCAAACGGCATGTCGCCGATTTCATCCAGGAAGAGCGTGCCACCGTCGGCCTGCTCGAAGCGGCCACGGCGCATGGTCTGCGCGCCCGTGAAAGCACCGCGCTCGTGACCGAACAGTTCGCTCTCCAGCAGGTCCTTGGGGATGGCCGCCGTGTTGATGGCCACAAAGGGTCCGTTGCCGCGCGGGCTGTGCTTGTGCAGCGCGCGTGCCACCAGTTCCTTGCCGGCGCCAGATTCGCCCGTGATCAGCACCGTCACATTGCTCTGGCTCAAGCGGCCGATGGCGCGGAACACGTCCTGCATGGCCGGGGCCTGCCCCAGCATCTCGGGCATCTGCGTGACGCGCTCGTCGATCACCTCTTCGCGCACGCTCTCGTCCACCGCCCGGCGGATCAGCTCCACCGCCTTGGTCAGGTCGAAGGGCTTGGGCAGGTACTCGAAAGCGCCGCTCTGGAAGGCCGAGACGGCGCTGTCCAGATCGGAGAAAGCCGTCATGATGATGACGGGCAGGCCAGGCAGGCGTGCCTTGACCTTGCTCAGCAGGTCAATGCCCGAGCCGCCCGGCATGCGGATGTCGGACACCAGCACCTGGGGCTCTTCCTCATCCAGCGCCAACAGCACATCACGCGGATTGGTGAAGCTGCGCACAGGCAGGTCTTCGCGGGCCAGTGCCTTTTCAAGCACGAAGCGGATGGATTGGTCGTCGTCAACGATCCAGATGGGTTTCATGCTGACCTGAGGTGATGGCATCCCTGCTCTCCTGACGGGCCAGCACGGGGATCATGGCAGCGGTATCAGGATCCTGAATACCGTGCGCCCCGGCTCGCTCTCGCATTCGATGGTGCCTTGATGCTGTTGAACGAAGGTTTGCGCCAGGGTGAGCCCCAACCCCGATCCGCCTTCCCGCCCTGAGACCAGGGGGTAGAAGATCCGATCGCGGATGGACTCCGGAATACCCGGGCCGTTGTCCTCGATATGCAAGACCAGTGCCAACCGGTGCAAGGTCCGGTTGATGGTCAGGCGGCGGGCCACCCGCGTGCGCAAGGTCAGCACGGCATCGCCGCCCTGGATGCGATCTGCCAGGGCCTGCGCCGCGTTGTGCGCGATGTTGAGCACCGCCTGGATGAGCTGCTCGCGGTCGCCACGGAAATCGGGCAGGGAGGTGTCGTAGTCGCGCCAGACCTTCAGCCCCTTGGGGAACTCGGCCAGGATCAGGGAGCGCACCCGCTCGCACACCTCGTGGATGTTGACCTCGCTGACCAGATGCGGCCGGCGGTGAGGCGCCAGCAGGCGATCCACCAGGGCCTGCAGCCGGTCGGCCTCGTGGATGATGACCTGGGTGTACTCGGTCAGCGACTTCGACTCCAACTCCATCTGCAGCAGCTGCGCCGAACCCCGGATGCCGCCCAGCGGGTTCTTGATCTCGTGGGCGAGGTTGCGGATCAGCTCCTTGTTG
>NZ_JAIZVX010000195.1 GCF_021768455.1 Aquabacterium sp. | reverse complement strand
CCCTGCGCCTGCACGAAGGCATGGTGATCGACGGCTATGTGCTCAAGTCCAAGCTGCACCAGGGCGGCATGGCCACCTTGTGGGACGTGGCCCGCACCGACTGCAGCGCCCCCGAGGTGCCGCTGATCATGAAGATCCCGCGCATCAAGGGCGGCGAGGACCCGGCCACCATCGTGGGTTTCGAGGTCGAGCAGATGGTGATGCCCATGCTCAAGGGCCCCCATGTTCCGCGTTACCTGGCCAAGGGCGATTTCACCCGCCAGCCCTACATCGTGATGGAGCACATCGCCGGAGAGTCGCTGCGCCCCACGCTGGAGAAAGCACCCCTGCCTTTCGAGCAGGTCGCCCAGATCGGCCACCGCGTGGCCTTTGCCCTGCACGCCCTGCACAAGCAGCATGTGGTGCACCTGGACATCAAACCCAGCAACATCCTCACCCGGCCCGATGGCACCGTGGTGCTGGTGGACTTCGGACTCTCCCGCCACGACCACCTGCCCGACCTGCTGGAGGAGGAGTTCTCGCTGCCCATGGGCACCGGGCCCTACATCTCGCCCGAGCAGGTGCAATTCGTGCGCAACGACCCGCGCAGCGACCTCTTCGCGCTGGGCGTGATGCTCTACCACTTCACCACCGGCGAGCGGCCCTTTGGCCAGCCCACCTCGGTCTCCGGCCTGCGCAAACGCCTCTACACCGAACCCGTGCCACCCCGCGCATTGCGCCCTGACACCCCGCCGTGGCTGCAGGAGGTGATCCTGCGCTGCCTGGAGGTCGACCCGGCCCGCCGCTATCAGAGCGCAGCCCTGCTCGCCTCCGACCTGCAGCACCCGGAACAGATCGCCCTGACGGCCCGCGCCGCCAAGCTGGACACCAGCGGCCGCATCGGCACCTTCAAGCGCTGGTTCAAGGCCCTGGGCTCGGAGCCCAAACAGGATGCGCCGGGCACCGCGCAGGTGGAGCGCAGCCCCATCATCATGGTGGCCATCGGGACCAAGACCAACACGCCCGAACTCGATCAGAAGGTGCTCAGCACCGTGCGCCGCATCATGGAGATCGAGCCCGGCGCCCGCCTGGCCTGCGTCAGCATCATGCGCACCAACCGCATCGGCATGGACACCCTGACCGACGAACAGGGCAACAGCCTGCATGTGCAGCAGCTCATCGCGATCAAGCACTGGGCTCGCCCGTTGCAGCAGGCGCTGGACATGGACGAGCACCGCCTCACCTTCCACGTGCTGGAAGCGCCCGACACCGCCACGGCCATCATCGACTTCGCCACGCGCAACCAGGTCGATCACATCGTGATGGGCGCACGGGGCAATTCGGCCATGCGGCGCTACCTGGGCAGCGTGAGCGCGCAGGTCGTGGCAGAAGCCAGTTGTTCCGTGACGGTGGTGCGGGTGTGAAACACATCAAACGAGCCGATGTTTTTCATTGAAATAATTCAGTTTTCCTGATGCCTCGAGCGGCCTAGCATCGCGGCCATGAATGCCCTGAACAACCTGCTCGACCCGTCCATCCTGTTTTTCGTGTTCGGCGTGACCGCAGGCCTGCTGCGCTCCAACCTCGAGATCCCGCCGCAGATCGCCCGCTTTCTGTCGCTGTACCTGCTGATGTCGGTGGGACTGAAGGGCGGCTTTTCTCTGGCCAAGGCCGGACTCGGCCCCGAGGTGCTGGGCAGCCTGCTGGCCGCGACCCTGCTCTCGCTGGCCGTGCCCGCGCTGGGCTACGGGCTGCTGAGGCGCTGGCTCTCGCGCTTCGATGCCGCCGCAGTGGCCGCCACCTACGGGTCGGTCAGCGCCACCACCTTCATCACGGCCACGCAGTACCTGGGCACCCAGGGGATCCCGTTTGGCGGGCACATGGCGGTCGCCCTGGTGCTGATGGAATCACCGGCCATCCTGATGGCCATGGCCCTGGCCGCGCGCGCACGCCGCCTGGAGGCAGGCGTTGCACAGGCGGGTGAAAACCCGGCAGCTGCGCCATCGCTGGGCCATGTGGTGCGCGAGGCGTTCACCGATGGGGCCAACCTTCTGCTGCTGGGCAGCCTGCTCATCGGTTTTGCCACCGGGGAGCGGGGCAAGGCGATGATGGAGCCCTTCTCCGGCGACCTGTTCAAAGGCATGCTGGCGCTGTTCCTGCTCGACCTGGGCTTGCTCGTGGCCAGGCAGCTGCCTGGGCTGAAGCAGGTTCACCCCGCGCTGCTGGCCTACGGCATCGTGGGGCCGTTGGTGCATGGTCTGCTCGCCATGGGCCTGGCCGCGGTGCTGGGCCTGCCCAAGGGTGACGCCATCCTCCTGGTGGTGCTGGCCGCCAGCGCCTCCTACATCGTGGTGCCGGCGGTGTTGCGCCATGCCATCCCCGAGGCCCAGCCGGGGCTCTACCTGGGGCTGTCGCTGGCGGTCACCTTCGTGTTCAACATCCTGCTGGGCATCCCGCTCTACACCGAGGTGGTGGGGCGCTTCTGGCCCTGATCGCCGCTGCGCACGTTTGGGTGGTGTGTCGGGTTCGTAAAAAAGCTTGAAGCCCACATTGCGTCAAGGTTGGCTTCAGCTTGGCGGCCTAGGATCCAAGGGTTTTCACCTTCCTTGTTTCCGAGCACCACCATGACCATTTCCCGCGACTGGGCCACGCCCCTGACGATCGGCGCCTTCCTGCTGATGGGCGTCACCGGCATCCTGATGTTCTTCCACCTCGACACCGGCCTCAACAAGGAGGCCCACGAATGGCTGGGCTGGGCCATGGTGGCCGGGGTCGTGTGCCACAGCGTCGCCAACTGGGCGGCGTTCAAGCGCCACCTGGGTCGCCGCAGCGGCCAGGTGATCATGGGCGTGTTCGCCGTCTTGCTCGTGGCCTCCTTTTTCGTGCCGAAGGCAGAAAAAGGCGGCAACCCGGCCATGCGCGCGGGCTTTGCCGTGCTGGACGCCCCGGTGACCACCGTGGCCGCCCTGGCGAAGCAATCGCCCGAGGCCGTGATGGCCTCGCTGCGCGCCGCAGGGTTCAAGGTCGAGTCCGCCGATCAGCCCCTGGTCAGCGTGACCGGCCCCGAGCGCGGCCAGCAGTTCAAGGCGCTGGCCACGGTCTTCCACTGAGCGCCGGACCAGGAGGCTGAGCCTGCCCCCTTTCAGGCATTCCGCATTCAGGCCAGCGGCTGCAGCCTGATCACGCTCTGGAAGGCATCAACCGCCTTGCCCTTCTTGGCACGCTTGCCCATGTGGGCCAGGAAGGCCGAGTTGCGCACGTCCTCTTCCTTGGGCTTGGCGCCTCGGGTGGTGCCGATCACGCGCACCCCCTGTTGCACCGTGGCCACCGAAAGCAGCGGTGACTTGGGGAAGTCCACGTCCATCAGGGTGAGGCCGCGGCCACCGTTGGACTGGAACTTGAGCTCGTCGAGTGCGAACACCAGCATCCGCCCATCGCCAGAAAGGCAGGCCACCTGGGTGTGCGCGGGCTGCACCCACACCGGCGGCAGCACCGTGGCGCCTTCGTCGAGGGTGAGGAAGCCCTTGCCGCCCTTCTGGCGGGTGGTGAGGTCGCCCAGCTTGGCCAACAGGCCAAAACCTGCCGAGGTGGCCAGCAGCAGGGTGCGCTCGGGGTTGCCAGCCAGGTAATGCTGGGGCTGGGTGCCGGACTCCAGCTCGATCATGGTGGTGATGGGCGCGCCATCGCCCCGTGCACCCGGCAACACACTGACGGGCACGCTGTAGACGCGACCGTTGTTGCCCACCACGATGAGCGGGTCGACCGTGCGGCACTCGAAGGTGCCGTAGAGCCCATCGCCCGCCTTGAAGGCGAAACCGGCCGGGTCGTGACCATGGCCGGTGCGGGCGCGCACCCAGCCCTTTTCGGAAATGACCACGGTCACCGGCTCATCGATCACCTTGACCTCGGCCACGGCGCGCTTTTCAGCCTGGATGAGCGTGCGACGCTCGTCGCCGTACTGCTTGGCATCGGCCTCGATCTCTTTCACCACGGTGCGCTTGAGCACGGCCGGGTTGCCCAGGATGTCTTCCAGCTTGGCCTGCTCGGTGCGCAGCTCGGCCAGCTCCTGCTCGATCTTGATCGCTTCCAGGCGAGCCAGCTGGCGCAGGCGGATGTCGAGGATGTCGTCGGCCTGGCGCTCGCTGAGCTTGAAGGCCTCGATCAGGGCGGGCTTGGGCTCGTCGCTCTCGCGGATGATGCGGATCACCTCGTCGATGTTGAGCAGCACGAGCTGACGGCCTTCCAGGATGTGGATGCGGTCCAGCACCTTGCCCAGGCGGTGACGCGTGCGGCGCGTGACCGTGTCCATGCGGAAGCCGATCCACTCGGTCAGCACCTGACGCAGGCCCTTGAGCGTGGGCTTGCCGTCGGTGCCGATCATCGTCATGTTGATGGACGAGGAGGACTCCAGGCTGGTGTGGGCCAGCAGCGTGGTGATCAGTTCCTGCTGGCTGATGGTGCGGCTCTTGGGCTCGAAGACCAGGCGCACGGGGGCGTCCTTGCTGGACTCGTCGCGCACGGTGTCCAGCACCGACAGCACCGTGGTCTTGAGGTTGACCTGCTCGGTGCTCAGGGCCTTCTTGCCGGCCTTGATCTTGGGGTTGGTCAGCTCTTCGATCTCTTCCAGCACCTTCTGCGAGCTGGTGCCGTGCGGCAGTTCGGTCACCACCAGCTGCCACTGGCCGCGGGCCAGGTCTTCGATCTTCCAGCGGGCGCGCACCTTGAGGCTGCCACGACCGGTGCGGTAGGCCTCGGCGATGTCGGCCGGGCTGGAGATGATCTGGCCGCCCCCGGGGAAATCGGGCCCCTGGATGTGGGCGTAGAGCGCCTCATCGGGCAGCCTATCGTCCTTGATCAGGGCAACGGTGGCCGCGGCCACTTCGCGCAGGTTGTGGCTGGGGATCTCGGTGGCCAGGCCCACGGCGATGCCGCTGGCACCGTTGAGCAGCACGAAGGGCAGGCGCGCAGGCAGCTGGCGGGGCTCTTCGAAGGAGCCGTCGTAGGTGGGGATGAAGTCCACCGTGCCCATGTCGATTTCTTCGAGCAGCAGCCGGGAAATGGGCGCCAGACGGGCTTCGGTGTAACGCATCGCGGCGGCGCCGTCGCCATCGCGGGAGCCGAAGTTGCCCTGGCCGTCGATCAGGGGGTAGCGCAGCGCGAAGTCCTGCGCCATGCGGACCATGGCGTCGTAAGCGGCGCTGTCGCCATGCGGGTGGTACTTGCCGAGCACATCGCCGACCACTCGGGCGCTCTTGACCGGCTTGGCGCCGGTGGTGCCCGAAAAACTCAGGCCCATGCGCTCCATTGCATACAGGATGCGGCGCTGCACGGGCTTCTGGCCGTCACACACATCGGGCAGGGCACGGCCCTTGACCACGCTCAGGGCGTATTCCAGGTAGGCGCGCTCGGCGTAGTGGGCCAGGGTCAGGGATTCGCCGCCATCGGAAGGCGGCGGCGGGGTGAAATCGATGGTTTGTTGGGACATCGCGGTGGGTCAGGGGATCCGGGATCAGCGATGCGCAGTGTAGTGGCTGGGCCGGGGCACAGTGGCGCTCGCATGACGCACCTTTGAATCGATTCAAGCCTCACCCACCGGCGTCAGCCTGCCTAAGCTCCCGCCCATGCCCCACGCCCTCGTCTGGTTCAAACGCGATCTGCGCACGCCCGACCACGCTGCCTTGCGCGCCGCACAGCGCTTTGCAGCGGGGGGGCGCGTGCGCTGTCTATATGTGGTCGAGCCCAGCCTGTGGCTGCAGCCCGATGCGGCGGCCCAGCATTGGGGCTTCGTGCGCGAGGCGCTGATGGAGCTGGAGACGGCCCTGCGCGAGCTGGGTGGCGAGCTCTGGGTGATGCGCGGCGAGGTGGTGGACGTGCTGGCCCGCATCTGGCAGGCCGAGCCCTTCGACGGGCTGTTTGCCCACGAGGAAACCGGCAACGCCCACACCTACGCCCGCGACCTGGCCGTAGGCCGCTGGTGTGCCGGCTTGGCGCAACAGAAAATAGCCGCCACCGCCCAGCCCGGAGGCGTAGGGTTCGACCACGGCCAGGGTGGCGCTGATGGCAACGGCGGCATCGAAGGCGTT
>NZ_JAIZVX010000194.1 GCF_021768455.1 Aquabacterium sp. | reverse complement strand
GTGGGTCAACACCACGGCAGCCCCGCCAGTATTTGCTGCGGCCAGCTTGGCAAGGCCAACAGCAGTAAGTTTCATGAAAAATACCATCAGTCGCCCGAATTTATAGAAACAGTTTCACCGCAGACGGACAGGCCGCCCGCGTAAAATGTGCCGTTGATCGTGCCGTGAACGTTGAAAAACGTCATGTGACTGCGGACGTTCTTTGCGCTGTTGGCAACGGTTTCAATCAGCGTGTAATCGCTCTGCGCCGGCAGGCCGGTTTCGCTCACGTCAACGTCAACGCCGAACGTATAAGGGTCGCCCTGCGGTGTCAGCTGGTGCCATTCCTGCAGTTCCAGGCCGTAGCCCAAAGCGTCCAGCGCCGTCTTCATGGCGGCCGGCGTGCCTTTGTGCCGATGTACGGCAACGCTGGCGTTGATCGCGGCGCGTTTCTGCGCATCGGTCCAGGACGTGTCCCATATGTCTACGCTGAAAGCCCATGCCAGCCACGGAAGCAATTCAGCGGGACAGGTCGCAGGGTTCCAGGAATCCCGCACCAGCACAGGAACGTCCGACATGCGCGCCACCGTCAGCGCCATGGCGCGTTCCTGCGGTGTCGCGTTGTTCGGCAGTAGATCGTCAGTCATCGGTGCCGCCCAGCGTCAGGTTGATAGCCGTGCAGTAAGGCGCTTCGTCTGGCTGCGTCGTGACTGTCGTTGCAGGCTCGGTCAGGATCACGCGCTGAACGCCAGGCTGGTGAAGTGCCGCGTAGATGCCTGAAACCGTCACGTCACGGCCAAGGCGGTGGCACTCGTCGGCGTATTCCTGCATGGCCGACTGGCTTGCGGTCAGAACCACCGTAGAATCTGGTCCGTCAAACAGAACCAGTGATGCCGTTACCTGGTACTGTACGATGCCGCCGGCAACCACAGTCACCTGGTCCGTCAGTGGCCGCACATCGTCGGCGCTCAACACCGCGCTGACTGCGGCGCGCAATTCCGGCGACGCGGTGCCGTCGCCTTCGCGCGACAGGATGGACACAACAACTTGGCCAGGCGTCGGGCTGTTTACGGCCACGTCCAGCACGTCAGCATCCGCGCCCAGCGCATGGAAAATGTATGCGCCTTCCGGCCCTGCCGTGCTGAACCCTTCGAAGGACAGCTGCACGCGGCGGCGCAGGCTGTCGTCGTCTTCGTAGGTGGCGGCAACCGGCGGGATGGCGTCGGCGTCGCCGGCATCCAGCAGCAGGCGTTCAACGTCGTACCGCGCCGCGATCTGGTCTAAGTCGTCGTCGGCCGCATAAGCCAGCGTCACCGCCTTGACGGCTTCGTTCACGCGCTGGCGCACCAGCATTTCGCGGTAGGCGCAAACCTGCAAAACCTTGTACGCCGGGTCAGATTCCACCAGCGCGGTGAATGTCGCGTCACGCGTCACCAGGTCGGACAGCATTTCAGAAAAAATCGTTTCATAATCCAGCGCTTCAACAGCGTTTGGATAAGCAAGCTGCGACAGGTCAACAGCGGTAAAAGCGCCAGCCATTAATTGACCTCGATTCCGTCCAGGGTGACTTCCTTGCCGTCAGGCAGGTATTCACCGGTTAAGTCCAGGGTCACGGTTCCAGGCGCGGCGGTCACAATGGTGCATTTCGTCAGCTTGAATCGTGGCTCCCACTTCGCCAGCGCGTCGGCGGTGGCGGCGTAAATGTCCATGATGGTGGATTTGTTTATGGGCGCATCGACCAGTCGCGGCAGGTCGCTGCCGTAGTCGCGGCGCATCACGCGACTGCCCAAAGGCGTCGTCAGAATGTCGCGGATTGACTGGCGCAAGTGCGCAATGCCAGTCAACAGCGTGCCGTTAGATGCGTTAAATCCGTCCATGCTGCCATTGTGGGCGGCATGAACGGATTGTTCCTCTAGTGGGTTTTCCGGCTACACAGGGTTGCCGGAAATGCTGCCGCCCGACTGCACGCCGGAAACCCGCAGCGTACTGCCCACCGCCTTGCCGTTGTTCGTCAGCGCGCCGGTTGTGGTCGTGTCGCCGTTGATGGTCACAGGCCCATTGATCGCCGCTGACGCGCTGCCGCCCGATACGGTGCCGCTGATGGCCAGGCCCGACAGCCCGGTGATAGTTCCGTCCACGGTCAGACTGCCGCTGCAGTGCGTGATCGGCGTCAGTAGGTCCACCTTCGTGCTGGCGGTAACGGTTGCCGTCTTGGTGTTCACGTTCGCCGCGTCGGTGGCGTTGATGTCGGCCTGCTTGCAGTTGACGATCACTTTACCGCTGCCGGCAACGTTCACCGTCAGCGTGTTGGTGGCGCTGTTGTAGTCCACGCTGCTGCCATCGGGGAAAACGACGTGTTCCTGGTCGCCACTTGTGGCCGGCGCTGGGTAGTCGTCCTGGTAGATAGCAGGGCCGATCACGGCCTGGCCCATGTCGCCGTATGGCGAAAACAGCATGCGCTGTTCGCCAACGGTCGGCGCGGTCCAGCTGCGCGTGCCGCCAGCGCGCGACGTGGACCACGGCAGCCAGTCCGTTTCCAGGTCGCCGATGGACAGCTTGACGGCCGGCGGGTCGTACTGGACAGACTTAACCCGCCCGATGCGGATTAAGTTTGCCAGCTGGCGTTCCAGTTCGGCGGTCATTGGAACTGCGGGACTTGCAATGCGGCCTGCATACGAACTGCTGGGCGCTGGCCGCCGTGGATGCCGTCTGTCGTTTCGTCATAGACGCCGATAGAGAACGTCTGCGCTGTCAGCGATGCAGTCGGCTTCTTCGTAGCGCCCAGGAACGTAATCAGCTGAGCATGCGTCGAATCGATGTATTGCAAGTACGGCGAAGTGGAAGCATCAACGAACGACGCACCGGAACCGCTTGCCGTGAAAGCCCAGTTTGCGTTGTAAACCCGATGGCCCGTATCTGCCGACGTGAAAGTTCCGCTCGTCAGTGTAATGATGCCAGTCGTCGCGTCCACGTCGCCAGTAACGGTGCGTGCGTTGGCGTAGATGCGCCATTTTTCCGAACCGCTGCTGCTGTCAGTGTAATGCGGCGCAACATCAAACGAACGATCGAACAGCATTCCATTGCCCGTATTCGCCAAAACGAAGGCGTTGTACTGCACGCGGCGAGATTCGTTGGTGCTGAGCGTCTGGCCTGCGAGCGTAAGGAACTTGTTGGATGGCACGCCAGACAGATACGGCGGGATCGTGACGCCCCAGAATGGCTTGCCAGCAACGCCAGGAACCGTCTTAACTTGCGCAGGGTAGCCGTTCATGATGGCATCGCTGGCCGCGTTGTTGAAGTCGTTCGTGCCGTAGCCGTACAGGACATGGGTGGCGTATTCCAGCAGTTGCTTGCGCAGCGTGCCGTGGGTTCCGCTCGGGGTCCAGTCGAAACCCTTTTCGCCTGCGGCGGCCAAGTTCATGAACGGGTATGCTGCACCAATGATCCGCTCCAGATGCTCGGACAGGCACAGCGAATCCGACGTGATGTCGGAAGTTTCACTTGCGGCGCGCGAGTCGCCCAATAGTGCGAAAGAATCAACGGTCGAAACCGACAGAATTGCCGCAGGCTTTATGCAGTAGGTCGCCGAATTCATGTCGGTAGCCAGGGCGTTATACGTCGTCGCATCGCTGCCGGTGTGGTCGATGGATGGCGACGTGCTGCCGCTGGTGACGATGCGGTCATAAACCGAAGTGCCGGATGCTGGTACGGCGCTGCCACGCGACACAACAACCCCGCTGGCAGACGATACCCAAGTTCGGATACGGAAGAACGCATATTTCGGGATCGTGAAGCCAAGCGATGTCAAGTCGCTAAGCAAGATCGTTCCTGGCGCTGCGGTGCCAGTAGTCGATGCGCCTGAATTGTAGGTGATGTATGCGCCGCTTCCGCTTCCGATGGGATATTCGACAAACGATTTATACGATTGCGTTGCAAGACCTGTAGTGTCTTCCAGCTGGCCAAACGCGTTGATCCAGCCAAGTTTCAACGTGGTCAGATTATCGAACGCCTGATGGTAGGAATGCCCATCTGCCTGAGGATTCCCGATCTTCGTGTTCGATACCTGAGAACGGCTGGCAACCTGGCGCAGCGAAGCATACTTCGGTGTAACAAGATTCGACTGCGCAGACGAAGGGCCGTAGCCGATTGCATTCAGCGCTTGAACCACAGCTGTCTGCGCAACGCCGATTGGCTGACTTCCAATTGATATTGGGCTTGCGGTGCCGGTCGCCATATC
This sequence comes from Aquabacterium sp., assembly GCF_021768455.1. Lineage (GTDB taxonomy): Bacteria > Pseudomonadota > Gammaproteobacteria > Burkholderiales > Burkholderiaceae_C > Aquabacterium. The sequence continues at coordinate 1,858 of NZ_JAIZVX010000194.1, read as the reverse complement.
GCCGCCGCTCAAAGTTACTTTGTAACCGGTTATCGCGCTGCCGCCGTCGCTTGATGGCGCGGTGAATGGTACGCTGATAGTTTGGCCCGCAGCGGTAGCGGTGCCGATGGTCGGCGCGCCTGGCTTATCTGCCGAAGTCTTTCCAGCCGCTGATACCTCAATCGGCGAAGTCGGCGCGAAAGTAATATCAGCCCCGATGTCGGCCTGGCCCTGTGTGTACGTTAGCGCCGTAGCGCCGGAAATATCCACGCCGTTGCGAAGCCATTTTCCAGCGGTCCATGCCCAGCCAGGCGCTGGCTTTGCGGTCAAAGTTTTTCCGAATACGTACTCGCCGGTAACGACGACTTTCGAAGCGCCACCGCTGGAAGCGGAAACAACGGGCGCGAAAGTTCCGTCGCCCATATCCTTCAAACGTTGGAGCGATACACCATCCCCAAGTTGAACTAGCTTATCAACCATTTTTTCTATTCCTTATTTTCTATCAAACTGGTGTGTAATCTTGTTCGTGGCCTATCCCGATGTCGGGCGTGTAGCCGAACAGGATGGTCTGCGGGACCACGCCGCCGGCCTCGCCTGCCCAAATGTCCGCGCCAAGGTTCAGCGGCTGCCGCCACTCCACGCGCCAAACTTCGTATTGGTCCAGGTCAGGTTTGAACTGGCTGGGCCACGCGCCCAGCACTTCGATTGCACCGGCCTTGCCGTTCGGCCAGTGGCGCTGCTTGTGCATGAAGGCGCACAGCGCGGCGGCCAGCACGCGCGCGGAACGCTTCACGGCCGGCGTGCGGAAACCCAGCACCAGTTCGGCTTCAAAGCGCGCCATGACGGCCAGCTGGTCGGTGCCAGGGTCAAGTTCCGGTGCGGCTTCGAATTCGGTAAGTTCCAGCAGGCAGGCAGGCACAGGCAGCGACGTGCGGTCGCTGTCGTCGCGGTCGAATTCAACCGTTTGCAGTTCAGGAAACTGCGCGCTGATGGCGGCGACGATGGCCGCATACAGGCCCGGAATGTCCGTTTCGATTATCGGGTGCGCCATTGCAATTCGTGTTCAAAAGTCTTGAAAAACTGGGCCGTGAATTCGGCCGACAGCACGGCGGCTTGCGCCAGGTACTGGTTCGCCGGCCCCTGTATCGGCGTTTCCTGCTCATCGATCCGCAGGCGCTTTTTGTCGCGGCGCTTGAACACGCCTTCATGGCCATTGCGCATCGTGGCGATGAACGCCCCTGGAACGTTGCGCACCGCGCCCTGCTTGACCGTGACGCCGCCGCCTGGCGATTTGTCCTGTTTCGCGCCCAGGTAGATCATGCCCACAGGGTTCAGGCCGTACCAGACGGTCGCCATGCCCCCGCGTGCGGTCTGCTTGAACTTGAACGCCTTCAATCGCCGCCGGATGATCCGCTGCTGCATCTTCAATTCGTCCGACAGGCCGCGCACGGTTCGCGCGCGCAGCCAATTGGCCATCTTGCTGATGGTCGAACGCAGCGCCTTTTCCACCTGGTCTTCGCTGGCGGCCAGGTCCAGAACGATCTGGTCCAGCTGGTCCGCATGAACGCTGATGTCGATCATGGTTCGACAGCCAATTTCAGAATGGCCATGCCGTTGCCGTCAGGCTTCGGCGCGTCAATTACAGCGTAGACCTTGCCGGCGACGGCGCAGGTAGCGCCTTTCTTGATGCCAACCAGGTCGGCTTCCTTCGCGTGGATGCGCGGCTGGCTGCTGTCCATTTCGAATTCGCCGATCTGCGCATTCAGATACGGCTCATCGAAGATGCAGGGGATTGCCGGCCTGGTTACGCCGCCCTGCACGATGACGGCCTGCACGGCGAAGTCATCCAGCTGCAGGAAGTCGTCCAGGTTGTCCCAGG
>NZ_JAIZVX010000069.1 GCF_021768455.1 Aquabacterium sp. | reverse complement strand
GCCTCGATCACGGCCAGCGGGTGGCCTTCGACCAGTTCGATCTCGAGCTCCTGCACCGGGTTGCGCAGCGCGCCAGCCGCGATCTCGCCCAGGTCGAGCGCCAGTTCCACCAGGCCCAGGAAACGGCCGTCGGCGGTGTGCACGGCCTGCTGGGCGCGCAGGCGGCGCATGTCGGTGCGGTAGAGCTGGACCAGGCCGGTGTGGGCCCCGGCCGGGTCGGTGTCGGGCTGCCAGCCCAGGTCGCGCACCAGCGCGGCCCGGGCCTCTCCGGTGTGGCGGGCCAGGTCGGGCGCGATGGGCGTGCCGGGTGTCGGCGCGGGCAGAGGCTGGTTGTCTTCCAGCCGGCTCAAGGCGTGGGGGCCGGCTGCCTTCAGTGTTTGCACCCAGTCGTCGTCTTCGCGGCGCACCCGCAGGGCGGCGCGGGCGCGGGCCAGCTTGCGGTCGTGGGTGTCGAAGTAGGCCGCCTGGAGGATCTGCTCGCCAAGCGGTCCACTTTGCTGCGACCTGGCCACGTCCAGCACATGGGCTCGCACGGCGCCCAGGGCCCCGACGGGGATCTGGAATTTGAGTTCAATTTCCTGCATGCAGAGATTGTCGTGCGGCGATCGGCTGCATCCTTGATTCAGACCGATAAAATGCCGGTTTGATCCGATTGCCAACCTGGACCCCCCATGCCGCTTTTCTGGAAACCTTACAAGTCTGACGCGACCCAGTTCATCGACAGCCTCAAGCAGCGTGACCCCCAGCTGGAAGCCCGCCAGCGCGAGGGCCGTGGCCTGCTGTGGGACAAGGCCATTGACCGCCAGGCCCAGCGCGAACAGGCCGAAGCCCGCGTGGCCCAAAAGCCCTACGTCTACCAGACCAAGGCCTGATCTGCCGAGCGAGATCCCCCCGCCCTTGGCCGAGATGCCGGGGCTGACCGAGGTCGTTGACCACGTGGCCGTGGCGCGCCTGTATGGCGAGCCGCTGTTCGCCATGCCCACCGACCTCTACATCCCGCCGGATGCGCTCGAGGTCTTCCTGGAGACCTTCCAGGGCCCGTTGGACCTGCTGCTCTACCTGATCCGCAAGCAGAACTTCAACATCCTCGACATCCCGCTGGCCGACGTGACGCGCCAGTATTTGGCCTACGTCGACCAGATCCGCAAGCGCAACCTCGAACTCGCGTCCGACTACCTTCTGATGGCGGCGATGCTCATCGAGATCAAGTCGCGCATGCTGCTGCCGCCCAAGCCCACCCCCGAGGGCGAGGAGCCGGAAGACCCCCGCGCCGAACTGGTCCGCCGCCTGATCGAGTACGAGCAGATGAAGCTGGCCGGTGCCGGCCTGGAGCGCCTGCCCGTGCTGGGCCGCGATTTCATGCGGGTGCAGGTCCATTCCGACCCGTCGCTGGTGGTGCTCCAGCCCGAGGTGACCCTGGCCGACCTGCGCGAGGCCTGGATGGACATCCTCCAGCGTGCCCGCCTCAACACCCACCACACCATCAGCCGCGAAGAGCTCTCGGTGCGCGAGCACATGAGCATTGTCTTGCGCACCCTGCAGGGCAAGCGCTTCGTCGAGTTCCAGGACCTGTTCGACACCACCCGGGGCACGCCTGTGCTGGTGGTGACCTTCATTGCCATGCTGGAGCTGGGCAAGGAAGGCCTGCTGGAGATCACCCAGGCCGAGGCCTTCGCGCCCATTTACGTTCGCCTGAGCTACCAGCCGACCTGAGCGGCCGGTGCCGCGGGCTGATCCGGGATCAGGGGCGGGTCTGGGCGTCGTGCTTGGCGTGGAAGATGCGACGGCTGGCGTGGTCCTGTTTCTTTTCCAGCCTGAGGGCCTCACCGCGGGTGAGCTGACCGTCGGCCTGCGCGCGTGTTTCGGCGCGTTCCACCCCCGCCTGGCGGCGTTCCATGCGGCGGGCCTCGGCCCGGGTCAGCGAGCCATTGGCCACGCCCTGGTCGATGCGCTGTTCCTGGCGGGCCTGGCGCTGGTCCACACGCTGTTCGACGCGCTGCGCGGCCTTGTCCGACAGGGGCGTGGCGGGGCCGCCCTGGGGGGCGCTGGCCTGGGCCAAGGCGCCCTGGCTGAGTGCGATCAGGCCCGTGGCGATCAAGGCCAGGGCAGGGCGGATGGTGGGGTTGCGCATGGTGGACATGTCCTCTGTGATGGGGCCCGAAGGCTGTTGGGGGAGGGGCGACGCCGGGATGGCGCTGTGCCTTGCCTTTTGAACCTGGCGGGATACGCTCGGCTTACGGGGTGGTCGACATGCCCGATCGTTTTGATCGGGTTTGCAGCCTCGACCGTAAGAGGTCCCACGCTCACGCGTTCCAGAGTCATGTTGTGGGACCATCGGGTGTGAACATGCGCGCAGAAACGACGAGACAAGGCCAGCAGGGGAAGCGCTTCCCCTGGCGGCTGTGGATGCTGTTGGGGCTGGCGAGCCTGGGCCTGGCGAGCCAGGATGTGGCCCAGGCGGCCAGCGCGGGCGCCATTCCCGTGCCCGATCCCCTGGCCTGGTCCCAGTTGAGTCCGGCCGAGCAGGAGGCCCGGCAGGCCGATCTGCGCGCCCGGCTCAAGCAGGCCAGTCCCGAAGAGAGGGCGGCCTTTCGGCAGGCCATGCGGGCAAGGCTGGAAAGCCTGAGTCCCGATCAGCGTCAGGCCCTGCAACAGGGCGTGCGCGCGCAATGGCAGAAGAAGACGCCCGCAGAGCGCGAGGCCCTGATCCAGGCCCACCGTGCCCAGCTGGCCGAGATGAGCCCCGAGGAGCGCCAGGAACGCCGGGCCCAGCGCCGCGCCATGCTGGAAAAGCTCAGCCCCGAAGAACGCGCGGCCCTGCGCGAAAAACTCAAGGCAAGGTGAGATGACGGACCCGTACCGTGGCCGGATGGCCCAGGTGGCGAACTCGCCTGCCGGGCGAGCGGAAAGGGCGATGCCGTGGACGCGGTGAGCCGCCTCGGTCGCTGGCTGGCGCTCAGGCCGCGCACGGCCGAGCCCCCGCCCGGGCCGCCCGAAACCCCGGACTGGCAACGCTGGCGTCGCGCCTGTGCGGGTTGCGAGCACAGTGCCCGTGAGCTGGTTCGCGAACTGGCGCCCCAGGCCCAGGGGCTGGCCATGCAGATGTTGCGCCGCCGGGAAGACGCACAGGATGTGGTCCAGGAGGCCTTCATCCGCCTGTGGCAAAGCCAACCCGCCGACACCCGCTCCGCCCGCCTGAGCACCTATTTCCACACCATCGTGCTCAACCGTTGCCGCAGCCTGCTGCGCAGCCGCCAGGCCGAGGTGACCGACGATGGCGACATTGGCGCCCTGGCCGACGGGGCGCCGTTGCTCTGGGGAGGCGACGCGCCGCCGCCCGACGACCCCGTGCGCGGCCATGCCCTGCAAGCCGCCCTGGCTGCCCTGCCCAATCGCCACCGCATGGCCCTGGTGATGTGGGCCTATGCCGACGCCTCCGTGCCCGACATCGCCCGTTTTCTCGACATCGACGCCAACGCGGCCCACCAACTGCTGCACCGAGCCAAGGCCGGTCTGCGCCAACGCCTGGAAAGGGGCGCCCCATGAGCCACACCCCACCGTCTGACACGTCCACGTCCGCGCTCCCGCCCGAGGCGCCGTACGACGCACGGCTGAAACAGAGCCTGGCCCAGGCCTTGGCCAGGCAGGCTCCGGGTGTGGACCTCGACATGGAGGCCCGCATCATGGCCCACTGGCGGGCCGGGCCCGGGCGCCAGCCGTATCAGCCAGACGGCGCCGTGCAGGCGCTGGACCTGGGCTGGCGGGTGCGATGGCGGCCCATGCTCGGCGCCTCGCTGGTGGCCGTGGCGCTGGGTCTGGCCTGGTGGGCCCATCGGGGCGACGCCGCAGCCGACGACGACCTCAGCCAGCCCGATGTGCTGTCCCTGATCTCTGCCGGAGAGCTGTGAACCGACGGCGCGGCGCGGCCCCCTCTGGCCTGGTCGCAACAGGCCTAGAATCGCGCCACCTTCCTTGTTGGCGCCCTGCGCCAAGGACCACCAGACCATGAGCACCCCTGCTGAAACCGGCCGCAAACCCGTGACCCTGCACCGCCTGCGCGAGATGCACGCCCAAGGCGAAAAGGTCACCATGCTGACCGCCTACGACGCCACCTTCGCTCGCCTGGTCGACGATGCCGGCGTCGACACCATCCTGGTGGGCGACTCCCTGGGCATGCTGGTGCAAGGCCATGGCAGCACTGTGCCGGTGTCGCTCGACGACATGGTCTACCACACGCGTTGCGTGGCCCGCGGCAACCGCACGGCCTGGGTCATTGGCGACCTGCCTTTTGGCAGCTACCAGGAAAACCGCGAACAGGCCCTGCGTGCCAGCGTCGCCCTCATGCAGGCCGGTGCGCAGATGGTCAAGCTCGAAGGCGGTGGATGGACGGCCGAGACCGTGCACTTCCTCACCGAACGCGGCATCCCCGTGTGCGCCCACCTGGGGCTGACCCCGCAGAGCGTGCACGCCCTGGGCGGCTACCGCATCCAGGGGCGCGACGAGGCTGGTGCGGCCACGCTGCGCAAGCACGCCACCGAGCTGGCCCAGGCCGGCTCGGCCATGATGGTGCTGGAGCTGATGCCCTCGGCCGTGGCCGCGCAGGTCCAGGCCGACAACCCCGGCATGATCACCATCGGCATTGGCGCAGGCTCGGGCACCGCCGGCCAGGTGCTGGTGCTGCACGACATGCTGCACGTGACCCGTGGCAAGCTGCCCCGCTTCGTGCGCAACTTCATGGCCGAAGGCGGCTCGGTGGAAGACGCCGTGCGCCGCTACGTGGCCGCCGTCAAGGACGGCAGCTTCCCCGACGAAGCCCTGCACGCCTACTGAAACACCGCCCGCCGTCGCCCGCAGTCACCCACCGAGTTCCCCATGAAGCTGCTCCACACCATTGCCGAGCTGCGCGCCGCCACCGCCGCCGCGCCCGCTGCCCCCATCTTCGTGCCCACCATGGGCAACCTGCATGAAGGTCACCTGGCCCTGATCCGCCAGGCCCGTGCGTTGTCGGGCGACAGCGGCAGCCCCGTGGTCGCCAGCATCTTCGTCAACCGCCTGCAGTTCGGCCCCAACGAAGACTTCGACACCTACCCGCGCACCCTGCAGCGTGACGCCGAGCTGCTGCAGGCTGCCGGTTGCGACGTCCTCTTTGCGCCCTCCGAGGCCGAGCTCTACCCCGAGCCCCAGGGCTACAAGGTGGTGCCGCCCACCGAACTGGCCGACATCCTCGAAGGTGCCTTCCGCCCCGGTTTCTTCACCGGCGTGAGCACCGTGGTGCACAAGCTGTTCAACCTGGTTCAGCCGCGCGCAGCCGTCTTCGGCAAGAAGGACTACCAGCAGCTCATGGTCATCCGCAACATGGTGCGCCAGATGGGCCTGCCCATCGAGATCGTGGGCGGCGAGACCCTGCGCGCCGACGATGGCCTGGCCCTCTCGTCGCGCAACGGCTACCTCAGCACCGATGAGCGTGCCGAGGCCGTGCAGCTCAGTGCCGCCCTGCGCGCGGTGCGCGAAGGTGCGCTGGCCGGTCGTGCTGCGGGCGCGCTGAACGTGGCCCGTGTGGCCGAACTGGAAGCCCAGGCCATGGCCACCCTGAGCCAACGTGGCTGGGCGCCCGATTACGTGCTGCTGCGCCGCCAGCGCGACCTGTTGCCCGCCACCGAGGCCGAACTGTCCGGGGCCGAGCCCCTGGTCGTTCTGGCCGCGGCCAAGTTGGGCAAGACACGCCTGATCGACAACACCGAGGTCTGAGCCGGGCGTTGGCTCACAGCGTTTCCAGGAAGGCGATCACCTCGCCGGGCACGCGCGTGCGCTTCATGGGTGGCAGGCTCTGCCAGATGCGCTTGCCATAGGGCTTGTCGATCAGGCGGGTGTCGCAGATCATGAGCACGCCGCGGTCGGTTTCCGAGCGGATGAGGCGGCCAGCGCCCTGCTTGAGCGCGATGATGGCCTGTGGCACCTGGTGCGACATGAACGGGTTGCCGCCCTGTTTCTGCAGCAGCTCCAGCCGCTTGGCCAGCACCGGGTCATCGGGGGGCGCAAAGGGCAGCTTGTCGATCACCACAAGGGTGAGCGCATCGCCCTTGACGTCGATGCCTTCCCAGAAGCTGTGGCTGCCCACCAGCACGGCGTTGCCCGCACGGCGGAAGTCTTCCAGCAGGGTGGGGCGGGGCGCTTCGCCCTGTTGCAGCACTGGGAACGGGTCGCCCTGTTCGGCGAAGATGGCTTTCAGGCGCTCGGCGGCCTTGGCCACGGCACGCAGGCTGGTGCACAGCACGAAGGCGCGGCCGCGGTTGGCGCGGATCAGGGGCATGGCGGCGTCGACCACGGCATCGGTGTGCCCCGGGTCGGAGGGCTGGGGGATGCCCTGCGGCACGTACAGCATGGCCTGGGCCGGGTAGTCGTAAGGGCTGGACCAGGACTGGCAGTGCGCATCTTCCAGGCCCAGGGCCTCGGTGAAGTGGCGGAAGTCGTTCTTCACGGCCAGGGTGGCCGAGGTGAAGATCCAGGCCCGGCGTGGCACGTGGGGTGCAGTGCGAGCCGGTTCGGTTGCCGAACCGGCCGTGGCCTCGTCGTGGGCCCCGGCCATCAGGGCCTGCAGGTCGTTCTCATCCGCCTCATCGGTGGTGGCCGCCGGACCTGCGTCCGGGCGACCCTGTCCCCCCAGTTGAAAGGCCGCGGCCATGTCGGCCACATCGGCGTTGAGCACGGCTTCGCGCCGGGCCTGGCTGGCCTCGTCGTCGTCCTGGGTGTCGTCCTGGGGGGCGCTGTGGAGGTCATCCTCCGGCTCATCGGGCCCCGGGGCACCCAGCCCCAGGCGCTGGCGCCGGAACACATCGGCCACCGAGATGGGCGTGCGGTGCAGCTGCACCCCATGCGTGCCCACGTCGACCCAGCACAGTTCGGGCTGGTCGCCGCGCTCGGGTGCACCCCAGGCGGCCAGGCGCTGCACCAGGCTGTCGGCGCGGCGGTGCAGCTGACCCAGCTCGGGGGTGCGGTCTGCCTGGGCTTCCAGCACCTCGCGCACGGTGAACAGCGCCTCGCGCAGGTTGTCGAGGCCGGCAAACAGCGGGTGGTCTTCGCCGAGTTGCTGCTGCGAGGCGCGCTGCATCTGCGGGCCGAAACACAGGCGCAGGTCGCGGGTGCAGCGGTCCAGCGGGGCCAGCACGTCGTTCCAGTTGGCGGCATCGCGGGCCTGAGACTGGCCGGTGGCCAGGCAATCGCGCAGCAGATCGAGCAGTTGCGCCGTCGAGACCGCATCCCCGAAGAACAGGGTGGCGGTGTCAGGCAGTTGGTGCGCTTCGTCGAAGACGATGGTCTGGGCGTTGGGCAGCAGCTCGGGCACGCCTTCTTCGCGCAGCATCAGGTCGGCAAAAAAGAGGTGGTGGTTGACCACGACCACGTCGGCGTCCTGGGCCTCGCGCCGGGCCTTGATGACGAAGCAGTCGTTGTAGCGGCCGCAGTCGCTGCCCAGGCAGTTCTCACGGGTGCTGGTGACGCGCGCCCAGATGCTGGCGTGCTCGGGCACCTGCTGGCATTCGGCCTTGTCGCCCGTGGGGCTGAGGTGGATGAAGCGGTTGACGATGCCCAGGTCGCGCACCTCCTGGCGGCTGCCCAGCAGGCTGGCGTCCTGGTTGGCGCGCTCGAGGTGGTACCAGCACAGGTAGTTGCTGCGCCCCTTGAGCAGGGCGACCTTGATGGGCACGCCCAGGGCATCGCGCACGGCGGGCAGGTCGCGGTGGAAGAGCTGGTCCTGCAGGGCCTTGGTGCCGGTGGAGACGATGACCTTGCCGCCTTCGAGCAGCGCGGGCACGAGGTAGGCCGCGGTCTTGCCCACACCTGTGCCGGCTTCCAGCACCACGGTGCTGGCCTCGCGGATGGCGGTCTGGATGGCCTGGGCCATCTCGATCTGCTCGGTGCGCTCGCAATAGCCCTCGAAGGCGCGGGCGAGGGGGCCGGAGGCGGAAAACAGCGTGGGCAGGTCCATGGTCGTGGCGGTGTCTGAGCCGCCATTGTCGCCGGGCTGGCGCGGGGCTGCCGTCGCCACGAAGGGTGGCCCCGTGGAGGGACGCCCTGGCCGCCCCGTCGCTCAGGGGGCGGCGCGCACCACGGTGGCCGCCAGGGCAGTACGCAGGGTGTCGATACAGTCGCGGCGGTGGGCGGCGGCGGTGCTCGGGTCACCACGGCCGGATTGGGCCTGCAGGCGCTGCAGCAGCGTCTGCGCTTCCTGCCGCACGATGGCGCGCACATCGGCTCGGCCACCGGCCCGCACCACGGCCACCGCCAGGCGGTTGACGTGCTCGCGCTGCAGGTTGCGGGCGGCGGGTTCGAAGCCTGGTTTCACCGGCTCGGCCCAGACCGCCTCGCGCACACGCCGGTGCAGCTCGCGCACGGTGAGCGGGCGTGTCTCGCGGTCGCGGGTCTTGTCGGCGTTGTCGAGCAGGCGCTCCGCCAGGGGCTCGGCCATCAGGCTGCCCAGCACCTCGCGCTGGATGGCCAGCTGTTGCTCGGCCAGCGAAAAATCGGTGGCCGCGCCCGTCGCATCGGTGGCCTCCTGGCGATCGAGGTAATCGGGCGCCAGGCGACGCAGCAGGCTGGGTGGCAGGGCCACGGCGTCGGGCGACAGGAAGGCCTGGCTCAAGAGGCCCAGCGCCGCCCGTTGCTGGCTGGCCGGCAGCGGGTCCAGCAGGTCCTGGCCGCTGCCCAGGGCGTCGCGCCGCGTGACGATGCCGCCGACCTGGCGCAGCAAGATCTGGCTGGTGCGACCAAACTCGCGCAAGCCGTAGCTCACGGCACGGCGCAGGATGGCGGGCTCGTCCTGCGGCCCCAGGGTTCGCGTGGCCTGCTTGTGCCACAGGTCCTGCACGATGGCCAGGCGCTGGCGCGCAAACACCACCGGGTCACGGCCCAGGTCGAAGGTCAGGGCCTGGGGGTCAAGACCCAAAAAATTGTCCTCGTCGGTGCCGTAGGCCAGGGCTTCGCGTTGGTCGGGTTCGGCGCTGCGTGCCGCGATGGCCTGCAGGGTGGCCGTCGCCTGGGCCTTGTCGGCAGGCAGCGGTGTGTACCCGTAGGCGATGGCCCAGAAGTCGTAGGGGCCCAGGGTGGTCTGGAAGGGCGCGGCCACGGGCTGGCCGGGTGCGGGCAGGTTGATGGGCGCATAGTCCATCACCGAGGCGCTGTTGCCCTGTGTCTTGCCCAGCATCGGATGTGCCAGCTCTTCGGCCGTGCGCCAGCGCGAGGCGCGGAAGTTGTGTCGCAGGCCCAGGGTGTGGCCAACCTCGTGCATGGTCGTGTCCTTCAGGTAGGCCAGCACGAAGTCGCGCACCTCTGGGCTGTCCGGGTCGACCACGCCCTTGGATTCGAGCACCGAGAGCGCCAGGCCCAGCTGTTCGGCGGCGCCGGCACCGTGCTCGCAGGCCTCTTCCTGGGCGGACCCGTGCAGAGGTGGCTCGGCGTTGGGGGCGCCCACGTACTGGCTGCGCACGGCCCGGATGGCGCGCGAGGAGAGGCTCTCCAGTGCAATGTGGGCGTCCAGGATCTCGCCGGTGCGTGGGTCGACATGCACCGGACCGATGGCGCCGAAGGCCGGTTGTGCATTGGTCATCCAGCGGATGGCCGCGTGACCGGTCTCCAGCGTGTCGAAGGGCTTGTCGGTGGGCGCCACGCGGGCCTCGATGGCCCCTTTGAACCCGATGGCCTCAAAGGCCTGGTTCCAGGCCAGGATGCCTTCGGTGACGGTGGCCCGGTAGGCCTCGGGGATGCTGGGATCCAGCCAGTAGACGATGGGCTTCACGGGCGGCGAGAGCGCCGCGCTCGGGTCCTTCTTTTCCAGCCGCCAGCGGTTGATGAAGCGCTGGCGCGGTGTGCGAGCCAGGTCGTTGCTGAAGTCCACCACCGTGCTGCTGAAATAGCCCACGCGGGCATCTGCCGGGCGCGTGGGCATGGGCTGGGCGGGCAGGGCGCTCAGCGTGTAATGCACATTGACGAAGAGGCTGCGCGGATCGGGCACGCTCAGGGGCACGGTGGAGCCCGGCAGGCCAGGCGTGGTGCCACCCGCCGAAATGCCAGCCGTGGCGAAGTGCTGCGAGACCTCGAAGACCAGTGTGTTGGCATCGCTGCGCGCCTGCGTGAGCAGGGTGTTGCGGCCGTCCAGCGCATAGCTCTGGCGGTAGCTGCGCTGCAGGGTCTGCGCCATGCCGAGCAGGTCTGTCAGCACCAGCGGGTTGGCCTCGATCAGCACGGCGCCACTTTGCGGGTGGGGGGCACTGGCCACGGGCACGCTGCCCAGAAGGCTGGGCGAGAACGCCGTGGCCACCGCACGGGCCTGGGGCGTGCCGGGCTGGGCCGTGTAGGCCGCGTTCACCGCCACTAGTTGCACCAACTGCTGCACCTTGCGGAACTCCACCCATTGCGGACGGCCCACCTGGGCCCAGCGGCTCTGCATCAGACCGCCGAACACCCCTGCCTCGCCGATGCCGGAGGCCAGCTTGGGCGACAGGAAAAGCGGCTTGCCCAAAGCCTGCGGGCTCAGCTCGATCCAGACCTTGTCCTGGCGCTTCCAGATCGGCAGCAGGCCATCCTGCCGTTCCGCCCCTTTGATCACCTGCTCGAAGGCCGGCTGGTTGCCTGCCCCTGGTGGGGTGGTGGGCGAGGAGGAAGTCGGCGCGCCAGAAGAAGGAGGAGACGCGGTGGGCGCTGAGACAGACGTTGAGCCCGGAGGCGTGGCTGCCTTGCCGGTCACCGGCTGCACCGGCTGCGTCGAGCAGGCGGTGAGCCAGAGCAGCAGGGCCGGCAGCGCACAGGCCAGGGAGCCGGAAGGTCTCGTCCACATCGTGGCGCCATGGGCCCGCATCGCGGGGGCTGTGCGGTGATCGGCTGGGGTCATGCGGGCACGATACCACCGCCCCCATGCCCAGCAAGCCATGAAAAAACCGGCCGCTGCACAAGGCAGACGGCCGGTTCGTCGCGGCGGAAGCCCGAGGGCTTCTGGCGTCATTGCGAAGCGTGGGGCAGCCAGTCCTTCATGAAGGCCAGTTGCGGGAAGTCGTGCACGGCCAGCGGCAGGTAGGCCACCACGGCCAGGCCAATGGACATCACCACCAGCGGCAGGATCCAGCGCTCGTAGCGGCGGTAGAAGCCCAGGTGCCGCACCTCGTTGTCGGCCGTGGTCACCTCTTCTTCGCCAATCACCTGACGCGTCAGCAACTGGTTGATGGCCACAGGCGGCAGCAGGTAACCCAGCTCGAAAGCCACCAGCACCATCATCCAGAAGTGCAGCGGGTCGATGTTGTTGGCGTAGGCAATCGGGGCCAGCGTGCCCGAGACCAGCACCACGGCGCCGAAGGGGTCCATGATCATGCCCAGCACCACCTTGGTCACGACGAGGAAGGTCATCGCGGTCCAGTGGTTCTCGAAGACCTTGGGGAAGAAGCCCATCACCTCCGAGCGCTCGATCACCCCCCCCATGGCCAGCGACAGCGTCATCAGGCTCAACAGCGCACCGATGTGGCCGATGGTCTCGTTGGTCGCATAACGGATCGACTTCTCGACCCCATCCTGACGGTGGCTGGCATAGTCCGGCGTCAGTTCGGCCTTGCCCTTGTTGGTCAGCTTGTCGAACACCAGGATGATCAGCAGGATCACCGGCATGATCGTGGGCGCCGTGATTTCGTTCAGCTTGGTGTCGAGCGCGAACTCGTAGGTCGCGACCACGGCAGCGACCAGTGCGGCGTAAGGCAGCAAGGGCACGATCTGGCGCAGCGTGGCCGGGATGGCGGTGGACGGCGATGCGATGTTGGCACGCTGGGTGCGCAGCATCTGCGAGGCCAGGAAGAACAGGGTCGAGGTCAGCAGGAAGACGTAGAAGCCCCAGTGGTACAGGCCATTGGTGGTCACTTCCTTGTTCAGGGCCGCGATCAGCACCACCAGCAGGCAGGGCCGCAGCACCACGCCCAGCGAACCCGACATGGCCGTGGCGGCCAGGGCGAACTGGCGCGAACCACCCGAGGCGCGCACCTCGTGGTAAACGATGCCGCCTGCCGCGATCACGAACACGCCCGAGGCCCCGGTGTAGGCCGTCGCCACCGCCGCACCCAACAGGATGATGTAGGTCAGCAACTGGGGCGACAGGCTCCAGGGGCGCAGCGTGTTCATCAGCATGTCGATGATGCGGCTCTGCTTGAGCAGCATGCCCGACCAGATGAACAGGCCCAGGTTCATGAAGATGCTGGGCAGCTCCATCAGCTGGTTGATGTAGATGGCCAGACCGGCGTGGTGGCCATTGAGCAGGAAGTACACACCCGACACCGTGGCCATCTGTGCATACAGCGGGATCGAGAGCAAGGCCCCTGTCCAGTTGCCCTCACCATGGGGCGAGGTCACCGGCTTGATCACGCGCTTCACGTTGATCAGCAGCAGGATGGCGAACAGGGCCATCCAGATGTAGTGAAGCAGCGCGTGCTCCACCGCCACGCCCGAGCCCTGCAGGATCTGGTAGTAACGCACCGACGAAAACAGCAGCAGCGCACTGGAGATCACCTGTGAAACCGACTGCGCCAGGTAGTCCTTCGTGTAATGGCCGGGACGGATGCCGATATGGTGGAAGCCCAGGGTCGTGGTCACGGCCGCGATCGACACCATCAGCAGCAGGATCAGCGAGCGGTTGTCCGTGCCCAGCTGGAACAGGCCAAAGAAGCTGGTCTCGATCGTGCGGTAGGCCTTCACCTGCGGCGTCTGGTGCTGCACCACCTTGTTGTAGAGGTCGTGCTTGGCCTTGCAGATCGCGATCGACTGTTCCAGCGACTTGCGCACCACAGCCGGGTCGGCGGCCTTGTCCTCGCCAAACAGGCCATCGATGTCGTCGGCGGCCTTGCTGTCTGCGGCCGGTGCAGCCGATTGACGGCGCACCTCGGTCTCGATGTCGACGTTGGGATCGCACTCGGGCTTGCTGGGCTCGGCACGCAGCATGAAGTACTGCACCTGGGCGGGCGGATCGCCAAACAGCGACTCGCCGAACTTGAGCAGTTGCCCGTGCACCATCTCGCCCGTGCCGATGATCAGCGTGAGCAAGAGGAGCACGAACACGGGGAGGCTGGAGAACCATTCAAGCACGGTTCGTCCCAGCAGCTGGCGGGAAGGAGAAGAGGTGGTCATGGGCGATGGTCGGGACGGCACCGTGTGGTGCGCCCCATGTTCGGTCAGGTCGGATCCCCTCCGGCAGAGGGGCGGAGCTCAGCGCAAACGGTCGAATGAGACCGTGGTCACTTCCACTCTTCTTCGGACTTGGTGGTGCACTCGGGGTCGCTCGGGTTCACCTTGCAGCGCACACGCTTGATGACCTTCAGGCCACGCTTGTCGTACAGGCCCTTCTGCGCAATGTCGATGCGCGATTCCCGCAGCATCAGCGTGTACTTGTAGGAGTTCTCGGGTGTCAGGTCCATCCAGGTGGCCGGCGGGATGCTGGCATCCGCCTGCTTGATCAGCTGCAACGAACGATCGAACTGCGTCGACCAGTACTCGCGCGAGATCTGCCCGAAGCCTTCCGGGAACTTGGTCTTGTTCAGCACCACCTGGTAGGTCAGGATCAGGATGGGGAAACGGGCGATGCCGCCGTTCTTGCCGATGCCCTTGTAGAGTTCAAGCGGCTTGTAGGCCATGGAAGGCGCGGCCACCATGTCGACCGAGCCGTTGTTGAACTTGGTGGAGAAGTTGGTGATGTCTGCCGAGATGGGCTGCGCGCCGATGCGCTGGATCATCACGGCCTGGGCCTTGTCGTAGTCGAAAGAGGCGATGCGCTTGCCGGCCAGGGCCTCCACCGTGTTGATCTTGCGGTCGTTCACGACAGGGTAGGCCGCTCCCAGCGGGGTGATGCCGCCGATTTCGTAGTTGCCGTCGACCATCAGCTTGCCGGCAGCCGGGTCGGCGTAGGTCTGGATCAGCTTGCGCACCACGTCGTAGCTGCCCGGCATGTCGATCTTGCCGTCGCGCACGATGGTGGTCGCGCCCAGGGTGTCGATGGAGCCGGCCACGGCGTTGAACTGGCGGGTGCGAAAGGCGGTGGCGATCACGCCGTCGCACTGTCCGGTGCGGAAGTCTTCGGTGGCCACGCGCTCGTCGGTGTAACCCTTGAGTTCCAGGGTGCCGCCGTGCTTCTGCATGGCCACCACATAGTCCTTGGCCATGTTGAACAGGTCGCCCGATGTGCCCAGCAGGTCGTACACACAGATCTTCTGTGCGGCCTGCGCCGATGTGACAGCGCCCCAAGCCAACAGCGCGGCTGCCACAGCCTTGCCAGCGTGATGATCCAACTTCATGAAACCTGCTCCTCGGTACCCAAAAAAGCCGAAGACCCTGCGTTGGCCTGGCCCTCGGCTTCGTCGTTCATTGACGCCTGAATCTGACTACGCGTGTGATTCAAACAACCGTTTTGTAACTATATCTGGGTATGTGTTTCTCGGGGTTGCCTGAGGGGCACGCATGCGGGGGAAGGGAATTCCCTAGAGAATCAGACCCCGTTCAACGTCACTTGAGGAAGCTGCCGGCATCGATGTCTTCGGCCTTGTCATCCCAGAATTTCCCCAGGCCGCTGATGGGCGTGCGGGCACCGGTGTTGGCGGTCCAGAGGCGGTCGGAGATGTTGACCAGTTGTGCCTGGGCGATGGCGTCGATCAGGCGGTAGTCCGGGTTCACGGTGAAGTTCTTGACGCCACTGAAGCGCCTGATGGCCTCACGCACACCGGCCTTGTCGTCGGCCGACTGGGCCGAAACGGCGGCCAGCACATGGGCCAGGCGCACACCCTTGGCCTCACCCAGGGTCATGGACTTCTCGAAGGTGCCCTTGACGTCCTTGCCCTCTGCGCCGCCAGGAATGATGCTCCAGACCACGGCGCGGGTGGCCTCGGGCACGCCCCACCACTTGGTGTTGTTCAGGCAGGCCATGGCCTTCTCGGCCAGCGGGGCGGTGTCGGTCGGCACACCGGCCACCTGCTGGGCGGCGATGTCGTTCTGCATGGCCTGCAGACCGGCCACGCTGCCGAGCAGGTAGACGAGTTCGTCGAAGTCGCGCTTGAACTTCGGGCAGGTCTCGCCGTACTTGAAGAAGTACTTCTGCTCCAGCTTGGTCTTCATGCGGTTGAAGGCCGTGTACTGGCGCTGGGCGGCCACGGCCAGCAGACGCTTCTGGCTGATGCGGGCGTCCTGGGCCTCGTCGGCCTGTTTGGCGCGCGCGGCGCGCAGGTAGCGCATTTCTTCGGCAATGGCCTGGTTTTCAGAGCAGACACCGGCCGAGGACAGCATCACCGTCTCCATCAGAGAGGGGTCGCCGTAGAAATTGCGCGCGGCACCCACCAGCGGTGCGTTGACCATCGAGAAGGAGCAGGCCATCTCGACGTCGGTGACTTGCAGCACCGGCGGCGTGAAGCCTTCTTCGAGGATGTTGAGCGTCACCCCGCTGACGTTGGACTCGATCAGCGCGCACCCGCCCATGGTGAGGGCCGACAAGGCCAGCGCAGAGGTGGTCAGCAGGCGGGTAAACCGGTTGGTCATCGAAGGGTCTCCAGTGGTGGGTGCCGGGGGCGATGGCACCCCGACAGATCCGCCAAATTCTAGACCTCACCCCCTGAGCGATCCCTGCGCGTTTCCTAGGGATAGCCCCCGAAAGCAGGCAGATCGCGCAAAAAGAAAGCCCGTTGTTGACGGGCTTTCTTCCTTGAACTGCGCGGGTGCGCCGAGGGTCTTCAGCGAATCGGCTTGAAGCGCACGCGCTTCGGACGCGCACCTTCTTCACCCAGGCGCTTCTTCTTGTCGGCTTCGTACTCCTGGTAGTTGCCGTCGAAGAAGAACCACTGCGAGTCGCCTTCGCATGCCAGGATGTGCGTGCAGATGCGGTCGAGGAACCAGCGGTCGTGGGAGATGATCATGGCGCTGCCTGCAAACTCCAGCAGGGCGTCTTCCAGGGCACGCAGGGTTTCGACGTCCAGGTCGTTGGACGGTTCGTCGAGCATCAGCACGTTGCCGCCCTGGGCCAGGGTCTTGGCCAGGTGCAGGCGACCGCGTTCACCGCCGGAGAGGTTGCCCACCAGCTTTTGCTGGTCGTTGCCCTTGAAGTTGAAACGGCCCAGGTAGGCACGCGACGGCATCACGAACTTGCCGACAATGATGTTGTCCAGGCCGCCGGAAACGTCCTGCCACACGGTGTTGTCGGCGGCCAGGCCCTCGCGGCTCTGGTCGACGAAAGCCAGCTGTGCGGTCTTGCCGATCACCACTTCGCCGCTGTCCGGCGTCTCGACGCCCTGGATCATGCGGAACAGGGTCGACTTGCCGGCGCCGTTGGGGCCGATGATGCCCACGATGGCGCCAGCGGGCACCTTGAAGCTCAGGTTGTCGATCAGGCAGCGGTCACCAAAGGACTTGGTGACGTTCTTGAACTCGATCACCTCATTGCCCAGGCGCTCGGCCACGGGGATGAAGATTTCGTTCGTTTCATTGCGCTTCTGGTATTCGACGTCGCTCAGCTCTTCGAAGCGGGCCAGACGCGCCTTCGACTTGGCCTGGCGGCCCTTGGCGTTCTTGCGCACCCATTCCAGCTCCTGCTTCAGGGCCTTGGCGCGGGCGTCTTCCGACTTCTGCTCGGCTTCCAGGCGCTTTTCCTTGGCGTCCAGCCAGTCGGAATAGTTGCCCTTGTAAGGGTGGCCGGCGCCGCGGTCGAGTTCGAGGATCCACTCGGCGGCGTTGTCCAGGAAGTAGCGGTCGTGGGTGATGGCCACCACGGTGCCCGAGAAGCGGCTGAGGAACTGCTCCAGCCAGTCCACCGATTCGGCGTCCAGGTGGTTGGTGGGTTCGTCGAGCAGCAGCATGTCCGGCTTGGACAGCAGCAGGCGGCACAGGGCCACACGGCGCTTTTCACCGCCGGAGAGGTTGCCGATCACGGCATCCCAGGGCGGCAGGCGCAGGGCGTCGGCGGCCAGTTCCAGCTGCAGGTCGGTGTTTTCCGAGCCGGCTGCGGCGATGATGGCTTCCAGCTCGCCCTGTTCGGCAGCCAGGGCATCGAAGTCGGCGTTTTCGTCGGCGTAGGCGGCGTACACCTCGTCAAGGCGCTTCTTGGCGGCCAGCACGCCACCGATGCCTTCTTCCACGGCCTCGCGCACGGTCTGCTCGGGTGTGATCTCGGGTTCCTGGGGCAGGTAGCCGATCTTGATGCCGGGCATGGGCACGGCTTCACCTTCGATGTCCTTGTCGACACCGGCCATGATCTTCAGGAAGGTCGATTTGCCTGAGCCGTTCACACCCAGCACGCCGATCTTGGCGCCGGGGAAGAAACTCAGGGTGACATCTTTGAGGATCTGCCGTTTCGGGGGAACGATCTTCCCCACGCGGTTCATCGTGAATACGTACTGGGCCATGGCTTGCTCGCTGAGCGAGAGTCTTTCGTCAAACCGCGTAGCTTAAGGCACAGCGGGTGGTTTGAGGGGGCCCGCCTCGGCCAGATCCGACCGAAATCCCCCAGGCCGGGGCAGTCCCGGCGCTTTGAGGGGGCGTTCAGGGGCGCTGTTCGTGGGCAGCGAGACCCAGGCGGGCCTGTTTGCCCCAGCTTGCGCGCCCGGTGAGCACCGACCACCATCCCCACGCCGCGCCCGTGTGGCGAAGCAGCTGGAAGGTGAAGGGCTCGGCCAGGGCGGCGCAGAAGGCCTCAAACAGGCTGGCACGACCGGTGTCGCCCACCCATCGCCGGTAGAGCTGTACCGACCACAGGTGGTAGGCCAGGTCGATCAGGATCTTCAGCCCGATGGCGCTGGCAGCTGGCAGCAGGAGGTGGTAGTGGCCGCTGGCCACGAAACCGAAGAGCAGGAAGAGGGCGGTGAGGCCATAAAGCGGTTGCAGCGTGTCCGCGGCCTTGACGGGCAGCATCAGGCGACCCAGCCAGCCGTAACGGGCGTCGCCGACCATGTCGCGGTACCAGTACTGCGTCTGCAGAAAGCCACCGAACCAGCGGCGCCGCTGACGCAGGAAGGCCATGACGTCGCTGGGCGCGTCGGTTCGGGCCTGGGCGTCGCCCAGCACGCGCACGCGCCAGTCCAGGCCTTGGGTGGCGGCGTGGCGGTGCAGGCGGTGGATGAGTTCGTAATCTTCTACCAGGCAGTCGGCATCGAAGCCGCCCACGGCCAGCACGGCGTCGCGGCGGAAGCAGGCGAAGGCGCCCGAGATGAGCAGCAGGCTGTCGAGGCGGCTCCATGCGTAGCGCGACAGGAAATTGCGGATGTACTCGTAGGTCTGGAACCACTGGAGCACGCGGCCGCTGGCGGTCTTGCTGCACACCGGTGTGATGACGCCGGTGGCGGCCACCAGTTCGGGTTCTGCCGAGAAGGCGCGCCGAACGGCGGCCACCGCCTGGGCGTCGAGCAGGGTGTCGCCATCGACGGTCATGACCGCCTCGGTGTGGATGCGCTGCAAGGCCGTGTTCATCGTGCGCGCCTTGCCGCCATGCGGCATGCGCAGCCAGTACAGGGTGGGATAAAGGGTGCTGGCCTCGCTCAGTTGCCCGAGTTCAGGCTGGCGCAGACCGTACTGGCCTTGCAGCAGGGCGGCCGTGCCGTCGATGGAGCCGTCGTCGGCGATGACGATCTGGTCGAGCGCGTCACGCTGCGTCAGCAGGGCTGAGAGCGTCAGGGGCAAGACGGCCGCTTCGTTGTGCGCGGCCACGATCACCCCGACCGAACGCCGCGGCCCGGTCGGGGTGTTCGCAGAGGTTGTGGTGGCGGTTGGCGGGCGCATCAGGCGGCGTGCGTGCCAGCCCACGAAGAGCAGCAGGGCCGTGTCGTAACAGACATAGGCGATGCCCACGCCCCAGGCAGCCACGCCGCCTTGCTGGAAGGCGGCCGCCAGCAACAGGGCCCACAACAGGAGCACGCCGCCGTGGATGGCGCGGCTGCGCCAGGGTGTGGACGGCAGGGTGTAGCGTGGCGAATTGCGGCGAAGCGCCTGAGAGAGGGGGGAGGTGGACACGTCAGACGGCACAATGGGGCTCAGGGAAAACACGATGGTGCACCATCCTGTTGGCCGGCCTCCGCTGGCGTCCTCCGAAACCTCTACTTTTCACAGGGAAATGTGTATGCAGATGTCAAGCCGGTACAGCCGCGTGGCGGTGGTCCTTCACTGGCTGATGGCCGTGTTGATGTTGGGCAACATCCTGCTCGCCTGGTCGATCGATCTCGTCCCTGAAGAACGCATCCGCCAGGTGATCGACACCCACAAATCGATCGGCATCACGGTGCTGGGCCTGCTGGTCCTGCGTGTGCTCTGGCGTCTGGGGCACAAGCCGCCGGCCTGGCCTGAAGGCTTCCTCACCTTGTGGGAGGGGCGCGTGGCCCACCTGGTTCACATCGGGCTGTATGCCCTGCTGTTTGCCTTGCCCTTCTCGGGCTGGTTGCATGACTCGGCCTGGAAGGCGGCCGACACGCACCCGATGACCCTGTTCGGGCTGGTGCCCTGGCCTCGCATCTCGGCCATCACCAGCCTGGAGCCGGTGCAGAAGGAGGCTCTGCACGACCTGTTTGGCGAGGCCCATGAGGCACTGGCCACGGTGTTTTACGTGCTGTTTGCGCTGCACCTGCTGGGTGCCCTCAAGCACCAGTTCATCGATGGCCGCAAGGGCCTGCAGCGCATGTGGTTCTGAGCGGACGGCTCAGCAGCCGCGCAGGCGACGCAGCAGGCTGTCGGCTTCTGTCTGAGCGTGGCGCTGGACGTTGTCATCTGTCATGCAGGCCAGTTCGATCAGCGACATCTTCAGGTTCATCAGGCCATCGCGCAGGTTGAACAGGGCGGCCTGCACTTCGGCGATCTGAGCGGGGGTGGGTTGGGCGCCGTGGTCTTGAGACATGGTGGTCTGCTCCGCGCCCCTGTGTGTACTGCTGGATGATGGCCTGCCGTCCCGGGGCTGTGGTGCGCAGGCCATGTGTCGCACTTTATCCAGCGGCACAAGGGGTGCCCAGCGCCTGATTGAGGGGGCCCCCCGCAGATCGGCGGGGCGGCTTTTCGCGGCGTGCAATGCCCTGATGTCGGCTGTGGTTCGGCCAAAAGAAAAGCCCGGCAAAGCCGGGCTTGGAAGGCAGCAGGCGCGATGGCCTGTGCATGCCTGAGGCGGGCCTCAGGGCTTGTTGCCGGTCGGGAAGGGCCATGCAGCCTGAGGGCTGAGGGTGGTCTTCGCGGCAGGTGCGGCCGGCTTCTTGGCAGCCGGCGCAGGCTTGGCTGCGGCCTTCTTGGCAGCGGCCTTTTTGGCCGCAGGCTTCTTGGCGGCCGGAGCGGCAGCGGCCTTCTTGGCAACCGGAGCAGCCTTCTTGGTGGCCACGGCCTTCTTGGCAGCCGGAGCAGCCTTCTTCGCGGGGGCGGCAGCCTTCTTTGCCGCGACCTTCTTGGCAGCGGGTGCAGCCTTCTTGGCGGCAACCTTCTTGACAGCCGGGGCCGCCTTCTTCACTGCGGCAGCCTTCTTGGCGGGCGCAGCGGCCTTCTTCACTGCCACGGCCTTCTTGGCGGCGGGTGCAGCTTTCTTCACAGCGGCCTTCTTGGCCGGGGCGGCTTTTTTAGCTGCCACTTTTTTCGCAGTTGCCATACGGATCTCCTTGATCAAGTTGCAAAGAGCACTGCACTGCAGCACGCAGCACAGCAATCCACCACCCAACGCCCCCTAGGATCTGAGCGCGGTGTGGTGAATGGGGTGGGCCGGGAGGTCATGTGCTGGGCTGTCCGAGTGCTCTTTGGTGCTCAGGGATCAATCCCAGGACAGGGCGCCGCCCGACTGGTATTCGATGACGCGGGTTTCGAAGAAGTTGCGTTCCTTCTTCAGGTCGATCATTTCCGACATCCAGGGGAAGGGGTTCTCTTCATTGGGGAAGAGCTCTTCCAGGCCGATCTGCGTGGCGCGGCGGTTCGCGATGTAGCGCAGGTAGCCCTTGAACATGGAGGCGTTCAGACCCAGCACGCCACGCGGCATGGTGTCTTCGGCATAGCGGTATTCGAGCTCGACCGCCTTGAGGAACAGGGCCTTGATCTCGGCCTTGAACTCGGGCGTCCACAGGTGCGGGTTCTCGAGCTTGAGTTGGTTGATCAGGTCGATGCCGAAGTTGCAGTGCATGGACTCGTCGCGCAGGATGTACTGGTACTGCTCGGCGGCACCGGTCATCTTGTTCTGACGGCCCAGGGCCAGGATCTGCGTGAAGCCGACGTAGAAGAACAGGCCTTCCATCAGGCAGGCGAAGACGATGAGCGACTTGAGCAGGCGCTGGTCGGTCTCGGGCGTGCCGGTGTGGAAGTTGGGGTCCATGATCGCCTCGATGAAGGGGATCAGGAACTCGTCCTTGTCGCGGATGGACTGGACTTCGTTGTAGGCGTTGAAGATCTCGGACTCGTCCAGACCCAGCGACTCCACGATGTACTGGTAGGCGTGGGTGTGGATGGCCTCTTCAAAGGCCTGGCGCAGCAGGAACTGGCGGCACTCGGGCGCCGTGATGTGGCGGTAGGTGCCCAGCACGATGTTGTTGGCGGCCAGCGAGTCGGCGGTCACGAAGAAGCCGAGGTTGCGCTTGA
>NZ_JAIZVX010000290.1 GCF_021768455.1 Aquabacterium sp. | reverse complement strand
AGTTCATCCCGGAAATATTTATTAAACACCTTACCTTTTGGCGTCAACATGATCCGAAGTAATCTGGTTTCACCCATCATGGATGATTGTTGGATTGCCGCCTTCATTTGCCCATTTTTCATCAAATCATCGGCATTTTTAATAATAATATAGTGGCCTGTTTGACTTGTCTTTTCTTTAACAGTAACTAAGAAATTAAAATAAAAAATGTCGTGTTGCTCTTTTAGTTTACTCCAAGCGTCATTAAGCATTTGAATGAAATTTTCATGCTTTAGTACGATTTTTAAAATGGCATTATTTTCATCTTCATTGATACTTATTTCTGGCATGACCGTATTATCAGATAAAGCAATATCGCTGATATAGCGATTTTTGTCGTGTCTTTTAACCAGGAACTCTGGGTGAGGGTGATTAAAAGTAAATAAATTTCGAATTACTCTTGGTAAACCATAAATAACATCTCGGCAGCCTGTTGCTGTCAACGAATTAAGATTATTTTGGATGAGCTTTTTGATGCATTTTCTTGCCTCGTGAGTTTGTATGTTTCCGTGGACCAATAGATGAACAATGTTCCCTTTAGCACTGACAACTATATAGGGTTGGCGAATGATTTGTTCGCCATTTTCATTTTCTAAATGTGGGAATGTAATGGATAATAAATCCCCAGCAAAAAAATTGAGAGGGTTCTCAGTCTGAATTTTTAGACCTTTTGTTGATATATCAATCGTAAAGGCGGAGAATTTTTCTTTTGGTTTTTTTGGGGTGAAAAAAAAGATAGGCATTTTGTATAAAAACCGATCTTCCTGGCGTTTGTCATCTACTTCACTTTTTACAATATGCAGTTCAGTTTTAATACCAATATGTTTAGGAATGAACTGAAATATTTTATTTTTTTGAATATTTTCATGTGTTGAGTCAGTAAATAAATCCAATTTTGTCAGCAAATCAGATTCATCACTGATACAGATCATCCGTTTATATGCAGATGCTAATAGTCTTGCTCGCTCGACAGGGCTTTGATTAATGAGCTGAAAAACCTCACCTGAGCTATCAGGTAGTGAGCTAGGGATATGGCATTGTTTATCTGGATGAATGGTCATACCGTCTAAACGATATAACATTAAGTTACCTTTACTTTTTAAATATGCTAATTGTGCAATTGCGCGGGCGTCGGGATCATTAATACAATCGGCTAATGGCATACACATGAAATTAGCAAAACCTTCGGGGCTGGAAACGGGTGCAAATAAATAGTAGAGAATGAATCGTTTGCCCGTTAATAAGGCATTTTGTATTGGAGTCTGACAGATAAAATCATTCAATATGGAGGTATGATTTTCATCGGTTAACCGTTGTAACAGAAATTCGTTATGCCCAGTTAGATATAATGAGTTAGGTATCCATCTGCCGTGTTCATTTTGCATAAAAATTGGCAGACTATTAAGTTTGCCAACGACAAATTGCTCATACGCTTTAACAACTACTGCTTCTTGCGTGTTTTCTATAGGAACTCGGTGTCTGCGTAGTTGAGTAAAGATGAATTTTTTCAGATGATTATGAAATTCATGAACAATCTCTTCTGTCTGGTTAGCCGTCATTTTTATTTTGTAATAAAAATTAGTCTGTTT
>NZ_JAIZVX010000193.1 GCF_021768455.1 Aquabacterium sp. | reverse complement strand
GCGCCCGCCCACCGAGCACCCCGACAGCGCGTTCGCGCCCGGCACCGTCACCGAGACCCACGGCCAGGCCGAGGCCTTTGTGGCCACGCTGGCCCAGCGCATGACCCGTGGCGCCGCCTTCTTCATGGACTATGGCTTCCCCGAGGCCGAGTACTACCTGCCCCAGCGCCACGGCGGCACGCTGATGTGCCACCACCTGCACACCGCCGACCCCGACCCGCTGCAGGGCGTCGGCGCCAAGGACATCACCGCCCACGTCAACTTCACCGGCATCGCCCTGGCCGGCCAGGAGACCGGCTGGGAGGTGCTGGGCTACACCAGCCAGGGCCGCTTCCTGGCGAACTGCGGGCTGGGCGAGGCGTTTTCGGCCATCGGCCAGTCCAGCACCGCCGAGGAGCTGAAGGCCCGCCAGGCCCTGCAGATGCTGGTGGCCGAACACGAGATGGGCGAACTCTTCAAGGTGATCGGCTTCGTGAAGGGCGACTGGTTCGACGCCATCGGCTTTTTGCATGGCGACCGCAGCCACACTCTGTAATCCAGCATTACAAAACAGCAGGCCAGCTTTACGCTGCTTCACGCAGGCGAGACGGGGCGACAAACACAATGGCAGCTCCCCGAACGGGCATCCGGCCCGGCCGGGTTGTCATCCACCCTCGGACCATTGAGCCACCTCGACACCATGCGCCCCACCCGCATCTTCGCCCTGCTGCTGAGCACCCTCACCCTGGCTGGCGCCAGCGCCTTTGCCGCCCAGGCTGAACCCGCCCCCCAGGCACCACACGCCCCGCACGTCCATTGGGGCTACAGCGGCGCCCACGGCCCGGCCCATTGGGCAGCGGTCGACGAAGGCTTCTCCGCCTGCAGCGCCGGTCATGAGCAGTCGCCCATCAACATCTCGACGCAGGCCCTGCCCCACGCCGGCCTGGGCGACATCCGGTTCGACTACCAGACCTCGCCGCTGAACATCGTCGACAACGGCCACACCATCCAGGTGAACTACGCACCGGGCAGCCACATCGAGGTCGGCGGCCACCGCTACGAGCTGGTGCAGTTCCACTTCCACAAGCCCAGCGAAGAACGCGTGAACGGCAAGGCCTACGCCATGGTGGCCCACCTGGTCCACAAGGACGCCGAAGGCCACCTGGCCGTGGTGGCGGTGCTGCTGGACAAGGGCCAGGCCAAGCCCCTGCTGCAGGCCATTTTCGACAACCTGCCCCAGCACCAGGGTGAACCCACCGCCGTGCCCGGCGTGGCCATCGACCTCAACGCCCTGCTGCCCGAGCACAAGGGCTACTACCACTTTGCAGGCTCGCTCACCACGCCGCCCTGCTCGGAAGGCGTGAACTGGTTCGTGCTCAAGGAGCCGGCCCAGGCCTCGGCCGCCCAGATCGCCCGGTTCGGGCGCGCCTACGCCCACAACGCGCGGCCGGTTCAGCCGCTCAACGGGCGCACGGTCGAAGTCAGCGAGTGATCCCGCCTATCGCGGCGATCACCCTTCTTCACCACCGTTTTGCTGCACTGCCGCGATAATGCGGGCATGCTGCAACAACGCACCCTGAAATCCATGACCCGCGCCGTGGGCGTGGGCCTGCACAGCGGCCAGCGCGTCGAGCTGACGCTGCGCCCGGCCCCGGTCAACACCGGCATCGTCTTCCGCCGGGTCGACCTGGCCCAGCCGGTCGACATCCCGGTGAACACCACCTCGGTGTGCGACTGCCGCATGGCCACCACCATCTCGCCGGGGGGAGATCCGGGTGCGGCCAAGGTCAACACCATCGAGCACCTGATGTCCGCCTGCGCCGGCCTGGGTCTCGACAACGTGATCATCGACATCACGGCCGAAGAAGTGCCCATCCTCGATGGCTCTTCGGCCGCCTTCGTCTACCTGCTGCAAAGCGCCGGCATCGAACTGCAAAAGGCACCGAAGAAGTTCGTGCGCGTGCTCAAGCCTGTGGAAGTGCGCGATGGCGAAGGCCGCACGCTCAAGTGGGCGCGCCTGGAGCCCCATCACGGCTACAAGCTGGCCTTCGAGATCGACTTCGACCACCCCGCCGTCGACCAGACCGGCCAGCGCGTCGAGTTCGACTTCGCCTCCGGGCAGTACAAGCGCGACATCGCCCGTGCCCGCACCTTCGGCTTTGCCAAGGATTTCGAGGTGATGCGATCGCGCGGCCTGGGCCTGGGCGGCAGCATGGACAACGCCATCGTGGTTGACGACCGCCGTGTGCTCAACAGCGATGGCCTGCGCTACGACGACGAGTTCGTCAAGCACAAGATCCTCGACGCCATCGGCGACCTCTACGTGGTGGGCCACCCCCTGCTGGCCTCGTACACGGCCTACAAGTCGGGCCACGCCATGAACAACCTGCTGCTGCGCGCCCTGCTCGAACAGAAGGACGCCTGGGAGATCGTCAGCTTCGACGACGAGGCCAAGGCCCCGCGCGGCCTGGCCGAACTGGCCCCGGCCTGGTGAGCGCCCCAAGCGCGGGCCACACACCATGATCCTGTTCCGCACCGCCGCCATGCTGCTGGGCATCGGCTTCCTCGTGTGCATGGCAGTCCACACGCTCACGGGCCAGGCCGTCTGGCGGCAACGCGCCATGCAACTGCTCAAATGGGGCGTGGTGCTGGGGCTGTGCTTCTTCGGCCTGCTGATCCTGAGGCGGGCCGCGGTCTTCATCTGAAGCCTGGGCATCGGCCATTCGGATCAGTCGCTTGACCAAGGTCAACATGAATTCCCGACGTGGGATACCCCCCATGACATGGGGGACAATTTCTGAATAGCATGGGTCCACAACAACGCCCCTCATGAGGGCGCAAGGGACCTTTGCTCATGGACTACGCCGCGCTGTACCGCCGCTCCCTGGACGACCGCGACGCCTTCTGGCGCGAACAGGCCGCCCGCATCGATTGGCACCGCACCTTTGGCCAGGTCTGCGACACCCGCAACCCGCCCTTCGCCCGCTGGTTTCCCGGCGGCATGACCAACCTGTGCCACAACGCGGTCGACCGCCACGTGCACGAGCGGCCCGACCAGCCCGCCCTGATCCACGTCTCCACCGAAACCGGGCAGGAGAGCACGCTGAGCTTCGGCCAGCTTTTTGTGGAGGTGCAGCGCATGGCCGCCATCCTCCAGCAGCTGGGCGTGGGCAAGGGCGACCGGGTGCTGCTCTACATGCCCATGATCCCCGAGGCCGTGATCGCCATGCTGGCCACGGTGCGCCTGGGTGCCATCCACTCGGTGGTGTTCGGGGGCTTTGCCAGCCACGCCCTGGCCAGCCGCATCGACGACGCCCGCCCCACCGTCGTCGTCACGGCAGACGCCGGCTCGCGCGGCGGCAAGGTCATCGCCTACAAGCCCCTGCTGGACGACGCCCTCGACCAATGCCGTCACCGCGTGCCCCACGTGCTGCTGGTGAACCGGGGGCTGGCCTCGGCCAGCATGGTCAAGCCGCGTGACGTCGATTACAAGGCCGCACGCCGCGACGTGCTCGATGCCACCGTGCCCTGCACCTGGGTCGAGGCCACCCACCCCAGCTACACGCTCTACACCAGCGGCACCACGGGCAAGCCCAAAGGCGTGCAGCGCGACACCGGCGGCTACGCCGTGGCCCTGGCCACCTCCATGGACCAGGTTTTCTGCGGCAAGCCCGGTGAGGTGTTTTTCTGCACCTCCGACATCGGCTGGGTGGTGGGCCACAGCTACATCGTCTACGGGCCGCTGCTGACCGGCATGAGCACCATCATCTACGAGGGTCTGCCCACCCGGCCCGATGCCGCCATCTGGTGGCAGCTGGTGGAGAAGCACAAGGTCAGCGTGATGTTCTCGGCCCCCACGGCAATCCGGGTGCTGAAGAAGCAGGATCCCGAATGCCTGAAGCGGCACGACCTCTCCAGCCTCAAGCACCTCTTCCTGGCCGGTGAGCCCCTGGACGAGCCCACGGCCGCCTGGATCGGAGAGGCCATCGGCAAACCCATCGTCGACAACTACTGGCAGACCGAAACGGGCTGGCCCATCCTGAGCCTGGCCCGCGGCGTGGACCCGACGCTCAAAACCCGGCTGGGCTCCCCCGGCATCCCCATGCCCGGCTACGACGTCAAGCTGCTCGACGACCTCACGGGCGAGCCCCTGACCGCGCCCAACCAGAAGGGTGTGCTGACCATCGGCTACCCGCTGCCGCCCGGCTGCCTGCAAACCATCTGGGGCGACGATGCCCGCTATGTGCAAACCTATTGGCGCAGCTTCCCGCAACTGCCGCCCGAGCGCGCCGTCTACAACACCTTCGACTGGGGCCTGAAGGACGCCGATGGCTACCACTTCATCCTCGGGCGCACCGACGACGTGATCAACGTGGCCGGCCACCGCCTGGGCACGCGCGAGATCGAAGAGGCCGTCAGCAGCCATGCCGGCGTGGCCGAGGTGGCCGTGGTGGGCGTGGCCGATGCGCTCAAGGGCCAGGTGGCACGCGCCTTCGTGGTGGCCCGCGATGCGCAGCGCACCAGCACGCAGGCCGGTCGTCAGGCCCTGGAGGCCGAGATCATGAAAACGGTCGATGGCCTGCTGGGCGCCCTGGCCCGCCCGGCCCGGGTCGACTTCGTCGGCGCCCTGCCCAAGACGCGCTCGGGCAAGTTGCTGCGCCGCGCCATCCAGGCCGTGTGCGAGGGCCGCGCCACGGGCGACCTCACCACCATCGACGACCCGGCCGCCATCCAGCAGCTGGAGGAAGCGGTGAAGGAGCCTCGGGGCTGAGCCGGTCAGGTCAGATGGCGGTCTGGTGGACCATGTCCCGCACGCGCGGGTAGATCTCGTTCTGCCAGCGGCGGCCGCTGAACACGCCGTAGTGGCCCACGCCGGTCTGCACGTGCTGGGTGCGCCAGTAGGGGCGCACGGCGGTGCAGAGGTCTTGCGCGGCCACGGTCTGGCCGATGGAGCAGATGTCGTCGCGCTCGCCCTCCACCGTCATCAGCGCGGTGCGGCGGATGGCGCTGGGGTCCACCACTTCGCCACCGTGGGTCAGCACGCCGCGGGGCAGGTCGTAGGTCTGGAAGACCTTGCCGACCGTCTCCAGGTAGAACTCGGCGGGCAGGTCGGCCACGGCGAAATACTCTTCGTAGAAGGCCTGGGTGTGCGCGGCCTTCTCGTGTTCGCCCGCGGCAATGTGGGCGTACATGTCCTCGAAGGCCTTGATGTGCCGATCGCGGTTCATGCCCATGAAGGCGGTGAGCTGCACGAAGCCCGGGTAGACCTTGCGGCCGGCGCCGCGCTGCGTCCAGGGCACCTTGTGGATCATGTTTTCTTCGAACCAGCTCATGGGCTTGCTGGTGGCCAGCTCGTTGACCGAGGTCGGGTTGACGCGGCAGTCGATGGGGCCCGCCATGAGCGTGAGGCTGCGCGGCTGCGCGGGGTGGCCATCCTGTGCCATCAGCGAGGTGGCGGCCAGCGCGGCCACGCAAGGCTGGCAGATGGCCATCATGTGCGAGCCCGGGCCCATCTTGTCGAGGAAGCGGATCAGGTGGCTGGTGTAGTCGTCCAGGCCGAAGCGGCCGTGCTTGAGCGGCACATCGCGGGCGTTGTGCCAGTCGGTGATGAAGACGTCGTGGTCCTGCAGCAAGGTGCGCACGGTGTCTCGCAACAAGGTGGCGAAGTGGCCCGACATGGGCGCCACCAGCAGCACGCGGGGCTGTTCGGGGCCGCCGTCCTTCTTGAAGCGCAGCAGGGTGCCGAAGGGCGTGGTCATCACGGCCTCTTCGGTGATGGTGTACGTCTTGCCCTGGGACACGACCGAGGGGATGTCGAAAGGCGGGCGATGGTGCGTGAGGCGCATGCGCGAGAAGACATCGGCCGCCGCGGCCAGGCTGCGCACGAAGGCACCGCCGGCCGCCAGTTCTTCATGGCTGGCCACCGAGGGGCCTGCCGGCAGGGCCTTGTGCAGCCAGGTCGAGAAGCTCTGGGCTGCATCGCGCCAGGGTTCCATCAACATGTGTTGGGCCTGGTAGGTGGAGTAAAGCATGTGAGGGTCTCGGATTGGCGGCGTTACATGACTGTCAGCAATGCCTGTGCCAAGCACCATTCCCTTTTGGTGGGGCAGAGGTGGCATAGGCCTTGCTCACTTCGGGGGGGACAAGGCATCCAACCACCTACCGGATCCGATATGGCCACTCTCGCCAAAGC
>NZ_JAIZVX010000068.1 GCF_021768455.1 Aquabacterium sp. | reverse complement strand
CGCCATCGACGCCGTCCAGCGAGGTGCCGGACATCAGCCCGATGTAGATGGCTGCTGTCGTGTCGGCGTCCGGGTGGCCAGGCTGCAAGCCGGCCGGGCTCAAGCGGGGCCCTGCGCCCTCGGTCAAGGGGGCAGGTGAGCCCGTCATTCGAAGCGAGGGCCGGTCTTGGCGCCGGCGGCCTGCCATTCGCCAGCACGGTCGAGTTGTGCGGCGATGCGGCCGGCCATGCCCTTGAACTGGGTCAGGGCCTGGGGCGAGAGCTGCAGGCTCTCGGAGGCGCGGGCGATCTGCATCGGGTCCACCTGCGTGCCCTTGATCTTGAATTCGAAGTGCAGGTGCGGGCCGGTGGCCCAGCCGGTGGCGCCCACGGCACCGATCAGCTGACCCTGTTCGACCTTCTGGCCCTTGCGCACGTCGATCCGGCTGAGGTGGGCGTACACCGTCTTGCGGTCACCCGCGTGCTGCAGTTCGACCACGTTGCCGTAGCCGTTCTGCTGGCCGGCGAAGCTCACCACGGCGTCACCCACGCTGCGCACGGCGGTGCCTGTGGGGGCACCGAAGTCCACGCCCAGGTGGGCTTTCCACTTCTGCTGGATCGGGTGGAAGCGCATGGCGAAACCGGAGGTCACGCGCGAGAAGGCCAACGGCGAGGCCAGGAAGGCGCGTGTCTTGCTGCGACCGGTCAGGTCGAAGTAGGCACCCTTGCTGCCCGGTTGCTGGAACCACACGGCATCGTGCGTTTCGCCCTTGTTGATGAAGCGCGCGGCCAGCACGCGGCCGGAGGCGTTGCCCCAGGTGATGGGCTCGCCATCGGCAAGGTGCGCTTCGTAAAGCACGCTGAACGCGTCGCCCTTGCGCAGCTCGCGGCGGAAGTCGATGTCGTTGCCGAAGATTTCGGCAATCTGGTTGGTGACGCCGTCCGGTACCTTGGCGTCATCTGCCGCGGCAAAGAGCGAGGACTGGATGGTGCCCGAGGCCATCTGCGAGGTGACTTGCAGGGGCACCTGCTCCGAGCGGGTGGTCCACAGGCCGCCTTCCTGGCGTTCGATGCGCAGGCGGGTGAAGTGGGTGTCGATCTGGCTGGCGTCGGCGGCCGGGCTGCGGGCAATCAGTTCGCGCAGCTTGCCGTTGTCGACGATGACCTTGACCAGCTTGCCCGCCCGGCCTTGCAGCAGCGTGGCCGCGGTGGGGTCCTGGCGCAGCAGGCGGGCGGCCTCGGCATCGTCCACGCCCAGGCGGCGCAGCAGGGTGTCGGCCGTGTCGCTCGGGCGGGTGACGTCATTGCGGTAAAGCGACAGCACCTGGCCATCGAGCTGGGCGATCTGCCCTGGCAGCAGGGCAGGTTCGACCTGCTCCTGCACCTGTGTGATCACGGGCAGGGCGGCGTCGGGCAGGGTGCTCAGGGGGGCGACACCGAAAGCGGTGAAGGCGCTGCCTGCGAGGAGGGCCAGCACGGCGGCGCTCACGCGGCGGGGGTGGCGGTGGAGTGCAGCCTGGGTGGCCTGGAGGCCGGAGGCAAGGCGAGAGATCGGGGTGGGGCGAAGGGCCTGCTTGGCCAGGGTCGTCTTGGAATCGGTCAAAACAGGAATTCCCATCTGGTTCCGGTGGCGGGGGAGAGCTCTCCCCTAAAATCAGCCCGCGTTGAAGGCAAGGTACGTGCCTGCGCGCCCACAATCTGCTGAGTATAGCCCGCTCAGGGCACACGCCAGCTGCTCGATTTTCTCATGTTGATCCGCCATGTCGCACTCCGAAAAAGCATCTGTTTCGCCTGTTGAGCACCCCATCACCGACCGTGTGAAAGAGGCCCTGGCGGTGACGCTGCGCGGGGTGGAGGAGCTCCTGCCCGAGGGCGAGTGGCTCAGGAAGCTGGCCCGCTCCGAAGCCACCGGGGTGCCGCTGCGCATCAAGCTGGGTCTGGATCCCACCGCGCCCGACATCCACCTCGGTCACACCGTGGTGCTCAACAAGCTGCGCCAGTTGCAGGACCTGGGGCACACCGTGATCTTCCTGATCGGGGATTTCACCTCGCTGATCGGCGACCCGTCGGGCCGCAACGCCACCCGTCCCCCCCTCACCGAGGAGCAGGTCAAGGCCAATGCGGAGACCTACTACAAGCAGGCCAGTCTGGTGCTGGACCCTGCCCGAACCGAGATCCGCTACAACAGCGAGTGGTGCGACGCCCTGGGCGCGCGCGGCATGATCCAGCTGGCCAGTCGCTACACCGTGGCCCGCATGATGGAGCGCAACGATTTCCACGACCGCTTCCATGGCGGCAATGCGATCAGCGTGCATGAGTTCCTGTATCCCCTGATGCAGGGTTATGACTCGGTGGCGTTGAAGTCCGATCTGGAACTCGGTGGCACCGACCAGAAATTCAACTTGCTGATGGGGCGTCACCTGCAGGCCGAATATGGCCAGGAAGCCCAGTGCATCTTGACCATGCCCCTGCTGGAGGGCCTGGACGGCGTCGAGAAGATGTCGAAATCCAAGAACAACTACATCGGCATCAGCGAGGCCCCCAACAGCATGTTCGCCAAGCTGATGAGCATCAGCGACGTGCTGATGTGGAAGTACTTCACCCTGCTGAGTTTCCGCCCGATGAGCGAGATCAACCAGCTCAAGGCAGAGTGCGAGGCCGGTCGCAATCCGCGAGATGCCAAGGTGATGCTGGCGCAGGAGATCGTCACGCGCTTCCACAGCGCCACCGCCGCGGAGGAGGCCTTGCAGGACTTCGTGAACCGCTCGCGCGGTGGCATCCCCGACGAGATGCCCGAAGTCAGCCTCGCCCAGCCCGAGGGCGGCGAGGGCCTGGGCATCGGTGCCCTCCTGAAGGCCGCGGGCCTGGTGGCGTCGACCGGTGAGGCCAACCGCCTGATCGAGCAAAACGGCGTGCGGGTGGAGGGTGAAACGGTCGGTGACAGGGGTCTCAAATTGAAGGCCGGCGTGTATGTCGTCCAGGTGGGGAAGCGAAAGTTTGCCCGGGTCACCGTCACGGGGTGATTCAGGGGTAACCCCTACGCTTGAATGCGGGGTACGCAAACGTTCCCTGGTGTTTTCCTGAGGTCTATATCACGTGCATGAGGGGCTTGAGCCGTTGTGCTCCTTCGAACCGCACAGCTATGCTTGTGACGAACAGGCGTTTAAAAGCCTGTGTGGGTCGAAGGAAGACGCGGATGCCTTCCGACTGCATAGAAGTTCCCCCAAAGGGCCGCTTTCAAGTGGAGATAGACATGAAATTTGCATTCAAGAGCATCGTCGCTGCCGCCGCGTTCGTGGCAGCTGGCGTCGCCAGCGCGGCCAACGTGACGGTGGCGGTCGGTGGCACCTACAACGGCCTGAAGCTGGACAGCGGTTCGGGTGCCCTGTCCTTCAGCACCACCCTGATCGGCGCCCTGAACGCCAGCGGCACTGTCGTGAGTGCCGTGGCCCCCGCCACCGCCGACATCGTCCTCAACGCCAAGGGCACCGCTTACAAGTCGGTCTCGGTGGCCGCACCTTTTGTCAGCCTGGTTGCTGACACCGCCACCAACTCCGTGGTGGCCGCCCTGACCACCGGTGGCGCCCTGCAAACCACCGAAGACGACGGCTTCACCAACACCGGTGGCAGCCTGTCGATCACCAACATCAACGCCGACCTGGTGGCCAAGAAGGTGTTCGTCACGCTGACCGGCGCCAATGGCGTGGGCACCCTGAACAACTTCTACCTGTGGGACATCGGCACCATCGGTGGCAGCACCACCCTGGCTGCCGGCACCACCACGACCACGCTGTCGGGCCTGTCGATCACCACCGCCGGCTTCAACGCCTTCTCGACCGCCCTGGGCCTGACCACGGCTGGCAAGAACGCCCTGTCCACCGTGACCGACTTCGGCACCATCACCTCCACCGTGGTGGCCAGCACGGTGCCCTCCGTGCCCGAACCCTCCACCTACGCCCTGATGGGTCTGGGCCTGGTGGGCATCAGCCTGGTCGCTCGCCGTCGCGCCAAGTGATCTGAGTCGGCCTCCGTGGCCGGCTGTTGAAATGGACCCCGCGCAAGGCGGGGCTCCCAGGGCCGCTCGCGGCAACGTGAGTGGCCCTTTTTCCAGGTGAATGGCACAGAGATGCCCACAGAATTCGGAGACAGCATGACCCGCAACGCGCGCTTTGCCCTGTCGGCCTCACTCATGGCGGTGTGTGCCACTGTCGGTGGCACCGCTTCGGCCCAGAATACGGTGTCCGACCCCTATATCGCAAAGCAGTTGTCCAACTCGGTGCGCGGCAACCTCTTCATGCGCCTGGGCGTGACCAGCATTTTTCCCAAGACCAAGGCCGGTGATGCCTACGATGTGACGGGCCCCGTGGTGACGCCCGCGGACCTCAGTGCCGCCGCAGCCATCGGCGATGCCCTGCCAGAAGAGGATCCACTCAGCTCTGCCAACTTCGACGGCCGGGCTGGATCCACCTACAGCGCCCTTGTGGCGGGCCTCAACAGCGCGATCGGTTCGGGGCTGGGCACCCCGGCAGGCATCAAGTCGCGGGTCGGCAAGGCGTCGACGGTCACCCTGAGCGTCGGTTACTGGCTGTCGGACGACCACACCTGGGTCGCCGAGGCCTACATCCTGGCTGCGCCCTTCAAGATCAAGGCTTATGGCGCAGGTGTGAACGCATCGGGCAACCCCAATGGTCTGAGCGGCAAGCAGATCATCGAGACCAAGATGCTCCCCCCCCTGGCGGTCCTGGGGCGCTATTTCGGCGATGCCAACAACCGCTTTCGCCCCTATCTGGGTGTGGGGGCAACCTATGTGGCCTTCTTCGACACCAAGACGACCAGCCTCTATGACGACTATGTCGGCGGAAAGTCGAAGGCCAGCCTGACCAACGCCTTTGGCGTCGGTCCTTTTGCAGGACTGAAGGCCGAGATCGCCGACGACTGGCATGTCAGCCTGGCCGTCGGGCAGGTCAAGATCCGCACCAAGGCCACCCTGGTGACCAACAACACGCTGATCACTTCGGAGAGTGGTGTGATCAATGACTACGACCCGGTGGTGGTGAACCTGATCAACAGCGCTGAGAACAATGACCCGAGCAACGTCACGGGTTCGGGCCGTCCGCGCTGGGTGGACAGCCAGGTCACGACCAAACTGATGAAGCTGGTGGCTCAGAGCAAGGGCAAGTCGGACCTGGGCAGCTTCGAGCGCAAGCAGGACGTGGCCATCCGCAACACCATCGTCAACCTGAGCGTGGGCCGCAGCTTCTGAGTTCGGGGCCCCGTTCTGCGCCAGCGCACGAGACCGTTTCAGCTCAGGGCGTGTGCGGACACTCGGCGCGCGGAGGGCTGGGGCGAATGCCAGCGCTGGAGTCCATGGGGAACCGAAGCTGGCATGACGATCCCGGGGTCATCTGTGCTGATGGCCGTGGCCGGGTAGCGGGCCGCCAGGCGGACGAGATCGTGGTCATGCTCCAGGCGGACCAGTTCCGAGTACATCTCGCTGGAGAAGCCGATGGGGTGTCCCTGGGTCTGGCCATACTGCGGGTAGACCACGGCGTAGCGCGCCAGGCTGTGGGCCAGGGTCAGGAGGGTGCGAGCCTGGGTGCTTGGCAGTTCTGCCGGCAGCAGGAGCCAGCCTTGTGCGTTGGCGCTGGATTGCACCCCTGCCCGGATTGCCTGGCCCAGCCAGCGGCGGCTTTCGGGCATGGGCTCGGGCGGCACGATCACC
The DNA here is from genome assembly GCF_021768455.1 of Aquabacterium sp. GTDB lineage: Bacteria > Pseudomonadota > Gammaproteobacteria > Burkholderiales > Burkholderiaceae_C > Aquabacterium. The sequence goes on along the minus strand of NZ_JAIZVX010000068.1, from coordinate 16,271 downwards.
TGGCTGCCCGGCAGCCGCTGTCGTGCCCAACTGGCCAGGTCCGGTGGCGCCACCATCCGCACCGGCAGGTTGCTGGCCATGGCCTGGGTCAGGAGTGCGTCCAACCCTGCGGGGACAGGCTCGCTGCAGCCCTCGGCGGCAAGCGGGCCGGCCAGGAGGAGGATGGTGGGCGGGTGGTTCATGGCGAGCACTCTGTCGGTCTCAGTGTGAACAGGTTTGCTGCACCGCACCACCGTGGCATCACCTAAGTGCATACCCGGTTCGGACGTCCGGGTGTGGCCTTGATTCGCCTCAGCTTCGTTCAGGGCAATTGGACGATACTGTTCGCCATGGACAAAGCCACCCCTCACGACATCGCGCAGATGCGCAAGAGCTACGAACAGGCCGAACTGGACGAGAGCCAGGTCAGGCCGCTGCCCATTGACCAGTTCCAGGCCTGGTTCGACGAGGCGGTCCACGCCCAGGCCCTGGAGCCCAATGCCATGACCTTGGCCACGGTGGGCGAGGGCGGTCGCCCGTCCACCCGCGTGGTGCTGCTCAAGGGCGCAGACGCCCGTGGCATGGTCTGGTACACCAATTACGAGAGCCGCAAGGGCCAGGAGCTGGCGGCCAACCCCCACGCCGCCTTGCAATTCTTCTGGCCTGAACTGGAGCGGGTGGTGCGCGTTGAAGGGCGGGTCGAGCGCCTGAGCGAGGCCGAGTCGGATGCCTACTACCGCACCCGACCGTTGGGTTCACGCATTGGCGCCTGGGCCTCGCCTCAAAGCCAGGTCCTGTCCTCCCGGGCAGAGCTGGAAGTGTCCTGGGCAGCGCAGCAGGCGGCACAGGGCGCCGATCCGGTCAGGCCGCCGAACTGGGGCGGCTACCGTCTGGTGCCCGATCGCTGGGAGTTCTGGCAGGGCCGTCCCTCGCGCCTGCACGACCGCATCGTTTACCTGGCACAGGCCGATGGCGCCTGGCTCCGTCAGCGACTGGCGCCCTGAGGGCCTGTGATCAGCCGGCCTTCAACAGGCTGGCGAACGTGTGCTGGAATTTGGCCAGCTTCGGGGCGACAACGAAGGCGCAGTAGCCCTGGTGCGGGTTGCGCAGCGCGTAGCCCTGGTGGTAGGCCTCGGCCGGGTGGTAGTTGCGCACCGGTTGCACCTCGGTGACGATGGGCTGGGCAAAAACCTTGTCGGTCTCGAGTTGTTCGATCAGCCTGCGTGCCTGCTCTGCCTGTGCAGCACTGTGCGTGTAAATCCCGGATCGGTACTGCGTGCCCACATCGTGACCCTGCCGATTCAGGGTGGTGGGGTCGTGCAGGAAAAAGAACACCTCCAGCAACTGCCCGTAGCTGATTTCAGCGGGGTCGAAGCGCACGCGCACGACTTCTGCATGCCCTGTCTGGCCGGTGCAGACCGCCTCGTAGGTGGGGGATGGGTGATCTCCGTTGCTGTAGCCTGATTCCGCATGGACCACGCCGCGGACCTGGTTGAACGCGGTCTCGATGCACCAGAAGCAGCCTGCGCCAAACGTGGCTTCTTCAAGCGGGACCGAGGACCCGGAAATGGGTGCTTCCATGACAGGCTTTCTCTTGCTTAGACTGCATCGATGATACGGAGCCCGAGATGACCTTGCTTGCCCCTGTTTTTTCTGTGCGATGCCTGGCATGACGAACGACTGGTCTGCATGGCGTCCGGTTCTCACCGCCCTGGCCATGCCGCCGTTGCCCTGGCTGTTGCTGGTGTTGGTGGGCGCGCGTCTGATCATTCCTCGGCGTGGTTGGGGCTACCTGCTGGTGATGGTGGGGGTGCTGGGCGCCTGGTTCTCGTCGACCCAGGTCGGTGCCGTGTGGCTGCAGCATGCGGTGCTCCAGCCGGGGCCGGCCCTGTATGGGGCCGGGCAGGAGCGCCTCGCGCAGATGGGCGTGGCCCACCTTCAGCAAGTCCGCCGCACGCCCCGGACCGCGGCGCAGCCCACGCCACCTGCGGCCATCATCGTGCTCGGGGGAGGGCGTGACACCCTGGCGCCTGAGTACGGTGCATCCGACCTGTCGGACCGTTCGCTGGCCCGCCTGCGCTACGGCGTGTGGCTCGCCAGGCAGACGAAGCTGCCGCTGGGTTTCAGCGGCGGGGTGGGCTGGGGGCAGAAGTCGGACAGCGGTGCGCCCAGCGAGGCCGAAGTGGCCGCGCGCCTGGCCGAGCAGCAGTTCGGGGTGCGCCTGCAGTGGACAGAGGCGCAGTCTTCCGACACCCGCGGCAACGCGGCGCTGACCCTGGCGATGCTGGGGCAGCAGGGGGTGCCCGAGGTGGTATTGGTGACCGATGCCGTGCACATGCCCCGAGCGAAGCGCGCTTTCACCGAGGCGGCGCGTGCGCTGTTGGTGCAGCACCCGGATTGGCCACTGATCCGCATCACCCCGGCGCCGACGGGTTTCTGGCGTCGCTCCGAGCGCCCTGGCCTGGACTGGTTGCCCTCGGCCGAAGGCGGTGCCCGCTTCAGCCAGGCCTGGCGAGAGTGCCTGGGTTGGTGGCTGCGTGCCTGAGTCTGGCAGGCTCGGTTCAGGCGTGCGCTTCAGGCTTCAGAAATGAGAAACCCCCGGACGAAGCCGGGGGTTGGAGCGGCGCGCGGGCCGTCCGAGGAAAGGGCAGAGCGTGGTGTCTGCCACTTCCCAAGACGCAGGGACTGCGTCTCGTTGGGTTGTCCTTTGGTCGGACAACTGCAGGTTACGCCCGGGACGTCGTTCGCGCAAGCCCGCTCGGCGAAAAGCCCCGATCGCATCGTGCGTTTGACGCACGAGATACCGCCTGGCGCCTCGCCAGGCGCAGGTCTCAGCGCGGACGGAGGGCCTGCGCCACCAGGTCGTCGACCCGGCGCTGCACCGTGTCCGGCATGGTGATGGTGCGGCCCCATTCGCGGCTGGTTTCGCCGGGCCACTTGTTTGTGGCATCCAGCCCCATCTTGCCGCCCAGGCCGCTGACGGGAGACGCGAAGTCCAGGTAGTCGATCGGGGTGTGGTCGACCAGGGTGGTGTCGCGCACCGGGTCCATCCGCGTGGTGACCGCCCAGATCACTTCCTGCCAGTTGCGGATGTCCACGTCGTCGTCGACGATGACGATGAACTTGGTGTACATGAACTGGCGCAGGAAGCTCCAGATGCCGAACATGAGGCGCTTGCTGTGGCCGGCATAGGCCTTCTTCATGCTGACGATGGCCATGCGGTAGCTGCAGCCTTCGGGGGGCAGGTAGAAGTCGACGATCTCCGGAAACTGCTTCTGCAGGATGGGCACGAAGACCTCGTTGAGGGCCACGCCCAGCACCGCGGGCTCGTCGGGCGGCTTGCCGGTGTAGGTGGAGTGGTAGACCGGGTCCTTGCGGTTGGTCATGCGCTTGACCTCGAACACCGGGAACCAGTCCTGCTCGTTGTAATAGCCGGTGTGGTCGCCAAACGGGCCTTCCAGGGCGTGCAGGTAGCCGTTCTTCTCTTTCAGGGGCACGCCGTGCTCGCTCACACCCTCGTAGCCCGTGGGCGCGGTGGGGATGTGGCCTTCCAGCACGAACTCGGCGCTGGCCGGCACCTGCAGCAGGTGCTCGCCTTCACCGACCTGGGTGTTGACCACCTCGGTGCGGCTGCCGCGCAGCAGCCCGGCGAACTGGTACTCGCCCAGGGTGTCGGGCACCGGGGTGACGGCACCCAGGATGGTGGCTGGGTCGGCGCCCAGGGCCACGGCGATGGGGAAGGGTTGGCCCGGGTGGGCGAGCGCGAATTCGCGGAAATCGAGTGCGCCGCCGCGGTGGGTCAGCCAGCGCATGATGAGCTGGCGTCGGCCGATCAGTTGCTGGCGGTAGATGCCCAGGTTCTGGCGTCGACGTGGATTGGGCACGTTCTGGGGGCCGCGCGTGACGACCAGGCCCCAGGTGAGCAGGGGGGCGGCGTCATCTGGCCAGCAGTGCTGGATGGGCAACTCGGTCAGGTCGACCTCGCTGCCTTCGCGCACCTCGGCCTGGCAGGCTGCGCTGCGCACGGTGGCGGGCTTCATGTCCCACAAGGCCTTGGCCATCTGCAGCAGCTTGCCGGCGTCTTTCAGGCCTTTGGGAGGCTCGGGTTCTTTCAGGCTGGCCAGCACGCGACCGATGTCCCGCAATTCCCCCACATCCTGTGCGCCCATGCCCATGGCCACCCGCTTCGGGGTGCCAAAAAGGTTGGCCAGAACCGGGATTTTGTAACGTTTTGTCGAGGCGGCGGACACCGAGCCCGGACCCGTCGCCTGACTGAACCACAGGGCGGGGCCCTCTGCGCGCAGCACCCGGTCGCTCAGGGCGGTCATCTCGAGGTGGACCGAGACGGGCTCGTCCACGCGGTGCAGTTCGCCCAGGCTGTCGAGGCCGTTCACGAAGTCCCGCAGGTCACGGTATTTCATAGAAAACGATATAAGAAGTCGTGTTGTTATGCTTGACTGGTTATTTCAAGGCTGCCTAGAATCCGCTCCCGTTGAACCCGGAGCGTGTTTTCCCGGGTTTGCCCTTGTGCCCCTGCGGGGGCGCAACGCTGCCAGCCCTGGCGCCTTTCAGCCTTGTCGACCCTTGTCGACCGGCCACTTCGTGATGGTGTGTGTGCTCTAGCACGGCCCCGCCATCGTCCAGCCAGGGCCATTATCACTGCCGTGTGGGTGCGGCGCCGTCGCTGGTCTGACCAGCAAATGGCGACAAACCTGGCGCGCCGGTGTTGAAAGGAGAAGCATGACAGCGTGTATGCGTGCTGCGGAGAGCCACTCGGCCTCCGCGATCCAGACCCAAGGCCAGGCGCAAGCTGGCGGGTCTGCAGACCGAGCCCTGGTGGCCGGTCGTCAAGGTGTTCTGGTGTTTGTGTCGGATGTGCTGGACGGTTTGCGCCGTGTCAGCCACAGTGCCCTGGCCATGCTGGGGCTGGTTGCGGTACTGGGCGGGCTCTTCCTGCTCCAGCGTCCTGACCTGCGCCATGAACTGGAAGACCAGGCCCTGGGCTGGTTGATGGAACGCGCCACTTCGCGCACCGCGGTGGCCAGCGAGGCCGAAGAGGTGGATGACAACGGCGTGTTGCTGGCGATGGCCGAACCCGACGCCATCCAGCGCGCGACGGCCACCAACCCGGCCGAACTGAGCCGCCAGCAGGCCAATGTGGCGTACTGGATTGCGCGCCGCTACAACGTCGCGCCGGAACCCATCAGCCGCCTGGTTCAGGAAGCCTGGGCCGTGGGCCACAAGGTGGGCATGGAGCCGACCCTGGTGCTGGCCGTCATGGCCATCGAATCGGGCTTCAACCCCTTTGCGCAGAGCCACGTGGGGGCCCAGGGGCTGATGCAGGTGATGACCCGCATCCACCAGGACAAGTACGCGATCTTTGGCGGCCAGAACGCCGCCTTCGATCCGGTGACCAACCTCCGTGTGGGCGTGCAGGTGCTGAAAGATTGCATCCGCAAGGCCGGCAGTCTGGAAGGCGGCCTGAAGTACTACGTGGGCGCGGCCAACCTGAACGACGACGGCGGTTATGCCGCCAAGGTCCTGGCCGAGCAGGCCTACCTGCGTCAGGTGGCCTCCGGTCAGAAACTGGCACCCAACGCGCCGCTGCCTCAGGCCGTGGTGGCCCAGGCCACTGGTGGGGCGGTCAACGGCAATGCAGGGGCATCCCCCCTGAGCAGCCCGGCACCGGCTTCGGCATCGACGGTGGCCCCGGCGGCACCGGCCGCCAGCGAATCGGCCACGCCTGCGGCACCGAGCCACCGCCCCGAGCAGGTGGCCTTGCTGACCCCGTGATGCACCGCTGTCCCGGTTGCTCGCCGCTGGCGGGCGAAGGGCGGCTCCATTACAATCCACGAAGCTGCGCGACTGGCGATACATGGTCGGGCCTGAAAAGGCCGGCCTGAGGTGGTGAACCACCGGGAAGCGCGGCCGGCCCCAAGGCGTTCAGCCTGGGGTTGTTTCAGCCGTTCGCCTGGGCAGCCCTCAGCCTGGTTTTGCTAGCAATGACCAGCGCGAGCGGGACTTCAACACCTTGAAGAGGACTGCCAAGTCATGTTTGACCGCGCACAGCACACCCTGGCCAATGTGGACCCCGACCTGTGGGCCGCCATCCAGGCAGAGAACACCCGCCAGGAAGACCACATCGAGCTGATCGCTTCCGAGAACTACACCTCGCCGGCCGTGATGCAGGCGCAGGGCTCGCAGCTGACCAACAAGTACGCCGAAGGCTATCCCGGCAAGCGCTATTACGGCGGTTGCGAAAACGTGGACGTGGTCGAACAGCTGGCCATCGACCGCCTGAAGGCCCTGTTCGGCGCCGAGTACGCCAACGTGCAGCCCAACTCGGGTTCGCAGGCCAACCAGGCCGTGTTCTTCGGTCTGCTGCAGCCGGGCGACACGATCATGGGCCTGAGCCTGGCCGAAGGCGGTCACCTGACCCACGGCATGCCCCTGAACATGTCGGGCAAGTGGTTCAAGGTGGTGTCTTACGGTCTGAACGCCCAGGAAGACATCGACTACGACGCGATGGAAGCCCTGGCCCGCGAGCACAAGCCCAAGCTGATCATTGCCGGCGCTTCGGCTTTTGCCCTGCGCATCGACTTCGAGCGTTTCGGCAAGATCGCCAAGGAAATCGGCGCCTATTTCATGGTGGACATGGCCCACTACGCTGGCCTGATCGCCGCGGGTGTCTACCCCAACCCGGTGCCTTTCGCCGACGTGGTGACCTCCACCACCCACAAGAGCCTGCGTGGCCCACGTGGCGGCATCATCCTGATGCGCGGTGAAGAAGTCGCCAAGAAGATCAACAGCGCCATCTTCCCTGGCATCCAGGGTGGCCCGCTGATGCACGTCATCGCCGGCAAGGCCGTGGCCTTCAAGGAAGCCGCTTCGGACGAGTTCAAGGCCTACCAGCAGCAGGTCGTGAAGAACGCCGCAGCCCTGGCCGACACGCTCACCAAGCGTGGCCTGCGCATCGTCTCGGGTCGCACCGAGAGCCACGTGATGCTGGTCGACCTGCGCCCCAAGAACCTGACGGGCAAGGAAGCCGAAGCCATCCTGGGCAAGGCGCACATGACCTGCAACAAGAACGGCATCCCCAACGACCCGCAAAAGCCGATGGTCACCAGCGGCATCCGTCTGGGCAGCCCGGCCTTCACGACGCGTGGCTTCAAGGAAGAACAGGCCATCGCCGTGGGCAACCTGATCGCCGACGTGCTGGACAACCCGCACGACGAGGCCAACATCGCCCGCGTGCGCGAGCAGGTGGCCGCGCTGACCCGCGACTTCCCGGTCTACCGTTGAACCGATGACCCGTGGATCGAGCCGCGCTGTGAGGCGTGACTGATCTCAACCCGGCCTGGGCGTGTGCCCTCGCCGGGTTTTTCTTTGCAGTGCAGGGAGCAGGAACACGATGCGTTGCCCTTTTTGTGGCCACCCCGATACCCAGGTGGTGGAGACGCGCGATTCGGACGAGGGCGATTCGACCCGTCGCCGGCGCAAATGCCATGCGTGCGACAAGCGCTTCACGACCTATGAGCGGGCGGAAATCGACCTGCCGGCGATCGTCAAACGCGATGGGCGCCGCACCGATTTCGACCGCGCCAAGCTCAAGGGCTCGCTGATGCTGGCCTTGCGCAAGCGACCCGTGGGCGCCGAGGCGGTGGACACCGCCATCGAGGCCATCGAGGCGCGGCTGCGCCAGTCGGGTGACAAGGAAGTGAGCTCGACCCAGCTGGGGGAGTGGGTTATGCGCGAGTTGCGCAAGCTCGACAAGGTGGCCTATGTGCGCTTTGCATCGGTCTACCGCAGCTTCGATGACGTGAGCGAGTTCGTGGCCGCGATCAAGGAAACCGGCAAGAAGGCCCCGCCGGAGCATTGATCGGAGAGCCTCTGCTCAGCCGGTGGAGCGTCCCCGGCCTTTGAGCAGGCGATGGAGCAGGCGTTGCGCCCGAGGGGGCGAGTCCAGGCCGGACGCGGCGGGTTCCTGTGTCGTCAGCGGGTGCATGGCTGTTGAGGTGCTGGCGGCATGTTCGTAGGTCTGGGCCAGCTGGGCCAGGCTTTCGAAGATGTAGTGCCGTGCGCCCACCCTGAGCCCGGTGCGCTCGGCCATCAGGCCGATGCCCTGGATGGCCAGCAGCGAGTGCCCGCCCAGGTCGAAGAAGTTGTCCTGAGGGCGGAGGTCGTTCACGCCGAGCAGGGTTCGCCAGGTCTCGGCCAGGGCGCGCAGCATCGGGCTCGCGTCCGTGAGGGTGTCGCCAGCCGCGGGTGCTTCCAGGTCGTGCGAGGACGGAGGGGGCAGAGCCTGCCGGTCCAGCTTGCCGTTGGCCAGCAGGGGTAGGCCATCGGGGAGGCAGACAAACCTTTGCGGCACCATGTGTTCCGGCAGGTGCTGTCGGCAGTGGGCGCGCAGATCGGCCGCCTTGGCCGTCTGGCCGGGCAGCCCCGGGACCACATAGGCGACCAGGCGAACGTCCCCAGGGCGGTCTTCGCGCGCCACCAGAACGCAGCGGCCCACGTCCGGATGCTGTTGCAGGCAGGATTCGATGTCGCCGGGTTCGATGCGGTGGCCGCGCACCTTGATCTGGTGGTCCAGCCGGCCCAGGTGTTCCAGTTGGCCGTCTCGGCGCCACCTGGCCAGGTCGCCGGTCCTGTACATCAAGTGACCCGGGTGTCCGGGTTCGGGCACAAAGCGTGTCTGACTGAGGTCGGGGCGTTGCCAGTAGCCCAGGGCCACACCGTCTCCGCCAATGAAGAGCTCTCCGGGCACGCCCACGGGGCTGGGGTGTCCCGTGTGGTCCAACACGTGGAGGCGGGTGTGGTCGATCGGACGGCCGATGTGCACATCCGGGGGCTGGCCGCTGATGCGCGCACAGCTGGACCAGACGGTGGTTTCGGTGGGGCCATACATGTTCCACACGGCCGGGCAGCGCTGGATCAGTTGGGTCGCGAGGTCGCTTTGCAGGGCCTCTCCGCCCACCAGAGCCTTGAAGCGGCGACGCCCCTGGCCGTTCCAGCCGGCGTCGATCAGCAGGCGCCAGGTGCTCGGTGTGGCCTGCATGGCGGTGACGCGCTGGGTGTCGATCAGCCTGGCCAGGGCCTGGCCGTCGAGCACGTCGTCCTGGCTGGCGATCACCACCTGGGCACCCACGCTGAGGGGCAGCAGCAGTTCGAGCACGGCGATGTCGAAGGACAAGGTCGTGACTGCGAGCAGGCGGTCGTTGCGCGCGAGGCCGGGCGTGTGGGCCATGCTGCGCAGGAAGTTCAGCACGGCGCGGTGGGGCACGACCACCCCTTTGGGCCGGCCGGTGGAGCCCGAGGTGTAGATCAGGTAGGCGGGGTCGTCGCCTTGTCGTGCGGGTGCGGTGCCCGGTGCACTGGCTTGGCTGGGCGCAGGATCAGACTGACCCAGGGTGAGCACGGGCACCCGGCCGGAAGGCAGGCGCGTGGCGAGTTCGGGCTGGGTCAGCAGGAGGCTGAGCCCGGCGTCATCGATCATGTCCTGCAGGCGGGCGCTGGGATAGTGCGGGTCAAGGGGCACATAGGCGGCACCGCTGGCCAGGACGGCCCAGAGGGCGACCACCAGGTGGGGGCCGCGCTCCAGAGAAAGGCCCACTCTGTGCCCAGGGCCGATGCCGCGCCGGGTGAGGTGCTGGCACATGGCCATGGCCTGTGCCTGGAGTTCGCCGTAGCTGAGCACCTGGTCGCCGTGTCGCAGCGCCACGGCACGGGGGTGCAGTGCGGCTTGCCGGGCCAGGAGCTGGTCGACCCCAGTGCAGCCGTCTTCGGGCAGGGGCGGGTGGGTCGCGGCGTGGGCCTCCTGCCAATGGGCCTGGTCGAGCGCGCTGCGCCAGTGGTGATCGGAGAGGGGGCGCTCGGGGCGGTCGAGCACCTGTGTCAGCACGGCGAGGTAGTTCTGCAGCAGGGACTCGGCACTGGCAGGCTCAAACAGGCTGGCGGCGTACTCGAGGGAGATCGTCTGGCTGTGTTCGAGGTCGGCGATGAAGGCCAGAGGGAACTGGGCGGCGCCTCGGTCGAAGAGGAAGCGGCTGGTGTGCAGGCCCTCGAACACGGTCTTGCCGTGCGCGGCGTTCGTCACGTTGAGCATCACGTTCAGGCCCAGGGGCAGGTCGGCCTGGCGCTGGTGCTGGCCGTGGCGCTCCACCAGCAGGTCAAAGGGCAGGTCCTGGTTGGCGTAGGCCAGCAGGGCCTGCGCCTTGACCCGTTGCAACAGCGTCAGGAAGCTGGGGTCGCCGGAAAGGTCGGTGCGCATCACCAGGGTGTTGACCAGGCTGGCCACGATGCGGCTGGTTTCCGCGTGATGGCGGTTGGCGATCGGGGTCGCGATGGCGACGTCCTCCTGCCCGGCATGGCGGCCCAGCATCAGGCTGAGGGCGGCGAGCAGGACCATGAAGGGGGTGCCGCCTTCGCGGGTGGCCAGTTGGTGCAGACGCTCCGCCAGGCCTGCGGGCAGCGGGGTCGTGATGCGCCCGCCTTCCCGGTACCACTGGGCGGTCATCGGGTGGTCCGTGGGCAGGCGCAAGGGCGGCATGTCCTGGATCAGCCGGGACCAGTGGTGCAGCTGAGGGGCCAGCCTGGCCTGCATGTCCGGGCTGGTCTGCCAGTAGCCGTGGTCGGCGCAGTCGATCTGCACGGGCGGCAAGTGGGGCTGCCTGCCCATGAGCAGTTGCTGGTAGACACTGGCGACTTCCTGCGCAACGATGAGGTTGGCGGCCAGGTCGATCAGGATGTGGTGGGCGAACCAGGCGATGACGTGGTCCCGTGGCCCCAGTTCCAGCAACGCGATGCGCCACAGCGGGCCCTGCTGAAGGTCGAAGGGTTGGCGGCACAGTGTGCGCAAGGTCTGGCGTGCCCGCTCCTCTGCCTCGCCCGGGAGGGCGGTGTCGCTGCCCTGGCTGTGCAGCACGTGCCGCGACATGGGCACCGTCAGGTCGTCTGAGGGCAGAACCTCTTGCTGTGGTCCTTGCGCAGTCAGGACAAAGCGTGTGCGGAAGGTGTCGTGCCGATGCCAGACCGTGCTCAGTGCCTGGTGCAGGCACTCGGTGTCGAGGGGGCCCTGCAGGCGCAGCGCGAAGGGGACGTGGTAGGCCGTGGAGTCCGGCGCAAACTGCTGCGTCAGCCACATGCGCCGCTGTGAATGCGACAGTGGCAACCACTGGTCACGACGCTGGCGGGTGATGGGAAGGGGCGTCAGGGCCACCATGCTGGCCTGCTCGCCCTGCGTGCTGGCCCATTGACGCAGCCCGGTCAGACTCAGGCCGTTCAGCAGTGGGTCGACACCGAGGTCAAGCCCCAGTTCCGACTTGAGCCGGGCGCACAGTTGCATGGCGGCGAGCGAGTCGCCGCCCAGGGCCATGAACGTGTCGTCGGGCGGGCAGTGCGTGAGTTCCAGCGCATCCAGCCAGAGGGTGTGCAGGGTGTCCGGTCGGGGCAAGTCGCCTTGCGTCGGGTTTGCTGAGTACTGCGGCAAATCGGTGAGGGGGCGAAGGGCTGATCGGAGGGCGAATTTATTTCCAGCAATCCTGCACGGAGGCGTTGGTCCCGGTGACACCCTTGACGCCCGACTCGGTCAGGGTGAAGGCGCCACAGCGGTCGTTCACCATGGGGCCACCGGTCGTCGGGGTGGCTTTCAAGGTGAAGGTGGTGGCCGTCACGGATTTCGTGCCACCTGTTGTGGCCAGGGCGATGGTGTAGAGCTGGGTGCTGCCAGTGTCACGGGGAACGCGAGCGAAGTTGCTCAGAGAGGTCCCGGATTTGTCCACATCGTCATTGTTCAGGTCCTTGTCGTAGCGGTTGTTGGCTGCGTAGAACCGTTGCATGAATTGGGCCGCCTCCATGAGGGCGGTCTGGGCCTGGACGCGGCGGCCGCGGGCGACGTGCTCGGTGTACGAGGGGTAGGCCACCGTGGCCAGGATGCCGATGATGGCCACCGTGATCATCAGTTCGATCAGGGTGAAGCCGCGGTGGCGAGAGAGAGAGCGTCTGGGCATGGGTCAGGGTTTGGGTGGGTTGAGCAGTTGGCGCCAGATGCGGTCTTTGATGCGCTTGCTGGGGTCGTCGCAGGCACGCAGGCCCTTGGCGCTGTCGGCCAACTGGTCGCTGCCGGTGAGGCAGTCGTTCTTGGTGGTGGAGCCATCCGAGCTGGCGATGCCTCCTGTGAGCACACGGCCCGGTCCGCCGCCCGGGGTGCTGAAGCCGCCCACAGCGATTTCGCTGTCGTCAAACTGACCGTTGCCGTTGGCGTCGATCGAGGCGCGGGTGGAGCGGGCGCCGGTCAGGGCCTTGATGAAAAAGCCATAGCCGATGGCCTGGGTGCCGGAGCAGCTTTCTTCGATGGCGCCAGGTTTGACCGCCGACACCAGCACACCGTTGCCCAACTTTTGCGGCGGGTAAATGGCCTTGGGGTAAGAGTAGGTCGTGGTGCTGGAGCTGGTGTCGGGCACCTTGAGGTCGAGGCGCCAGCCCTCGCCACCTGTGGAAGCACCCCAGCTGACCGAATTGGTGCTGAGGTCGTAGAAGGTGGATGTGGTGGTGGAAAGGCTTGAGATGCCCGTGATGCCTTGGGCCTGCAATTTGTTGCGGTCATCGGGCGTCAGGCTGAAGGCGGGCACGAGGGTTGTGCTCAGCTGATCAAAGCCGGTGCGATCCCAGATGCCGTAGACGGTCTGGGTCTGGGTGCTGCCGGCGTCGCCGAGGTTGGTGCTGCTGACCTTGTCATAGAGCAGGCGACCTGTGTTGGCGACCACCACTTGCCCACCCATGGGGTGGCTGACCACGGCGGGGGCGGCCAGGATGGGCTGGGTGGTTGCGTTGGACTGTGCGCTGTCGTAAGCCTTGAACAGGGCGCGTCCACCGTAGCCGGCGACCATCGTGCTGCCGTTGTGCTCGAAGCGCCAGAGGTTGCCCTGCATGTCGCCGGCGTAGGCGCCGATCACCTGGCCCAGTTGGTTGCGGACCAGGGTGACGCCGCCCAGACCATTGGCGGCACCGTTGCCGCGGGCATAGGCGACCACGGAGCTGACGTCACCTGTGGCCACATCGACCATCAGCAGGGCGGCGTTGCCGCTGTCGCTGTCGACGCCGTTGCCGACAAAGACTTTCCAGCTGCCATCGGGCAGCACACCCACCTGGGGTTCGGTGGTGATGTAGCCCATGTCGGTGCTGCGCGCGCTGCTGCTTTCCCAGAGCACCGAGCCGCTGTCGAAATCGGTCGGGTCACTGGTCTTCAGGTGCAGGGCGAAGATGGTGCGGCCACCGGCACCCATGGTGCCCACGGCGATGTTGTGCCAGGCCGCATCGTCGTTGCCGATGGCGAAATGGGCGTCTGATTCGACCAGCGGGCCATCGACAAAGTACTGGTGGAAGTTGCTGCTCGAGCCGTAGTCGGACCTGGCAATCTTGGGCAGGTTTGCCAGGCTGGCGCTGGGGATGAAGCCGAAGGTTTCGACGCCAGTGGACGCGTCGAACGCATGCAGCATGCCGCCGTTGCCGCCGATGAGCAGGGCACTCTTGCTGCGGTTGGCCTTGTCGCGCAGGAAATCGCTGTATTGCTTGCCGCTGGTGGCATTGGGCGCGCCCGGCAGGGTGCTGTAGCCGAGGTTGAGGGCGCCCTTGACGTACAGCGGTGTGGCGTTCACGAAATCGGGCAGCACGTTGACACGCGAGGTGGTCGTGTTGCCATTGACCGTGACCTCGACGCGGTCACGGAAGGTGCTGTCGGCCACCACGCGGCCCTTGATGTAATCGACCAGTGCGCTGCTGAGCAGCGTCTGCGTGTTGCCGCCCACGTTGCTGTAGGTGAAGTCGTCGGCCGAGCCGGCATCAGGGTTGCCTGGTGTGGGGTTCTTCTTCCAGAAGCGGATGTTGCGCTGGTCCCAGCTGGGGAGTTGCTGGCTGGCCACCCAGCTTGGGGTCGTGCCCATGTTGCCGTTGGCATCGAGGGTGTAGGCGCGGATGTCGCCCACCCAGGACACCGCACGGTATTCGGGCACGTATTTGAAATTGCCTGCCGACAAGGTGCTGGAGGCGGTGGCCACACCGGCTTCCTTCAAGGCATTGCGCTCGCTCAGGCTCAGGGCGCTGGTCAGGGCTTTCTTGAGTTCGTCGTTGTTGTTGACGTTGAAGTAGGCTCCGCGAGAGTTGATGGCGGCATGCCAGAGGTCATCGATCTGGTTGGGTGAGGACTGCCAATAGGTGGTGCCAGGCGGTGTGCTGGTGGCGTTGCCGTTGATCAGGCCCAGGAGGGTGGTGTCATTGGGAGGGAACACGCCCGTGACGCCGAAGCCCACGAAGAACTGGGTCAGGTGCTGCCAGGTGGCCGGGTTGCTCTTGACCGCGGCAAGTGCGGCATTGGTGTCCGATGAGGTGATCGGTGCCACCTCGTTGGGGATGTCGCTTTGCAGGTCGTTGGCCCAGTAGCGCATGGCGTAGTCCGCCAGGGTGCCGGTGGCCTCGTCGGTGAAAGGCCTTCCCAGGCGGGAAGCCTTGTCATCGTTGGCGGGGTTCCGGACCCGTCCATCGTCATCGTCGAGACGGTAATAGCCGTCGGTGATCACGATGTTGTAGGCGCGACGGCATGCCAGGTCTCCACGGGTGACAGGGCTGGACGATGAGCCCAGGACGCTCACGTCGTTGCGCCAGGGGCTGCCTTCATCGGTGCGCTGGAAGTACTCGCCGACGGCTGCCACAGCGCCCCGGGTGGGCGTTCTGGGCAGGGTGGCCAGGTCGCGCAGCCAGGTGCTGAAGGCCGCCTTGTGGGCGTTGTCGAGGTCTCGCAAGCCTTGCTGGACCGTGTCGGAGTTGCGACCGTCAACGGTGTAGTTCCCAGCGTGGATGGTGGCCCAGCCCACACGCAAGGTGTCAGCGAAGCTGTTGAACGTCTCAGGCATGGCGCCCTGGGCGATCATCAGGCGCGAACGGTAGTAGACGAACCAGTTGGCGAAGTTCTGCTTTTCGGCCGTGATGCTGCAGACGGTCTTCGCGCTCTCAACCCGACAGTCCTCGCTGCGGTTGGCGTAGCGGAAGGGGTAGCTGACTTCGCTGCTGCCGTCGTTGAGGTTGTAGTTCAGGTAGCTGCTGGAGAGGGTCGGGTCGGCTTGTGCCTTGAGCAGGTAGAGCAGGGCCGGGTTGAAGTTGCGTTTGCTGGTGTCACAGTTTCGGTAGTTGCCTCCGGCACCAACGTCTGGACCGCAGTACCAGCGCGCTGTGTACGCGGTGGCGGTGTCTCGGAGGTCCACGGCGCGCGAGTTTGCGGCGCTGCGGGTGTCCGGGTCCATCCACAATGGGTCGAGTTGGGCGGCCGAGAAACTGGCGGAAGGGTAGGACACCAGGGTGCCCGTGCTGGGGTTGACCTTTTGCCAGGGCAGGTAGCGGATCGCAGGGTTGTAGTAGATGCTGTTGACGTCGGGCGAACGCATCTGCTTTTGTCTGACCACTTCGGCGCTGCTCAACTCACCTTCCGGCGCGCCGGTGACAAAGTGGGTGTCGTAATTCACATCCTCTGTGGACGATCGACGGTTGTCGAAGTCGAAGATGTTCTTGCGGATCTCGCGTGGGTGCACGTAGACCTTGCCGTCGTTCGGGAATTCGACGGTGACGCCATTCTTCGTGAACGAACGCTCGGGCGCGTACTGGTAGGTCATGGAGCCGGAGTCGTCCAGCGTCAGCATGACGTTGGGCTTGGGCTTGTTGCCCGGGCGGTTGACGAGCGGCGTTTGCGAGGGTGCAGCGATGGCGGTGGTTGGGCCCCACTGCAGCAGCAGCGCGACACTGATCAGGCTGAGCTGGCAGGCCTGGCGCGCACGGCCACGGCGTTTTGGATGGGCCTGGCCGGTGGCAGAGCGAGGGCGGTTGCTGGCGGGCGTCATGTCAGAGGGTCTCCAGCCGGATGATGGATTGCAGCCAGACCACGGAGCCAGCTTTGGTGCGGCCGCTGGCGTCGCTGTTTTCTGCGTAGTTGTCGCTGAAGCCGCGGGCGGTGACCACGATCACTTCGCTGGTCCCGAGGGTGCGTTTTTGCGCCATGCACTGCGGGGCCTTGCTGCTGGTGTACACCGTACTGGGCACCGACACCGGGCCGCCTGCATTGGTGGCCAGTTTCCAGTTGCTGAAACTGGTCCAGCGCTCGTTGCTGGGGTTGGATTCGGCGGCGGCGGTGCTCAGTGCCGTGGCGCCAGCCGGCACCGTGACCTCGCCCGTCAGCAGTTGCTCGCAGTAGCGCAGGGCGGCCTGGGCGGCCTGCGTCGCCTGGTTGCTGCGGCGGTTGTTGTCGCTCA
>NZ_JAIZVX010000067.1 GCF_021768455.1 Aquabacterium sp. | reverse complement strand
ATCTTGCTGTACAGCTCCTGCATGGGTGGGCAGGAACCGATGATGCCGATTTCGCCGTTGGCGTTCTCGTTGCCGCCGCGCTCGGCCGGGGCATGGGCACGGCGATGGTGTCGGCCGATGCCCGCGGCGTCAACGCCCTGAGCCTGGCGCTGCTGATGCACGCCGGGCTGGCCGCCTCGTCGGGCCTCGTCGGGCAGTTGGCCGGGGGGCTGAGCATGATGGGCACCGGCATGAGCCTGGCGGCCCTGCTCGCCTTGCGCACGGGCTGGCGGGTGGGCCTGGGCCCGGCCCGCGAGCTGGCGGCCGAGGTGTTTTTCGGGGCCCTGGCGCTGGCCGGGGTGCTGGGCATGGCCCTGGCCTGGGTCCAGGTCTTCCAGCCGTCTCTGGCCGATGGCCTCTTTGTGGCGGTACCGACCATGGCCGGGCGGGCTGTGGGCAACCTGCGCCAGCCCAACCACTTCAGCACCCTGCTGATCTGGTCGTGTGCGGGCGTGGCCTGGCTCGGGGCGCGTGGTCGCCTGCCAGCCTGGCTGGCATCGGGCCTGCTGGCCCTGTTCATCGGCGGCGTGGTCTGGACGGCCTCGCGCACCGGCATGATCGCCACCGTGTTCCTGAGCGCCTGGGCGGTGCTCGACAAGCGCCTGCCGCGCCCACTGCGCACCACCCTGGCTCTCGCCCCGCTGCTGTACGCAGCCTGGTGGGGCGGCATGTACTGGCTGGCGCACGCCAAGGAGGGCATGACCTTCGCGGCCGAAGCCCGCCTGCACGATGGCAGCGACATCTCCAGCTCGCGCTTCAAGATCTGGGCGAACGTGCTGGCACTGGTACGCCAGCAGCCCTGGACGGGCGTGGGCTACGGCGAGTTCAACCTCGCCTGGACCCTGACCCCCTTCCCCGACAGGCCGATCGCCTTCTTCGACCACACGCACAACATCGTGCTGCAGTGGGCGGTGGAGTTCGGCCTGCCGATGGCGCTGATGCTGCTGGGCCTGATGGGCTGGGGCCTGCTGAGCCTGTGGCGACGCCAGGATGGCCAGCCCGCCCGCGACGTGGCCACCCTGGGTGCCGCCAGCGTGATCGTGGCCCTGGCCGGCCTGCACAGCCTGCTGGAGTACCCGCTGTGGTACAGCTACTTCCTGCTGCCCACGGCCTTCGTGTGGGGCCTGGGCCTGGCGGCTCGACCTTCGCAGGTTGCGGCGCCCGGCTTGGCGCCGTTGAGCCCCGAGCCGCCCCTGTCGGCCAGCGCGCGCCCCTGGCTGGTGGGCGGAATGCTGACCGCCGTCATGGCCGCCTGGTGCGCGGCCGACTACCTCAGTGCCGCCAACATCTACGCGCCTCGCGCGGGGGCGGGCCCGCTGGCCGACCGCATCGCCTTCGGGCAGCGCATGCCCTGGTTCGGCTACCAGGCCGATTACGCCTACGTGACGGGTCCCGACGAGGACGAACCGGCTCTGCCGCCCCAGGCCTTCCGGCGCACCCTGCACAACCTGATGGACGGGCGCCTGATGATCGCCTACGCCCGGTCGCTGGCCGAGCATGGCCAGGTCGATCAGGCGCGCTTCATCCTGGCCCGCCTGCAGGAGTTCAAGAACCCGATGGGCAAGGCCTTCATGGCCGCCTGTGACGACACGCCCGAGCCTGGCGAGGACAAGCCCTTCCAGTGCAGCCCTCCGCAGAAGGTCTACGGCTGGCGCGAGCTGCTGCCGCGCTGAGGCGGGTTCAGGCCGCGGGGGCGCCGCCCTCGCGCAGCCAGTGCCCCGACTTGCCGCCCTGCTTCTCGAGCAGGCCGACGTCGGTGATGGTCATGCCCTTTTCGGCCGCCTTGCACATGTCGTAGATGGTGAGCAGGCCGATCTGCACGGCCGTGAGCGCCTCCATCTCGACGCCGGTGGGGCCCACGGTGTGCACCGTGACCTCGCAGCGGACGGAGGGATCGGCCTCGTCGACCTCGAAGGCCACGGCGACCTTGGACAGCGCCAGCGAATGGCACAGCGGGATCAGGTCGGCCGTGCGCTTGGCGCCCTGGATGGCCGCAATGCGGGCCACGCCCAGCACATCGCCCTTGCCCGCCTTGCCTTGGGTGATGAGGGCCAGGGTGCCGGCCTGCATGCGGATGCGGCCGCTGGCCACGGCCACGCGCACGGTGGCGGGCTTGGCCGAGACGTCGACCATGTAGGCCTGGCCCTGGGCATCGAAGTGGGTGAGTTCGGACATCGGTGAAGGCAGGCCGAGCAGGCCTGAAACGGGAGGTAAAGAAAAACAAATCAGCCCAGGCACCCGAACCCGGAGAGGGCGCCGGGCTCCAAGCGGCATCGCTTCGCAGCATACTGTGCGGCCTCCACCCCTGACCGTGTCCATGGCCTTGTCTCCCGCCCTGCCTCGCCTGCCCCGCCTGCTTTCCGGCCCACGCTCCTTGCGTTGGCGCCTGATCTGCCTGACGCTGGCCTGCTGGCCGCTGGGCCAAGCCGTGCAGGCGCAGGAAACCGGCACGGGCTACACCCCCGTCAACCAGAACGTGCTGCCGGCCCTGGGCGATGCGGCCGCGCAGGACCTGTCGCCCAGCGCCGAACGCAAGCTGGGCGACCGCATCATGCGCTCTCTGCGCCGCGACCCGGACGTGGTCGACGACCCGCTGGTGCTGGAGTACGTGGACCATGTCTGGCGCGCCCTGCTGGCCGCGGCCCACACCCGCGGCGAGATCGGCCCAGAGCTCGATGCCACCCATGCCTGGGAGCCCTTCCTGGTGCGCGACCGCTCGGTCAATGCCTTCGCGCTGCCCGGTGGCTACATCGGCGTGCACTTCGGCCTGCTGGCCATGACGACCTCGCCGGACGAGCTGGCCTCGGTGCTGGCGCACGAGCTGTCCCACGTCACACAACGCCACATCGCCCGCATGATCAGCCAGCAGTCGCGCCAGTCGTGGGTCAGCATCGCCTCGATGGTGGTGGGCATCCTGGCGGCCGCGCGCGCGCCGCAAGCGGCCCAGGCCATGATCTACGGTGGCCAGGCCGTGGCCATCCAGAACCAGTTGAACTTTTCGCGCGACATGGAGCGCGAGGCCGACCGCGTGGGCTTTGGGCTGCTTGGCGAAGCCGGCTTCGAGCCGGGCGGCATGGCGCTGATGTTCGAGCACCTGCAGCAGGCCTCGCGCCTCAACGACGACGGCAGCTTCCCCTACCTGCGCACCCACCCACTGACCACCGAGCGCATCGGTGAGGCCCGCGCCCGCATCGGCCCCACAGGCTGGGACCTGGCCCTGCAGGGCGGGCACCCGCAAAGCGCCCTGTGGGCCTGGCACACGCTGATGTCGGCCCGCTCCAAGGTGCTGATGGACACGCGCAGCATCGCGCTGCAAAGCCTGCTCAATCCGGAAATCAAGCCGGGCACGCCACCGCTGGAGGCCCTCTCGCGGCTGTACGCAGCGACCCTGGCCGCACAGCGCGGTGGCGCCCCTGGCCAGGCCATGACCTCCCTGGCGCAGGCTCGCCTGCTGGTGGCCCGGCTGCCGCAGGTGCAGCAAGCCGTGGCCACGCGGGTGCTGGCGCAGGCCGAGGTCGAAGGCCGCCTGCTCGATCACCAACCTGGCGCTGCCGCCGAAGCACTGCGCCGCTGGCAGGCCAGCCCTCTGTCTGCCGATTCGGCCACGGCGCGGCCCGAGTTGCTGGCCGCCGCCCAGGTGGCGCAGGCCCTGGGTGACACCGACGCCAACAAGGCCACACGGCTGGACATCGCCAACCGCCTGCAGACCCACCTCAGCCTGCACCCGAACGACGCCACCGCCTGGGCCGCCCTGAGCAGCTTGTGGCAGGGCCTGGGCCAGCCGCTGCGTTCGGTGCGCGCAGATGCGGAATCGGTGGCCGCCCTGGGCGACCTGCCCGGCGCCATCGACCGCATCCAGGGTGCGCAAAAACGCTTCCGCCAGCCCGATGCGGCCGAGGTGATCGAGTTGAGCGTGATGGCATCGCGCGTGAAAGCCTGGCAGCGCCAGCAGCGCGAAGACATGCAGGAAGGCGGCTGAGCATCCCGCTCAGCCCGGGCACCTCAGAGTGGCACCCAGACCCACACGGCCACCACGGCCGCGGTGAAGGTGCCCCAGAAGCGGACCTCGTCGATCAGGCGGTTCATGCCGTGGCCTCCTCGAGTGCACGGGCCAGCGCGGCCCGGCTGGGCGTCTCCACGAAAAGGCAGGGCTTGCCGGTGCGCTTGCAGTGCGCCTTCACGCGCCAGTAGGCGTCATGGCTGATGCAGCCGGTCTGGCAGATGACCAGGTCGGCGGCGGCCAGGGTGGCATCCAGGCGCTGGGGGTTGTCTTCTTCACCCCCGTCGTGGTGCAGGAAACGGCCGCCGGTCTGTTCGATCAGGGCCCGGTAGGCCGGCACGCTGGCCGGCCGCCCACCCACGCACAACACGGCGCGCTCGGCCATGGTCTCGACGCGGGGGTGCCAGCGCACAGGCGCTTCCACGGCGGCGGCCACCGTGGAAGCGACCGGTGGCACGTTCAACTGGGCCAGGCGCTGCTGCAGGCGCTGCACATGCTCGGTCTGCTGCTGCAACTGGCGCTGCAGCGTCTGGTTGCGCCCCAGCAGGGCCTGGCGTTCGCGCTGCAGGCTCAGGCGCTCCGGCAGGTCGGGCTGGGCCTGGCGCAAGGCCTCGTGGGCCTCGGCCAGCTGGGCGTGGGCGGTGTCTCGGCCAATCAGCTCGGCGCGCAGGCGCAGGACCTCGCGCTCCAGATCCTCGACCCGTCGGGCGTGGGAAGCCAGGAGCTGCTGGACGCGCCCCTGGGCCTCGTCGCGCTCACGCACCGCCTCCGCATGGCTGTCATACAGGGCCTCGAACTGGGCATGGTCCACCCGGGTGGCCGCGCCGACCTGGTGCTGCAACATGTGGACCTGCCCCAGCACGCGGTGCGCCAGATCGGGCGTGCAGCGGGGGTGGGTGAGCGTGGCCCAGAACGCCTCGGCCAACTGTGGCCCGGCCCCCAGGTGGCGCCACCATGCGATCAGCTGCTCGGTGGTCTTCAGGCGGCTGGCCTGCTGGATGGCCAGCTGGTAGCGGCGGTCCAGCTCCTTCTGCACGGCTTCGGCCACGCGGCCGCGCTGCTTGCAATCGGTCACGACCATGCAGTGCAACTCGTACTCGTCCTGCCAGGTGCGGGCGCCATAGAGCCGCTCGGCCAGCTTGTGCAATTGCGGGATGGGCAGGCACACGCCCACCACGGGGCAGTGCGCATGGGCATCCAGCTCCCAGATGCGCTGGCGGCGCGAGCCTTGTGCCGGCTGTACCTCATGGGGACGAGGCAGGCTCAGCGGCGCAGCGGCCAGGCTGGGCACCCAGGCCGGGGCACCCGAAGCGGGCATGGCGACAGCGGGCGGCGCCTCGGGGCGCAGGAAGTCCAGCAGGCGGCGGGGGGTGTCACACATGGCGATGTCGTCCTTGGCTTGAATCCGAATGGCTC
This sequence comes from Aquabacterium sp., assembly GCF_021768455.1. Lineage (GTDB taxonomy): Bacteria > Pseudomonadota > Gammaproteobacteria > Burkholderiales > Burkholderiaceae_C > Aquabacterium. Next base: position 16,600 of record NZ_JAIZVX010000067.1, on the reverse strand, counting down.
AACTCTAATGCGAATGATTCTCAATTGCAAGAATGCACCTATTTCCTGCCCATTCCTTTGCGAGCCGGGGCCGTGACATCGTTCGCGCGGCCCATACCCGGCCACCCTGCAAGGTCTTGCGGCCGCTGGCTAGAATCCATTCATCCGAAAGGGGAGTAGCACGTGGGCCTGCAACAGGCCTTCGGTGACGTCCCGTCAACACGGCAAAGGCGCCCTGCCCGAGCCCGGGTCCACAACAGACCACCCTGCGCAGACCGCGCGGAGGCAGGCTCTGGCAAGACCTTTCGGTGTCCAACATCCTGCCCTCGTGGCAGACCTTGTTTGTTCACCGGAGTCCTTCATGCACACCCTTGCGCCCCTGTGGCTGTGGTTCGTTTTCGCGGGCATCGTGCTCGCTGCACTCTTTGTCGACTTCGTCGTCCTGCGCAAGCAGGGCGCGCACGAAGTCTCCGTGCCCGAAGCGGCCAAATGGTCGGCCATCTGGGTGGCCATCAGCCTGGCCTTCAACGGCTTCCTGTGGTGGGCCTTCCAGCAGGAACAGGGCGCGGCCGTGGCCAACACCAAGGCGCTGGAGTTCCTCACCGGCTACCTGATTGAAAAATCGCTGGCGGTCGACAACATCTTTGTCTTCCTGATGATCTTCACCTACTTCTCGGTGCCACCGGCCTTCCAGAAGCGGGTGCTGATGATCGGCATCATCGGGGCCATCGTGCTGCGCACGGTGATGATCCTGGTTGGCGGCTGGCTGATCAGCCAGTTCCACTGGATCCTCTATGTGTTTGGCGCCTTCCTCTTCCTCACCGGCGTGAAGATGTGGTGGGCAGCAGGCAAAGAGCCTGATCTGGAAGACAACCCGGCCCTCAAGCTGCTGCGCAAGGTGCTGCCCGTGAGCCCGACCTTCGATGGCGAAAAGTTCTGGACCGTGCAGAACGGCGCGCGCATCGCCACCCCGCTGCTGCTGGTGGTGGCCCTGGTCGGCTTCACCGACGTGATCTTCGCCGTCGACTCCATCCCGGCCATCTACGCGATCACATCCGACCCCTTCATCGTGCTGAGCTCCAACATCCTGGCCATCCTGGGCCTGCGGGCGATGTACTTCCTGCTGGCCGCCATGGCCGCCAAGTTCCACCTGCTGAGCTATGGCCTGGCGGTGATCCTGGTCTTCATCGGCACCAAGATGATGCTGATCGACCTCTACAAGATCCCGGTGTTGGTGTCGCTGGGCGTGGTCATCGGCATCCTGGCCATCACCATGGTGTGGAGCGTGAAGACCGCCCCGAAGCTCGGCGCGAGCCAGACAGCCGGCGGCGCCTGAGTCGGCCCGGGTGCATGCCGTGTGGCATTCACCCATCTTTACCAGGGCCTTTTCGATAATGAGAATCATTCGCGATAAGATGCCATCCAAGCGTTGACCACAACGCACCGCCACGAGGTGATCGGGCAGGCCGCCATGGCTGCCCGATCAGGTGTGGGGACATCCGAACCTGAGTGAGTGGGGCTCCCGGGGTTCGAGTTCGAGGCGGTGCAGGTCAACGCTTTTTTTTGCCTGAACGGCTTGCACCGCCAACCACGGCACGCGACCCGGCCATCTCGCCCCTCGCGAACCAGCGTGGCGCGCACACATCAACTCAACCCAGCAAGGTGGAAGGACATCGCCAAACGGTGTTGCGAATCGTTATCATTTGCAAAACACCGAGACACGCCAGCCCGTCCTGAACCGACCAGCCAGCCCGTCAAGTCCGGCCCGCCCTCCGCCTTGCGGCCCTCTTTTCTGATCTGTTACTGGACGTCACCATGCCTGACCACCTGACCGCCCTCTCCTCTTCGCCCACCGTCCGCCCGGCCCCACTGCCGCTGGGCGCCCTCGCCGCCGGCGTGGGCCTCAGCCTGCTGAGTGGCGCCGTGATGGCGCAAAGCGCAGCCGCGCCCGCCGCAGCAGCCGCTTCGGCCTCTGCCCCTGCCGCCGCAGCCGCCAGCACAGACGAAGCCAAGCTCAAGACCCTGGGCACCGTGAGCGTCTCGGCCTCGCCGCTGCGCCAGGCCCCGGCGGCCAAGCAGGAATACCAGGCCGTGACCAGCACCATCGGCAAAGGCAAGCAGGCCCTGCGTGACATCCCCCAGTCCGTCACCGTCGTGACCGAAAAGCTGCTGGAAGACCGCAACCTCACCGACCTGAAGGACGTGCTGCGCACCACCGCCGGCGTCACCTTCCTGGCCGGTGAAACGGGCGAAGAAGACGTGCGCCTGCGCGGCTTCTCGCTGCAGCAGGCGGGCGACCTCTACATCGACGGCATGAAAGACCCGTCCCTGTACGAGCGCGACACCTTCAACTACGACCGCGTCGAAGTGCTGCGCGGCTCGGCATCGATGATCTTCGGCCGCGGCTCGACTGGCGGCGTGGTCAACCAGGTCAACAAGACGCCCTTCCTGATGGACCAGAGCGAGCTGGAAACCACCGTGGGCACGGGCAACATGTACCGCGTCACCGCCGACGTGAACAAGAAGCTCTCCGACACCTCGGCCATCCGCATCAACGCGATGAAGCACGAGTCGAACAACAAGGGCGCGACCATCGACAAGGAAGGCATTGCGCCGAGCTTCAGCTGGGGCCTGGGCACGGGCGACGAGTTCACCGCCAGCATCTTCCACCTGAAGTACAACAACAACCCCATCTACGCCCAGCGCTGGTTCAACGTCAACGGCAAGCTCACGCCGGGCATGGCCAACGACGCCTTCTACGGCTTCACCACCGACCACAACAACGGCACGGCCGACTACGCCACGCTGAGCAACCTGCACCGCTTCGCAGATGGCGGCGAGCTCAAGACCGCCATCCGCCACGGCCACTACGACCGCGACGTGCTGGGCACCGTGCCAGCCTTAGGCACCACCAATGGCGCGGCCACCACGGTCAACAACATCAGCGACGCCACCCTCATCACGCGGACCACCAACAAGGCCCGCCTGTCGTCGACCACCGCCACGCTGCTGCAGAGCGACTACACCAACAAGTTCCAGCTGGCCGACATGACCCACGCCGTCATCGCCGGTGCAGACCTGTCGTGGGACAAGGGCAGCCGCCAGCCCAACTACTCGCAGACCCGCAACACCACCATCGCCCCGACCGTCACGCTGGGCGACACCAACCCGGGCGGTGCCATCGTCGACACCCGTGCTGCGCCCGTCTTCAACTACTTCAACTCGCGCAACATCGGCGCCTACGCTCAGGACACCGTGGCCATCACGCCCACGATCAAGCTGATCGGCGGCCTGCGGCACGACAGCTTCACGGCGCATTACTACAACGCCGCTGAAAACTACAGCCGCACCGACAACCTGACCAGCCACCGTTTCGGCGCGCTCTACCAACCGAACGACTGGGCCTCCTTCCACATCTCGCGCGGCACCTCGTTCAACGTCTCGGCCGACGCCTACCAGTACGAACTGGGCAGCGCCGCCAACCGCGCCAAGACCGCCAACACGCCGCCCGAGAAGAGCCGCAACACCGAGATCGGCACCAAGCTGAACCTGCTGGACGAGCGCCTGTCGGTCAACGCCTCGCTCTTCTATTCCGAGAAGTACAACGAGCGCAACACCGACCCGGACACCACGGCCACCATGATGCTGCTCTCGGGCAAGCGCCATGCCGCGGGCCTGGACTTCGACATCGCCGGCCGCATCACCGACAAGTGGGAAGCCTACCTGTCGTGGACCTGGATCCCCGATGCACGCATCGACCAGGCGGTGGCCACGACCAGCACCACCACACCGGCCACCGGAGACCGCCCGGGCCTGACGCCCAAGCACAGCGGCAGCCTCTGGAACACCTACCAGTTCACCCCCCAGTGGCGCGCCGGCCTGGGCGTCAACCACCGCGGTTCTCAAACGCCCGTCACCAACAAGACCATCCGCGCCGACGACTTCACCACCTTCGACGCCATGGCCGAGTACACCATCAACTGGCGCTACAGCCTGCGCCTGAACGCCACCAACCTGGCCAACACCAACTACATTGACCAGCTCTACAGCGGCTTCTATGTGGCCGGGGCTTCGCGCTCGGTGCAACTGACGCTCAAGGTCACGCTGTGAAGCCAAGCTGCCCCTCCGAACACCATGCTGCTGCACATCCCTGAGGTCCTCTCCCCCGAAGAGCTCGGCCAGATCCGCCAGGCCCTGGCGGGCGCAGCATGGCAGGATGGGCGGCGCACCGCTGGCAACCAGGCCGTGCAGGCCAAACAGAACGAGCAACTGGCGCCGGACGATCCGGCCGCCCAGTTCGCCCGCCAGCTGATCCTGCAGGCCCTGGACCGCCACCCGCTCTTCTTTTCGGCCACCCTGCCCGGCCGCATCTTCCCGCCCCAGTTCAACCGCTATGGCGGGCAGACAAACACTTACGGCGACCACGTCGATGGTGCCGTGATGCACGCGGCCAGCACCGGCCAGCGTGTGCGCTCCGACGTCAGCTGCACCCTCTTCCTGGCCGACCCGGACGAGTACGAGGGTGGCGAACTCGTCGTCAATGACACCTACGGCCGCCAGGCCCTCAAGCTTCCGGCCGGCCACGCCGTCATCTACCCCAGCACCAGCGTGCACCGGGTCGAACCCGTCACCCGCGGCCACCGCGTGGCCAGCTTCTTCTGGGTCCAGAGCATGGTGCGCAGCGACGAACAGCGACGCCTGCTCTTCGACCTCGACATGAACCTCGTCCGCCTGCGTCAGGAACACGGCGACAGCACGGCCGCGGTCGGCCTCACCGGCACGTACCACAACCTGCTGCGCATGTGGGCCGAAACCTGATCCCCCCTCACCGCTGCCCCTCCCCACGAAAGGACCCCACGATGAACACCCGACACCTGCTGGCCTGTGCCACCCTGGCCCTCCTGCCCGGCCTGACGCCCTCGCTGGCCCTGGCCCACGGCGACGGCATCGAGTGCAAGGTGCCCGCCAAGGAATGGCAGGCCAAGGACGTCCTGGCCGCCAAGCTCGAAAAAGAAGGCTGGACCATCCGCAAGCTCAAGGTCGACAACGGCTGCTACGAGGTCTACGGCTTCGATGCCAAGGGCAAGAAGCGCGAGGCCTACTTCGACCCCAAGACGCTCGACATGGTCGGCGACATGATGCAGAAGTGACCCTTCCGTGATGCCCTCCGAGGACACCCGCCCCCCGGCCGCCAGCCCCCCAGGCGAACAACCCGCCCGTCTGCCGACGTGGCCCACCTGGGACCCCCTGGTTCGCCTGCTCCACTGGAGCCTGGTGGGCGCCGTGGCCTGTGCCTGGTTGGCCACCTTGCGCCTGGGCATCGGCTCATGGCATGAGCCTGCGGGGTATGTGGCCATCGCGGCCGTGAGCACCCGCCTGGCCTGGGGCTGGCTGGCCCGTACCGGCGGCCGGGCGCACCACGCCCGTTTTGCGCAGTTCGTGCGCGGCCCGGGTACCGTGGCACGCTACACCCACGAGCTGCTGGCCCACCGCGAACGCCGCTACCTGGGCCACAACCCCTTGGGGGGCTGGATGGTCGTGCTGCTGCTGGGCTGGGTGGGCGCCATCGGCACCACCGGCTGGCTGCAAACCACCGATGCCTACTGGGGCTCCGAGCCCCTGGAGCAGGTGCACACCCTGCTCGCCTGGTCGCTGCTGGGCCTGATCGCCCTGCACATCGCAGGTGTGGTGTTCACCAGCCTGCGTCACCGCGAAAACCTCGTGAAGGCGATGTGGACTGGCCGCAAAATACCGCCCTCGGGCGACGACGTGGCCTGAAGTCCCTTTTCCCGCCCGCATGAGCTCTGCCCCCCCTGTTCCCGACCTGCAGGAGATCCCTGCCGACACCGCCTGCCTGGCCGACTACGAACGCCACGCCCAGGCCCGACTCGATCCCGCCCATTGGGCCTACCTGCAAGGCGGGGCCGCCGACGAGCACACCATCGCCGCCAACCTGCAGGCCTGGCGTGAGCTGACACTGCACCCCCGCGTGCTGCGCCGCCTGGCCGATGGCCACACCCGCACGGCCTTGTTCGACCGGCCCATGGCCCACCCCATCCTGCTCGCGCCCGTGGCCTACCAGCAACTGGCGCACCCCGATGGCGAAATCGGCGTGGCCTATGCCGCGGCAGCACAAGAAGCGGGCCTGGTGCTCAGCACGCAAAGCAGCACCCCGCTGGAAGACGTGGCCGATGCCATCGTGGGCGACGCCGACCGTGGCCCCCTGTGGATGCAACTCTACCTGCAGCACGACCGCGGCTTCACCCGCGAACTGGTGATGCGCGCCGTGGCCGCCGGCTACGAAGCCATCGTGCTCACGGTGGACGCCCCCACCAGTGGCGCCCGCGACCGCGAACGCCGCGCGCAGTTCAGCCTGCCCTCGGGCATCTCGGCCGTGAACCTGCGCCACCTGCCCGCCCGTCCCGAACGCCCGCTGGCCGTGGGCCAGAGCGCGCTGTTCAACGACCTGCTGCACGACGCCCCCAGCTGGGACGACATCGAGTGGCTGCGCGCCCAGACGCGCCTGCCCATCGTGCTCAAGGGCGTGCTGCACGAAGACGACGCACGCCAGGCCGCCTCGCTGGGCGTCAAGGGGCTGATCGTCTCCAACCATGGCGGGCGAACGCTGGACACCGCCGTGGCCACCGCCACCGCCTTGCCGCGCGTGGTCGAAGCGGCCGGGCCCGACGTGGCCGTGCTGGTCGACGGCGGCATCCGCCGCGGCACCGACGTGCTCAAGGCCATCGCCCTGGGGGCCCGCGCCGTGCTGATCGGGCGGCCCTATGTGCACGCCCTGGCCACGGCAGGAGCCCTGGGCGTGGCCCACTGCATCCGCCTGCTGCGCGACGAACTCGAGATCGCCATGGCGCTCAGTGGCTGCGCCACCCTGGCCGACATCACCCCCGAGGTGCTCTACCGCCCTCGCTGAGTGCCCCGCCTGGCTCACCCACTGAGCCAGAAGAGGGATCAGCTGGCTCTCAGTCGCGTCGGCTTCTTCTTGCGCCCCAGCCCCATCTGCGCGGCCAGGAACTTCAGGAACACCCACAGCGCCGATTCGTTCGGCTTGGGCGCCTCGCCGCGCCCGATGCGCTTGAGCTGCCCGGTGTACCAGCTCACCTCCATCAGCCCCATCTTGTCGATGAAGGGGATGCCGGTGCGGATGGGGCGCACCGTCTGCAAGGGCTCCTGCCCGGCCAGCAGGCGGTTCGGCAGATCAGGCTCGATGGCCAGCACGCGGGCCATGCCCACGAAATCGACCGCGCCCGAGGCGATGGCATCGGCCATGCCCTGCAGGGAACGGAAGCCCCCGGTCACCACCAGGGGCGTGGAGACAGCCTGGCGCGCCTTCTCGGCGAACGCCAGGAAGTAGGCCTCGCGCTGGCGCGTGCTGTCCTTCACCGGGGCCTCCGCGGCCCCGCCTGCGGCCTTGACACCGGTCATGGCCGGCGCCTCATAGGTGCCCCCCGAGACCTCGATCAGGTCGATGCCCGCCGCGGCCAGGGCACGGATGGTGTCCAGCGACTCGGCTTCGGTGAAGCCCCCGCGCTGGAAATCGGCCGAATTCAGCTTGATGCCGATGGGGAAGTCAGGCCCCACGACGTCCCGCATGGCCTTGAGCACGGCCAGCACGAAGGCGCGGCGCTTCTCCGGCGTGCCGCCCCAGGCGTCCTCACGGCGGTTGTGGTGCGGCGAGAGAAACTGGCTCACCAGGTAACCATGCGCCCCGTGGATCTGCACCCCGCTGAAGCCCGCCTGCTTCACCACGCCCGCCGCGGTGGCAAAACGCGCGATCAGCTCGCGCACCTCGGCGTCGGTGAGCTCACGCGGCGTGGGGAAGAAAGCCTGCATCTCGGGCCGGAAAGGCACGGCCGAAGGCGACACGTTTTCCTTGTTCAGCCCTTTGGGCGCCTGCTTGCCCGGGTGGTTGAGCTGCACCCAGCATTGCGTGCCGCCGCGAGTGGCCGCACGGGCCCAGGCGGTGAGCGAATCCAGGTGGGTCTCGTCCTCGATGACGACATTGCCTGGCTCGCCCAGCGCTCGGCGGTCGATCATCACATTGCCCGTGACGCACAAGCCGATGCCGCCATCGGCCCAGGCCCCGTACAGGCGCGCCAGCTCGGGCGTGGCGGCGCCAGTCCGCGTGCCCAGGGCCTCGCTCATGGCCGACTTGAACAGGCGGTTGCGCACCACCGTGCCATGGGGCAAGGTGAAGGACTGGGCGATCAGGTCTTGCGGGCTCGGGCTCATCTGAGGTACTCCAAAGTATCAGGCTTGCCGCGCATTGGACACCAAAGCGGGGGATGGGGTGTGGGTCTGGCACCTTGTTGGCCCATCACGACCCGAAAAATCATGCGGTCCGAGGGCCACATTCTTCGTTCTCCCAGGGAGAAAGCCGAAAAGAGGCGCTACCATGCACGACGAAATGCCCCAGAGGAACGCCAGCGAACACAGCGGCGCCCGGGGTCGCATCAGATCCGATCTCTCGATGGAGTGAATTCAACATGGCAACTGCGAAAAAAGTCCCGACCAAGAAAGCCGCTGACACGACGGCTGCACCCGCCAAGAAAGTGGCCGCCAAGCGCACGCCCAACGCCGCTTTCCTGAAGCCCCTGACCCCGAGCCCGCTGCTGGCCGCCGTCATCGGCGCCGACCCGCTGCCCCGCACCGAGGTCACCAAGAAGGTCTGGGAATACATCAAGAAGCACAACCTGCAAGACGCCGCCAACAAGCGCAACATCAATGCAGACGCCAAGCTGAAGGACATCTTCAAGAAGCCCCAGGTCACGATGTTCGAACTGACCAAGCTGATCAGCGAACAGCTGAGCTGAGCTGAACCTTTCGCAGGCAGGCCACCGCACTGACGAGTGCACCGCCCGCCACGAAACCAAACCCGGCCCGGCCGGGTTTTTTTTCGCCTGGCCGCCGAAGCGGGCGAACCGCTTGCCCAGAAAGGTGTGTGCCAGATTGGCCCAGGGGATCCCCGGTTGACCCTGGGGGCGATCAAGGGGAAGCTGCCAGTCAGGAAGGGCTGAGAGGCCCTCGCTTCACCCTGAAACCGTCCGAGGAGACCAAGAATGTGGAAGATGCTGGTGGGTTTTGTCGTGTTCGCCGTGATCGCGGTGTTCCTGCTGATCAAGAGCGGTGCCGACGTCGACATGGGCGGTGAAAAGCACGGCATCGACACCAGCCACAGCGAAGAGGCCAAGGCCGCCCCCTCCGACGCCGCGCCGGCATCGGCACCGGCGAGCGCCGCGTCGAACTGAGCCTCAGGCCGGTTCGCTGTGGGTGAGGCCCGTGTGGCCTCGTTCAGCGGCCAGCCACTGCAACACGGGGATGGTGCCCGGCAGCACCGGTACCACCTCGACCGGCAGGCTCTGCCAGGCCATGTGCTGGCGCTCGCGCATCTCGAATTCGCCCGTCCAGTCGTAGACCTTGCAGAAGTGCAGGCGCACGCGGGCGTGCGGGTAGTCCATCACCTCCACCTGCCAGGGATGGGCCTCGCCGATGGTGACACCGATCTCTTCGATCAGTTCTCGGCGCAGTGCCTGCGCCACGGTTTCACCTGCCTCCAGCTTGCCACCCGGGAACTCCCAGTACCCGGCGTAGACCTTGCCCTCGGGGCGCGAGGTCAGCAGGAAGCGGCCTTCGCGGCCCTCGGCGTCGCGCTCGACCAGCACACCCACGGCCACCTCGACGGGCACGCGGTCGGTGGCGTCCATCACGTGGTAGGGCTTGCGCTCAGACATGGTCGCGCCCCGCGTGGTCCCGGGCGAACTGGTGGGCGATGCGGCCCGAGCGCGAGCCCCGCTCCAGCGCCCAGATCAGGGCCTCGGGGCGCGCGGCCTCGATGGCCGCTTCGCTCAGCCCAAAGTGCCGCAACCACTGGCCCACAATGGCCAGGAACTCGTCCTGCGTGAAGGGGTAGAAGCTGATCCACAGCCCGAAGCGATCCGACAACGAGATCTTTTCTTCCACCACCTCGCCGGGGTGCAGCTCGCCGTCTTCGGTGTGCTTGTAACCCTTGTTGTCCGACATGTACTCGGGCAGCAGGTGGCGGCGATTGGAGGTGGCCACGATGAGCACGTTGTCGCCACTGGCCGACACGGTGCCATCGAGGATGGACTTGAGCGCCTTGTAGCCGGGCTCGCCTTCTTCGAAGCTCAGGTCGTCGCAGAACACGATGAAGCGCTCCGGGCGGCCGCTGACCAGCTCGATCAGGTCGGGCAGGTCGATCAGATCGGCCTTGTCGACCTCGATCAGGCGCAGCCCCTGATCGGCATGGGCCTGCAGCCCGGCCTTGACCAGCGAGGACTTGCCCGTGCCCCGGGCACCGCTGAGCAGCACGTTGTTGGCCGTCTTGCCGGCCACGAACTGGGCGAGGTTGCGGGCAAAGCGCTCCTTCTGGACGTCGATCTCCAGGATGTCCTCGTAGCGGATGCGGCCGACGTGGCGCACCGGCTCCAGGCGGCCCAGGGCCCAGCTGGCGCTCTGGCGCTTGCGGTAGCGGAAGGCCACGGAGGCCGACCAGTCCGGCGCGAGCACGGCGGGGTGATCGGCAGAAGGGATCAGGGCATCCAGCCGGGTCACGAGGGACTCGGCTTTGTGCAGCAGGGCGATCAGGGCGGGGTCGAGGGAGGATGGCGCACTCATGGCCCGCAGTTTAGCGGTGCCCTCAAGCCAGCAGGATCGACAGGGTCGCCTCAAGGTGCTCGGTGGGCGGGCGCTTGAAGCCGCTGCGCACGTAGCGCTGCCAGCGGCCCAGCAGCAGGCTCAGGGCCAGCGAGGCTCGCGCCTGGGCATCGACCGTGGGGCTGGGGTGGTGGCGCGCTTCGGCCAGCGCCTTGCAGGGCTGACGCAGCATGGACTCCATGCGATCGAGGCACTGGCTCATGCGTTGAGCCAGACGCTCGTGCTCGAACACCAGGGCGTCACCGGCCATCACACGGCACATGCCTGGATTTTTCTCTCCGAACTGCAGGGCCATGGCCAGGATGCGCTGCACCTGTCGGGCGGGATCGGGCTCGCGCTCGGCAATCTGGTTGGCCAGGGTGAACAGGCTCTGCTCGATGAAACCGATCAGGCCCTCGTACATCTGCGCCTTGCTCGCAAAATGGCGGTACAGCGCCGCCTCCGACACCCCGATGCGCGCGGCCAGCGCGGCCGTGGTGATGCGCTCGGCACCGGGCTGCTCCAGCATGGTGGCCAGGGTCTGCAGGATCTGGTTGCGCCGCTCGCCTGGCGGCGGACGCTTGCGTGGTGCGGGCTCGGGCGCAAGCGCAGGCTCGGCCGGGGCGGCTGGCTCGGTGGCTGGATCGGCGTGGTCCCCGTTCATCGTGCTCCCTGTGTGACGGCGGTGCGCGGCGGGGCCGCGGTCAGCCCAGGCGCGGACTGCGCCAGGCGTGCAGCGCCCTCAGCCGTTTGATTCTCACACACACCCAGGCGGGCTTGCCATGCAGGGGTGCCCCCTTGGGCAGGCCATGCGGGTTGTGCTTCAGGTAGTGCTGCATCCACACCGTGCCCAGGCCCAGGCGGCGGGCGCTTTGGAGGTTTTCCAGCGTGTCTTCGACCAGCACGCAGCGGTGGGCCGGCAGCTTCAAACGCGCCAGCACCACGCGCAGCATCCGGGTGTCGGGCTTGGGGCGAAGTTCGCCAAACACGCGCATGCCCTCGATGGCCACGATGCCCTCGAAGCAGCCGACCAGGTCGAGCGCGGTGAGCACCCGCTTGGCGTAATCGGCCGGGGCATTGGTGAGCAGGAACTTGCGGCCCGGCAGGCGGGCCAGCGCCGCGCGATCGACCCTCGGGCTGTGCAGCTCGCCCTCCAGACCAGGCAAGGCGTGGGTCTGGGCCAGAAAGTGGGCGGCCCGGATGCCATGGTGACGCTCCAGGCCCAGCAAGGTGGCACCGTAGCGCTGCCAGTAGTGGCGGCGCAGGTGATCGGCCTCCTCATGCGGCAGGGCCAGGTGCTGCGCGATGTAATCGGTCATCGAGCCGTTGAGGCGCTTGAACACCGCCTGGCTGGCGTCGTGCAGGGTGTTGTCGAGGTCGAAGAGCCAGATGGGAGCCCGTCGGGCAGCAGACATCAAGGCGAACCTTTCTTCTCAGGGCGCAGCGGCACGCGGGCCCAGGAGAGTCGGTAGGGGGGCGCCTCAGGGCGGTGCAGCAAGGGCGCGCTCACCTGCCCCTGGGCCACCAGCTGAGGCACGGCGAGGCCGGTGGTCGCCCGCAGCCAATGGGCGAAACGCGGATCGCGCAAATCCTGCTCGGCCCACACCAGGGGCGCGGACGAGGGCATGGCCACAGGCCAGTTCACCAGCGGCGTGACGACCTCGGTCGACGCGGGCCAGGCCAGGCGGAGGTTACCGCCCACATGGTGGTTGGAGGCCAGCACCAGGGCCGGCGCATCCCCCCACTGCGTGCGCAACTGTTCTGCCAAGGGCATGAACGGCAGGTTCTGGCGCGTCACGGCAGCGCCAGGCAATGGCCAGACGATGCGCGCCGCGAGCAGCACGCCACACAGCACGGCCCAGGCCACGCCTCCCCAAACCATCCACAGGCCCAGTCGGCCCGTCTGCCCCCCCACGGAGGCGGCCAGCCACAAGGGTGCGAAGAACAGGATCGGGAACAGCCAGCGCGCCTTGAACTCCCCCACACCGGCCAGCGCCACGAAGGCCAGCAACAGCAGCAGCACCACTGCCGCGAGGCGCCCCATGAACCGACTGGCTTCGGTTGTGACGCGCGCCTGACGGCACAGGGGCCAGGCCAGCAGCAACCAGGGCAGGAGGAAGGAACCCAGCCCCTCGCCCAGGGCCAGCACAGGGCTGACGGTGTGCGCCGCCCAGCCTGCGTCCCCGTGGGCCATCACCTTCTGGGTGGTGCGCGACAGGGCGTCGCCGTGAGAGAGCAGCCAGAGGGCGTGGGGGGCGCAAACCAGCACCGCACAGAGCATGGCCAGCACCAGACCGGCGGGCTTCAGCCGCCGACGCCAGCTGGGCAACGACACGACCGTGAGCAGGACCGCCAGCACGAAGATCAGGGCGTTCTGCTTCGACAGCATGGCCCCGCCCGCCGCCAGCCCGATCAGAGCGTAGGCCCACGGGCGCTGCCGCCGCAGGGCCACCAGGGTGGCCCACAGCGTCATCGCGGCCAGGGTCGCGGCCATCATGGAATGGGTCAGGTCGCGCTGTGCCTCCCACACGAAGGCCGGCAACCAGGCCAGCCCCGACAGGGCCAGGACGTGCTGACAGTCGGAGAAGCCCAGCTCTTCGCCCACGCCCGCAAAGGCGCGGGTGAGCAAGGCCAGCAGGCTCACCTTGACCAGGTAAAACAGGCCGAGACTGACGCCGCCGACATGGCTCAGGGCCCAGATCACCCAGGTGTAGAGCGGGGGCTGGTTGGTGTAGCCCCACTGCAGGCGCTGAGACAGGATCAGCTGCTCAGCCTGGTCGAGCTCGGCCGTGGAGGAGGCGGCCATCTGCAGGACCGCCACCAGCACAAAATAAACCAGAAGGCCTGGCCACACCCGCGTCCTCAGGGTCGCGGGGCAGCGCGCCGGCACCGGCAAAGCCATCGGGAACGGCCCCGGCTCAATGGCTGCGGATCATCGTCCCGTAGGCCTGATCGGTCAGGATCTCCAGCAGCATGGCGTGGGGCACGCGGCCGTCCACGATGTGCACGGCGTGCACGCCGCTCTTGGCCGCGTCGATGGCGCCTTCGATCTTGGGGATCATGCCGCCGCTGATGGTGCCGTCTTCGATCAGGTCGTCGATGTCGCGGGCGGTCAGGTCGGTGATGAGTTCGCCTTCCTTGTTCAGCACGCCCTTGATGTTGGTCAGCAGCATCAGCTTCTCGGCCTTGAGCACCTGGGCCAGTTTGGAGGCCACCAGGTCGGCGTTGATGTTGTAGCTCTCGTTCTTCGAGCCAAAGCCGATGGGGCTGATGACCGGGATGAACTGGTCGTCCTGCAAGGCCTTGACCACGCTGGGGTCGATGGACTCGATCTCGCCCACCTGGCCCACGTCGTGCTCCTTGGCAGGGTCATTGAGGTCGAGCAGCTTGAGCTTGCGGGCGCGGATCAGGCCGCCGTCGCGACCGGTGAGGCCCACGGCCTTGCCACCGGCGGCGTTGATCAGGCCCACGATGTCCTGCTGCACCTCACCGGCCAGCACCCATTCGACCACTTCCATGGTCTCTTCGTCGGTCACGCGCATGCCCTGGATGAACTGCCCCTTCTTGCCGATCTTGTTCAGCGCCGAATCGATCTGGGGGCCACCACCGTGCACCACCACCGGGTTGAGGCCCACCAGCTTGAGCAGCACCACGTCTTCGGCAAAGTCGGCCTGCAGCTCCGGGTCGGTCATGGCGTTGCCGCCGTACTTGATGACGATGGTCTTGCCGTGGAACTTGCGGATGTAGGGCAGGGCCTGGGCCAGGATCTCGGCCTTGTCGCGCGGGGCAATGTGGGCGACGGCGTCAGGTTGAGCCGGGGTGGTGGAGGCGGTCATGTGGGGGCGAAGCAAAGCTGAGGGCGAAGCCGACATTCTAGAAGCTCGAAGGGCGCACCGCATGACGGTGGCACGACCCTGCAGCGCCCTCGGCATGACCCCGACACCGCGGGCTTGTGCGTACACTGGCAGGATGCGACGCACCTGGCTGATCTGCTTGATGCTGGCCCTCCTGCCCTGGCGGGCGTGGGCCTGGTCGGTCATGCCGGCCGCGCCGGTCGCCTGGGGCGCCGGCGAGGTGCCCGTGGCTTCCGCCCAGGCGGCCACCTCGCCCCATGCCGCGACGGGGCACCGGCCTTGCCACGACGCCCCTCGCGCCGCTGCCTCTGACCCCACTTCCGACGAGGCCGCAGGCTCATCGGCCTCCACGCACACCTGCACCCTCTGCGACATCTGCCATGCCGGGCTGATCACGCCAGCCTTCTGGCGTCCACCGGCGGACCTGGCTGGCCACAGCCTGCCCCCCACCTGGCACCCTCAGGGCTCAGGGCGGCCCGGCGCGTGTGAGCTCTACAGGCCCCCTCGGGCCTGAACACGCCGCCCGCAGACCCGGCCAACGCGGCCGGGTCGAACGCCGCCTGTGCGGCCGACCCTTTTCCTGCCTTGACCATGACGACCCACCCTGTCCTGATGGCGAGCGCCGCTGCGCTCCTGCTGTCGGCCTGCGCCGCCCCGCCGGGGCGCACGGCGCTGCCAGCCGACCACCCCGCCCAAGTGGCGCTCGACGCCCACCGGGCACTGACCGCTGAGCACGCTCCAGCGGCTCAAGCGCCCACCGCAACCCCGCCTGCGGCGTCAGACACCGAGCCCGCCCGTCCCCTGAGCGCCGACGACGCAGTGCGCCTGGCCCTGCGCCGCAGTCCCGCCCTGACCGCCCTTGTCGCCCAGAGCGAAGCCCAGGCCGCCGAGGCCCGCGCCCAGGCCCGCCCTGGCCTGCTCAGCCTCTCGCTCACCCGCCTGCGCCGCGGCGAGGCCTCCGAACTGGAGCGCAGCCTGGGCATCGGCCTCATGGACCTCTTCACCTGGCCCTGGCGCAGCGCCGCCGCCGATCGCCAGATCGCCGCCGGCCAGCAGGCCCTGGCCGTGCAGGTGCTGGGCCATGTCCAGGCCGTGCGGCAGCAATGGGTGCGCGCCGTGGCCGCCCAGCAGCGCCAGGCCTACCAGGGCGACGTGCTCACCGCGGCAAAAACCAGCGCCGAACTCGCCCGCCGCATGCAGGCAGCCGGCCACTTCAGCCATGCCCAGGCCGCCCAGCAGGCCGTGGGCGAGGTCGAAGCGCAACTGGCCCACAACCAGGCGAGGCAGGCCGCCCAGCGCGAACGCGAGTCCCTGGTCCGCCTGATCGGCCTTCAGGGCGAGGAAGCCCGCGCGCTTCAATTGCCCGATCGCCTCCCCACCTTGCCCACCCAGCCCGCCTGGACACCAGACAGCCTGGCCGAGGCCGCCCGAGCACGCCGCCTCGACACCCGACTGGCCGAAGCGCGCTGGCAGGCCAGCCGCAGCGATGGCGAAAGCGGCGCGCTGCGCAGCCTGGTCGACATCGAAGGCGAACTCCAACGTAACCAGGCCAGCGGTGAGCCAGCCCAGCGCGGCGCGGGCCTGCAAATCCGCCTGGCCAGCATCGACTTCGGGGCCGCCCGAAGACAGGCGAGCCGCGAGACCGAACGCGCCGCCCTCGCCCGCTGGCAGCAGACCACCCTGGTCGCGGAGTCCACCCTGCGCGAGCGCTGGTCCGATTACCTTGCCACGCTGGACACCGCCCGCCAGGCCACCGAGGGGCTCCAGCCCCTGCGCCAGCGCCTGCTGGGCGAGCGGCTCAAGCAATACAACGGCATGCTGATCGGCCCTTTCGAGTTGCTGGCCGAAGCCCGTGCCCACACCGGCGCCGTCCTCACCGCCCTCGATGCCCAGCGCGAATTCTGGCTGGCCGACGCCGCCCTGAACGCCGCCATCGATGGCCTCGACACCACGCCCGCGGCCCTGCAGGCCACACCGGCCTCCGGCAACACGGCCGAGGCCGGCCACTGAAAGCCCCACCATGAACACCCGCAGACACTTCCTCAGCGGCGCCGTCACCGGCGCCTTGTCGGGCTTGGCCCTGGCCGGCGCCCAGCAGG
>NZ_JAIZVX010000289.1 GCF_021768455.1 Aquabacterium sp. | reverse complement strand
ACCAGGCCCTGGCCCTGCTCGACGACTTTCTGCACGACCGATGTGGGCAGTACCGGGGCGGCATCTCTTCGCCGCTCTCGGCGCCCACGGCCTGCTCGCGGCTTTCACCCTACCTGGCCCTGGGCTGCCTGAGCATGAAAGAAGTGGTTCAGGCCACGCAGGCGCGCATGGAGGTGCTCGACGCCATCGGTGCAGCCGATCAGGCCCGCCGACAGCATGCCGGCCTGGTGGGCTTCCTGAGCCGCCTGCACTGGCACTGCCATTTCATCCAGAAGCTCGAGAGCGAACCCGAACTGGAATGGCGCAACCTGCACCGCGGTTACGACGGCCTGCGCGAACCCGACTTCGACCCGGCCCGCCTTGACGCACTCACGCAAGGCCGCACCGGCTGGCCGCTGGTCGACGCCTGCGTGGCCATGCTGCGCGAAACCGGCTGGCTCAATTTCCGGATGCGCGCCATGCTGGTCTCGGTGGCGGCCTACCCGCTGTGGCTGCACTGGCGCCCCGTGGGCGAGTGGCTGGCACGCCAGTTCCTCGATTACGAGCCCGGCATCCACTGGAGCCAGCTGCAGATGCAGTCGGGCACCACGGGCATCAACACCACCCGGGTCTACAACCCCATCAAACAGGCGCACGACCATGACCCGCAAGGGCACTTCGTGCGCCGCTGGCTGCCTGCCATGCGCCGTGTACCACCCGAGTGGCTGTTCGAGCCCTGGCGCATGCCGCCCGAGGTGCAGGCCGCTTGTGGGCTGCGCGTGGGTGCCGATGCCGAAGCCGACATCCCCCTCCCACTCGTGGACCTGGCCGCCGCGACCCGCGAGGCCAAGGCACGGGTGCACGGCCTGCGGGCCCAGCCCGAGGTCAAAGCCGAGGTGGGCGCCATCGTCGAGAAACACGGGTCGCGCACCTTCCGCGATGGTCGCCGCCGAGGGGGTCGCGCCAAAGCCCCTGACAGCCCCCAACTGACCCTGGAGTTCTGAGTGCGCATGCGTCAAAAGTCCCAGCTGCCCAGCAAGCTCTGCCTGTGCTGCGCACGCCCCTTCACCTGGCGCAAGAAATGGGAGCGCGACTGGGAAAACGTCCGCTACTGCTCCGACCGCTGCCGGCAGACAGGTGCCAAGGTGCCCGCCACCGACAGGGAGGGCCGCGAATGAGCTGCGTCGTCCACTGGTTCCGCCAGGACCTGCGGGTGAGCGACAACCCCGCCCTGAGCGCAGCGGCCGCCGAGGCGCACGCACGCGGCCTGCCTTTGCTGCCCGTGTTCGCCTGGGACCCGGCCCAGATCGGCCCCACGCATTGGGTGGCGCAGCGCATGGGGCCACCACGCCAGGCCTGGCTGGCCGACACACTGCAAGCGCTGGACACCGCCCTGCAGGCCCTGGGCAGCCGCCTGCTGGTGCTGCGCGGCGCACCGGCCACCGTGCTGCCCGCCCTGCTGCAAGCCACGCAGGCTGTGGCCCTGCATGCGGAGTTGCTGGCGGCGCCCGAAGAAGCCAACGACGCCCGCCTGCTGAGCCATGCGGCCCAGCGCCAGGGATTGCGCTGCAGCTGGCACCCGCAAGCCACCATGCTGGTGCCCGATGCCCTGCCATTCGCGGTGACACAGATGCCCGCCCTGTTCACCGCCTTCCGTCAACAGGTCGAACAGG
>NZ_JAIZVX010000066.1 GCF_021768455.1 Aquabacterium sp. | reverse complement strand
CGCCGTGGTGGTCTCGGCCAGCGCGGCTTGTGCATTCAGCAGGCTGCGCTGCGCCACCAGCACGGTGGTGAAGTCGACGCTGCCGGCGCGCCAGGCGTTGCGTGCGCTGTCCAGTGCGATGCGGCTGTGGGCGACAGCCTCTTCCTGGCGGGACTTGCGAGCCTGTTCGTTCACGCAAGCGTCCAGGGCCGTGCTGACCTCGTGCCAGGCCTTGAGCACCGTCTGGCGCCAGGCGATGGCGGCCGAGCGTTGACGGGCATCGGTGAGAGCCAGGGTGCGCTTCAGGAGCCCGCCGTCGAAGATCGGCAGGTGCACCACGGGGCCGACGCTGAACTGGCGCATGTCCCAGTTGCCCAGCTCGCTGGCGTGTGAGGTCGCGATGCTCCACCCAGCGTTCAGGCTGACTCGGGGGTAGAAGTCGGCCTGGGCTGCTCCCTTGTCGGCTGTGGCCGCGCGCAGCAGGGCTTCGGCCTGCAGGATGTCGGGACGTTGTCGGGCGAGATCACTCGGCACGCCCACAGGCAGGGCCTTGGGCGCAGGTGGAAAGCTGCTGAGTGACAGCAGCCGAGCATCAAGCTGATGCGGCGCTTCGCCCATCAAAAGCGCCAGGGCGTTGAGCTCGCCATCGCGCAGTTGCCCCAACTGGATGGCCCGGGCTTCGACCGTCGCCAGCTCGGCGCGTGCGGCTGCGGCATCGAAGCGCGTGGCCATGCCATTGCGTTCGCGGCTGTCGGTCAGGCGCAGCAGCTCGGCGGCGATCTGCCGGTGCTCGTCGACCAGCGCCTGCTGGGCCTGTACGCCACGCAGCAGCAGGTAGTGGCGGCTCACCTCGGCGCTCAAGGTGACGCGGGCTGCGCCTGCAGCCCAGTGGGTGGCTTCAAGCTGGGCGCGGGCTGCGGCGCTCTGTTGGGTCTGGTGACCCCAGAGGTCGATCTCCCAGCTGGCCTGCGCGCCCCATTGAAACTGGTCGTATGGCGTGGTGGGGACATGCAGCTTGGCCAGTGGTGAATCGGCACTGATGGCCGATCTGGCGTAACCGGCGTTGAAGCCAATCTGTGGCAGTCCCCGGGCATCGGTGATGCCCAGGCGGGCCTGGCTTTCTTCAATGCGCAGCAGGGCGGCCTGCAGGTCCAGGTTGCCCGCCAGGGCCTGGGCTTGCAGGGCTGGCAGCAAGGGATCGTCAAACAGCGCCCACCAGCGCGACGGCACGGGACGGGTCTGCAGGGTGGGCGCCTCACCAACAGAGGCAGGGGCTGTTGCCGGGCTGGTGTCCCGTGCAGCCGGTGCACGCAGGGCCCACGCGGGGTCAAGGGGTTGCGTGGCGCCGGCCAGGTCGGGGGTGCTGACCTGGGTGGCGCAGCCTGTCAGGGCCAGGAGGCCGATGCCAGCCAGGGTCCAGGCCTTGTGGGCCGGTCCGGGCTGCGATGCCATGGGGTGGTGCTGTGGTGTCATGTGCGCTTGCGCCTCCTGCGGGCCTGTGGGCCTGCATGGCGCCCTGAAAGGTCAATCGGGCCGGTGTGGCCCTTTGGTCTTTGTTCACGGGACCCGCCCGGCCGCGTGCCGGCCAGAGCGCTACCCCGTGGATCCTGATCAGGCCTGCAGGGCGCCGATGATCAGCTGCACCAGTTCGCCACCTTCGGGCGTGGCCCAGGTGCCGGCCAGCTCAGCGATCAGCTGGTTGGTGGTGGTGATGGTGGCGCCATGGCGCTCCATGCGGCGCAGCGAGACCTCGTCGGCCAGCTTGGTCGGCGAGCCACCGGCATCGGCCACCACTTGCACCTCGTAGCCCATGTCGATCAGCGTCAGCACGGGGTAGACCGTGCACACGTCGTTGGTCACGCCCGCCACGACCACCTTCTTGCGGCCCGTGGCCTTCACGGCGGCAGCGAAGTTGGCGTCGTCCATGGCGTTGACGATGCCCATGCGCTTGACGCGCTCGGCAAAGGCCTGGGGCAGCGAGGTCTGCAGCTCGCTCAGCAGCGGGCCCTGGGTGTACTCCTCCATGCTGGAGGTCAGCACGGTGGGGATCTTCAGGATGCGGGCGGTCTCGGCCAGCATCACGGCATTGCGCTTCATCTCTTCAAACGAGATGGACTTGACCCAGCCCATGGTGCCGACCTGGTGGTCGATCAGCAGGATGGCGGTGTCGGCGGCGGTGAACTTGTTGAAAGACATGGTGAGCTCCTTGAGGGCGGTGACGTCGTGTCACCCGGAAGAGGGCCTGTGCGCCGGCCCGTTCGCGGTTGAAAAATCGGAAGGCAGTCGGGGGTCAGATCTGGCCGAACTCGCCGCGCTGGTAGGCGCTCATGGCCTGATCCAGTGCCTGGGCCGAGGCCATGGCCATGGGGCCTTGCCAGAAGACAGGCTGGTCCAGTGGGGCGCCCGAGAACAGCGCCACCTTGGCGGGGCCCTGCGGGGCGCGGATCTGCACCACGCGGGGCTGATCGGTCACCTCGGCCACCGGCACCGGCGAGCCATCGCTGTCAAGCGCCTCGCCATCCGCCACCACGCGGCCGAAGATCGGCAGCACGAAGGCGGTGTGGCCTGCGGGCACCGGCACGTCCAGCACCGCACCATCGTCCAGCGAGATGTCGAGCAGGCGCACCTCGGTGGGCGGTTGCAGCGGCGAGCGCTGGCCGGCGAACTCACCCAGGGGCACGCGCACTTTGGCGCCGGGCAAGGTGGCCACCGGCACGTCGTGTGGCGCCAGGGCCAGGGCAAAGGGCGCATCGCCTTGCTTCGCTTGCGGCAGGTTCACGAAGATCTGCAGCATGTGCACGGTCTTGCCAGGCTCGGCCGGGTGCTCCTCATGGACCACACCGCGGCCTGCGGCCGTCCAGTGCAGGCCACCGGGCAGGATCTTCTGCCGCCCGCCCAGCGAATCGCGGTTGTTCACCCAGGTTTCCGAGTCCAGAAAGAGGTAGGACACGGCCGAGAAGCCGGCATGCGGGTGTGGCGGGAAGGTCGGGCCGCTCATCCAGGCGTGGTCGATGCCCAGGAAGGGGCTGGTCAGCTCAGGGGCATGGAGGCCGAAGGCGTGGAACTGGCCACCAAGGTTCATGCGGCGAAGGGGGGCAAAGGCTGTCATGGCGGTCTCCGGTCTGTGGGGGCGTCGTGTCGATGAACGTCATCTTCTTGGAATGCATGTTTGGGATAAAGATGGCAAACTGGAATTCATTGATCCAAATTTGCAGAAATAGACGTGAGCCTCCTCAATGACATGGCCCTCTTCGTCGAGGTCGCCAAGGCGATGAGCTTCAGCCGCGCGGCCGAGGCCATCGGTGTGCCGAACTCCACGCTGTCGCGCCGCGTCAGTGCCCTGGAAAAGGCGATTGGTTTGCGCCTGCTTCACCGCACCACCCGCAAGCTGGAGCTCACAGAGGCCGGTCAGATCTACCTCGAACGCTGCCGCCGCCTGGTGGAGGAGGCCAAGCTGGCGCACGAGCAACTGGGCGACCTGCTCGCCCAACCCAGTGGGGTGTTGCGGGCGTCCCTGCCCGTCGATTTCGCCACCAGCTACCTGGCCCCGCTCATCGCCGAATTCGCCCACACCTATCCCGGCATCCGCTTCGAGTTCGACCTCACCCCGCGGCGCGTGGACCTGGTCAGCGAACCGTTTGACGTGGCGATCCGCATGGGGGAGTCACCGGACTCCACTTTGATTGCGCGTTTGCTGGCGACCTTGCCCACCCACCTCTACGCCTCGCCGGCTTACCTGGCGAAGGCGGGCGAGCCTCAGACCCCTTCCGACCTGCGCGACCACGAGTGCATGGGCTTCCGGGCCGCCAGGAACATGGTCTGGTCGCTCAAGCGGGAGGATGGGGCCAGAGCCAAGGAGGTTCCGGTGGCAGGTCGCTTCCAGCTCAACAGCGTGGGCATGCTGAGGCGTCTGGCGACGCTGGGCCAGGGCCTGGTGGTGCTGGTCGACGCACTGGCTGAGGAAGACGTGGCCGCAGGCCGTCTGCGTCGTGTGCTGCCAGATTGGGCGGGTCCCCCTGTGCCCGTTTACGCCATGACCGAGACCCGGCTCCTTCCGGCGAAGACCCTGCGGTTCATCGAGTTCCTGCGCGAGCGTTTGGCGATGGCCTGATGCCCCTGGCTGTGTCGCGTTCGCCCGTGAGCGGGTGGCTCAGCCCCGCATTTGCGCCTGCGCCCACTCTCCCAACCACCGCACAGCCTGGGCCAGGCGCGCGTCACGCGGGTGGCCGCCATTGAGCCGCATGGCGCTGCGAAAGCGCTGGTCGGCAGAAAACAGCGCGCCCGGCGCGATGCTGATGCCGTGGGCCAAGGCCTGGCGGTGCAGCAGCAGGGTGTCGACCCCATCGGGCAGCTGCACCCACAGGAAGTAGCCGCCATCGGGCCTGGACACCCGTGTGCCCTTCGGAAAGTGGCGCAGCACCAGGCCGCGCAGCTGGGCCAGGCTCTCGGCCAGCGCGTGGCGCAGCTGCCGCAGGTGGCGGTCGTAACCCCCTTCTTCGAGGTACTCGGCGATCGCCAGCTGCGAGGGCACGGAAGTGGCCAGCGAGCTCATCATCTTGAGCTTGTGCACCAGGTGGCTGAAGCGCCCTGCCATGGCCCAGCCCACGCGGTAGCCGGGCGCCAGGCATTTCGAAAACGAGCTGCAGTAGAGCACCAGGCCCTCGCGATCGAAGGCCTTGAGCGGCAAGGGACGGGTGCTGCCGTGGTGCAGCTCGCCATACACATCGTCTTCCACCACGGGGATGCCCGCCTGGCTCAGGGTCTGCATCACCGCCTGCTTGCGTGCGTGCGGCATGAGCGCGCCCAGGGGGTTCTGAAAGTGCGGCATCAGCCAGCAGGCGGCCACCGGATGGCGTTGCAGGACCTCGGCCAGCCCATCGGGGTCGATGCCCAGTTGCGGGTGCGTCGGGATCTCCACCGCCTTGAGGTGCAGGCGTTCCAGGGCCTGTAGCGCGGCGTAGAACGTGGGGGCCTCGATGGCCACCACGTCGCCGGGCTGCGTCACGGCCTGCAGGCTCAGGTTGAGCGCCTCCATGGCGCCGTTGGTGATGATGGGGTCGTCGCTGCCCACCTGCATGCCCTGGCGCACGCAGCGGGCGCGCAAGGCTTCTCGCAAGCGGGCGTTGCCCGAGGCCAGTTCAGACGTGAGGGCGGGGGGCGCCAGCCTGCGCATGGCGCGTGCGCCGTCACGGGCCAGCCTCTCCAGCGGGAACAGGGCGGGCGAGGGAAAGGCCGAGCCCAGGGGGACGACCTCGCGGTCACGCGTGCTGTGCAGCACCTCGAAGACCAGCTCGCTGATCGCCACCTCGGTGCTCTCTGCACGGGCTGGCAGGGCTTGCGCCGGCGGGGCTGCTTTTTTCGGCTGCTTGCGCACGAAGAACCCCGATCGTGGCCGGGCCTCGATCAGTCCGCGCGATTCGAGCAGGTCGTAGGCCTGGAAGACGGTGGAGGCGCTGACCTGGGCCTGGGCGCAGGTCTGCCGCACCGATGGCAGGCGCTCGCCCGGCTGCAGGCTGCCATCGTGGATGCGCTGGGCCAGCGCTTCGGCGAGTTGTTCGTAGAGGGTGGCCATGGGCGTTTCGGCAAGCAGGCGGGCGCCATCTGATCTGGTCATTTTCCAGGATTTCTGAAGATGGCGGATCAGTTTGGCTGGCGAGAAGATGTCGGCATGGACCCCGCATCGCTTTCCCCTTCTGAAACCGACCCCGAAGCCTTGCTCGCCGAGGTGGTGGCCTCAGGCTGGCCCCGTCTGCTGGTGCCCCGCGCTCAGGGTGGCGAGGGTGCCGCGCCGGCCGAGGTGGCCGATGCGCTGCGGCGCCTGGCCCGCCGCCACCCCGCCGCGGGCTGGATGGCCTGGTCACAGGGCCTGGTCATCGAGGCCTTGCTCCAGTCCAGCAATGTGGCCCTGCGCGAATACCTGTTGCCTGATCTGATGTCGGGCGAGCGTGCCGGTGCCGTGTCCTGGGCACCCCACATGGGCGTGGGCCTGCCGCCCATGCCGGTGCAGGCCCGGCCGCTGGAGCGGGGCTGGCACCTCACGGGCAGGCTCGAGCAGGTGCTCAACCTGCAGTGGGCGGGTTATGTGGTGCTCTGCCCCGTTTTGGTTCGAGGCCGAGGGCCGCCAGCCACCTCGCCTGGGCTGGACCCTCTTGCGCAGCGAGGAAGACGGGCTGCGCCACCTGATCGACACCAGCCGGCCCCTGACGCGGCAAGCCGCCTGCGGCCCTGTGCACCTGGACCGCGTGTACTTCCGCGAAGACGAACTGCTGGCCGACCAAGGCGACACCCTGAGCGCCAGCCTGCTCGTGCTGGACCAGACCCTGCGCGCCGCCCTGTGGGCCGGTGCCTTGCAGACAACCCTGACCCATGGAGCATCAACGTGAGCGCCCCCCGACGCACCATCCCCATTCAACCCATCTTGTCGCTGCCCGGCGTGGAGGCCGCCTACAAGGTGCAGGCCCGCGCCACGCGAGGGCGATTCACGTCCTGGCGCAGGCTCAGCCTGCTGGTCACCCAGCTGTTCTTCTTTGTCCTGCCCTGGTTGAACTGGCATGGCCGCCAGATGGTGCGCTTCGACCTGGAGGCGCAGCGCTTCTACCTGGGCAGCGTGATCCTGCTGCCGCAAGACCTGATCTTCCTGTCTGGCCTGCTGGTGTTTTGTGCCATGGGCCTCTTCATGGTCACCACGCTGTGGGGCCGTGTGTGGTGCGGCTTTGCCTGCCCGCAGACTGTCTACACCGAGCTGTTCATGTGGGTGGAGCGCCGCTTCGAGGGCGACCGCTACCAGCGCATCCGGCTCGACCAGTCCGCCTGGGGCATCGAGAAGCTCTGGCGCCGGGGTGGCAAGCAGCTCAGCTGGGTGTGCATGGCCTTGTGGGCGGGACTGACCTTCGTGGGCTGGTTCTCGCCCATGCGGGAGGTGGCCCACGGTGCCTTCACCGCCTCGATGGGGTTCTGGGATGCCTTCTGGGCCCTGTTCTACGGTGGCTTCTGCTACCTGAATGCTGGCCTGCTGCGCGAGAAGGTCTGCCTGCACATGTGCCCCTACGGTCGCTTCCAGGGCGCGCTGATGGACGCCGACACGCGCATCGTGGCCTATGACGCCGCGCGTGGCGAGCCCCGTGGCGCAGCCCGCCAGGGTCAGGCCTCGGCAGGGCAGGGCGCCTGCATCGATTGCACGATGTGCGTGCAGGTCTGCCCCACCGGCATCGACATCCGCGAAGGCCTGCAGCCGGCCTGCATCGCCTGCGGCCTGTGCATCGACGCCTGCGACCAGATCATGGACCGCATTGGCCAGCCGCGTGGCCTGGTGCGCCTGGCCACCCAGCGCCAGCTGGTGGCATCGTCGTCCAGCGTGAGCCCGATGCCGACCTGGGCCCGCCACCGTGTGCGGGTCTATGGCGGCCTGATGTCGGCCTTGCTGGTGGCCCTGGTCTGGACACTGTGGCAACGGCCCGATGTGCGGGTCGATGTGATCCGCGACCGCGGCGTCATGGCCCGCGTGGTGGAGGACGGTGTGGTGGAGAACGTCTACCGGGTGCAGGTGATGAGCCAGACGGACGATCCACAGTCCCTGCGCATCGGCGTGAGCGGCCTGACTGGCGCGGTGGTGCAGGCCGCCCCCGTGGCGCTGGGGCCCGTGGCCGACCGCCTGGTTCAGGTGGCGGTGAGGCTGCCCGCCCCCCAGGCCCAGGTCCTGGCGGGTCGCACGGTGCCCATCCGCTTCGAGGTGGCCAGCCGCTCGGCCGAGGGCAGCAGCCTGGTCAGCGAGCCCAGCACCTTCGTCGTGCCGCGCTGAATGCGGCCTGGGCCTCTCGCTCAGGCCTGCCTTCGCCGCGCCATCCCCAACTGGGGCCGCGAGGCCGACCGCGCCGGGCGCGCATAACGTGCCAGCGCCAGGCCTTCGGTGTCGATGTCCGGCGCCAGGCCGCAGACCTGGTCGGCCAGCACGCGGCCCGAGCCGCAGGCCATGGTCCAGCCCAGGGTGCCGTGCCCCGTGTTCAGCCACAGGCCCTGGTAGCGCGTGGGGCCCACCACGGGCGTGCCATCGGGCGTGAGCGGACGCAGGCCCGTCCAGAACGTCGCCGCAGAGAGGTCGCCCGCCTCGGGGAAGAGGTCCTTGACCACCTTCTCCAGCGTGGCCCGGCGGGATTCACGCAAGGCCAGGTCAAAGCCCGCCAGCTCGGCCATGCCGCCCACGCGCAGGCGCTGGTCGAAGCGGGTCAGCGCCACCTTGAAGGTCTCGTCCAGCACGGTCGACACCGGGGCCGCCTCGGGCCGGGTGAGCGGCACCGTGAGCGAATAGCCCTTGACCGGGTAGACCGGCAGGTCCAGCCCCAGGGCCTGCAGCATCGGGCGCGAGTAGCTGCCCAGGGCCAGCACGCACTGCGTGGTCGCGATGCGCTCGCCATCCACGATCACGCCGGTCAACTGCTCACCGCGGGTTTCCAGGCGGTCGATGCGGGCGTTGAAGCGGAAGCGCACACCGAGTTCGCGTGCGGCCGCGGCCAGCTGCTGGGTGAAGAGGAAGCAGTCGCCGGTTTCGTCATTGGGCAGGCGCAAGCCACCGGCCAGCGGCACCGCGCTGCGGGCCAGGGCGGGCTCGTGCTGGGTCAACTGGGTGCGGGTCAGCAGCTGGTGGGCCACGCCCAGTTCGGCCAGCACGGCCACGTCGCGCTCGGCGGCGTCCAGCTGGGCGGCCGAGCGAAACAGCTGCAGCGTGCCGCCGGTGCGGTGCTCGTAGCGCAGGTCGACGCCGCTGCGCAGCTCACGCAGGCAGTCGCGGCTGTACTCGGCCAGGCGCATCATGCGCGCCTTGTTCTGCACATAGCGGGCCTGGGTGCAGTTGGCCAGCATCGCGGCCAGCCATTGCCATTGGTAGAGGGAGCCATCGGGCCGGATGCGCAGCGGTGCATGGGCCTGAAACAGCCACTTCAGTGCCTTCAGCGGGATGCCGGGGGCGGCCCAGGGCGTCGAGTAGCCCGGCGACACCTGCCCGGCGTTGGCAAAGCTCGTCTCCATGGCGGGGCCGGGCTGGCGGTCAATGACCGTCACCTTCGCGCCGCGCTGGGCCAGGTAATAGGCCGTGGTGGTGCCAATGACCCCTCCACCCAAAACGACGACGTCCATGATCGATCCCCTCAAGCCATGCCAATGCTCAGAGAATTTACCGAAAGGCCACCTGTGAAACTCACTGTTTTGTGTTGAGCAATGAGGTCAAAGCAGTGAAAATCACTGTTTTATGGCCGTTGGGTGGTGAACCATGAAAGAGCTGGACAAGATCGACCGCAAGATCCTCGCGTGCCTGCAGCGCGATGGCCGCCTGAGCATGACCCAGCTCGCCGACGAGGTGGGCCTGTCTGCCACACCCTGTACCGAGCGCGTGCGCCGCATGGAGCGCGATGGTGTCATCACCGGCTACCACGCCCGCCTCAACCCCGAGGCCCTGGGCCGGGGCATGCTGGTGTTCGTCGAGCTGAAGATGTCGACCAAATCCGACGAGAACTTCAACAAGGTCAAGCAGCAGATCGCCGTCGTGCCCGAGGTGCTCGACTGCCACCTCGTGGCCGGCGATTTCGACTACCTCATCAAGGCCCGCATCCGCGAGATGGCCGACTACCGCCGCCTGTTGGGCCACATCCTGCTCAAGCTGCCTGGCGCGGTCGAGTCCCGCAGCTATGTGGTGATGGAAGAGCTCAAGGAGACCCTGAGCCTGCCCACCGAGCTCTGAGTGTGGCGAAGGTGCGGCATTCACACATCTTTACCCCTTGCCCACAGGCCGTTTACCCCGGGGGCTCACCATTTGTTCATCCATTCGGCGCTGGTGCGCCGACATCCACACACGGAGCCCCCGTCATGAACCCCGACACCTCTTCCACGATTTCCACGACCCAACCCATTGGCCGCAAAGGCTGGGCCCTGGCCGGCCTGCTGGCCCTGGCTTCGGCCTCGGTCGTGGTCAGCCTCAACGCCTGGGCTGCACCCCACACCGATCGCCATGACCGAGGCGATCGCTGCGGCGTCATGCAGGCCGGCATGGGCCCTGGCCACCACGGTGACATGGGCGGCATGGGCGCTGCGATGCCCTTCGACGCCGTGCACATCGAGCACCTGCTGGACCAGGTCAAGGCCACGGACGCCCAGCGCGCACAGATCCGCCAGATTGGCGACAAGGCCCGTGCCGACCTGCGTGCCCTGCACGAGCAGATGCCCGGCATGACCCCGCAGCCGCAGGGCAAGCCGCCTGCCAAGCCCGAAGGCGCCTCGGCACCGGCCATGCCGCCTGCGGGCGCCGCCAGCCCCATGGGCATGATGGCCCTGCTGACCCAGGCCAAGGTCGATGCCGCCGCCGCTGAAAAGGCCCGCCAGGCCATGGTCGCCCACCACGACGCCGTCAGCAAGCGCGTGCTGCAGGGCACCCTGGACATCGCCAACGCCCTGACCGCCGAGCAACGCGTGGCCCTGGGCCAGGCGATGCAGGCCCGCCACGCCGACCGCGACGAAGCCCCCCGCCATGACGGTCACGGCCAGCCGGGCAAGCCCGGTCAGCCGGAAGATCGCAAACCCGAGGCAAAGTGACCATGGAGCGCGCGACAATGCCGGACATGAGCGAGCACATCCTCCTGATCGACGACGACCTCCGCCTGAGCAGCATGGTGGGCGACTACCTGCGCAGCCACGGCTACCAGGTCTCCAGTGCCCCCAGCCTGGCCTCTGGTCGCGAACTCCTGGCACGCCAGGCCTGCGACGCCCTGGTCCTGGACCTCATGTTGCCCGACGGCGACGGCCTCGACCTCTGCAAAGAGCTGCGCGCCTCCCCGCGCACCAAGGGCCTGCCCCTGCTGATGCTCAGCGCCCGGGGTGAGCCCACCGACCGCATCGTCGGCCTGGAGATCGGCGCCGACGACTACCTGCCCAAGCCCTTCGAGCCGCGTGAACTGCTGGCCCGCCTGCGTGCGCTGCTGCGCCGCACCGGTCCGGTGGCCGACGACAACGACGTGTGGCGCTTTGGCCGCCTCGAGATCGACACCGGCTTGCGCCAGGTCCGCCTCGACAGCAAGCCCTGCGACCTGACCTCCTACCAGTTCGACCTGCTGTGCGTGCTGGCCCAGCATCCGGGTCGCGTGCTCAGCCGCGACCAGATCATGGACTCGCTCAAGGGCCACCCCCTGGAGGCCTTCGACCGCTCCATCGACGTGCACATCTCGCGCATCCGGGCGGCCATCGAGAACGATCCCAAGGAGCCTCGTCGCATCCTCACCGTGCGCGGTGTGGGCTATGTGTTCGCCAAGAAACAGGACGCGGACCACGAGCCTGCATGAAAACCCTCGCGCTGCGCATCTACCTGGCCGTTGTGGCCGTCCTGCTGGTCTTTGCCCTGATCACGGGCTGGCTGGCGCAGCGCAACCTGCAACACGAGCGCACCCAGGCGCAGTCCCAGGCGGCGTCCAGCGAACGGGCTGCGGCCTGGGGTGAGCTGATCGAAAACAGCCTGCCCCCGGTCACCGCGCCCGAGGCCGAACAGGCCCGGGTTTTCCTCGACTGGGCCGACCGATTGCGGCTGCCCATGGCGCTGGACAACGTCTCCGGTCAGCGCATTGCCACCTCGGCCATGATGGCCCGCCTGCAGTCGCGCCCCGAATTCACCGCCACGCTGCAGCAAAGCCGCCTGTCCGACGGGCGGACGCTGTGGATGCTGCGCCCTGCGCGTGGCGCTTTCCGGCAAATGGGGCTGGGCCCCCATGGTGGTCCGCCCGATGTCGGCTCTTCCGGACCTTCCGGGCCTTTTGGTCAGGGACCGGGTCTGGGCCTGGGCGGTCCGGGCGGGCCTGGAGGCCCCGGCGGCCCGGGTGAACTGAACCTGCCGCCCCGTGATGCCGATGGCCTCGGCGGCCCGCCGCGCCTGCCCGATGCCGAGCGCATCGGGCTCGAGCCCCTGCTGCGCTGGTTGCCCCTGTGGGTGGTCGAGGGCGTGCCGGTCATGATCATCTCCCTGGTTCTGCTCTTCGTGGCCGTGGCCATCGGTGCGTGGCCGGTGGCCAACCGCCTCACGCGCCGCCTCAAGGCCCTGCGCGATGGCGTCGAGGCTTTCGGGCAGGGGCATCTGACGCAACGCGTCGTGGTCGAGGGCAAGGACGAAGTCGCCGAGCTGGCCGCCAGCTTCAACCAGGCCGCCCAGCGCATCGAAGACCTGGTCACCTCCAACCGCAGCCTGCTGGCCAACGCCAGCCACGAGTTGCGCTCGCCCCTGGCCCGCCTGAAGATGGCCGTCTCCATCATGGGCGACATGCCGCCCGCCCGGGCCGCCCAGCTCAAGGAAGAGATCCACCAGGACATCCGCGAACTCGACGCCCTGGTCGAAGAAGTGCTGCTGGCCAGTCGCCTGGACGCACGCGCCGATTTCGAGCCCCAGCCCGTCGACCTGCTGGGCCTGGTCACCGAAGAAGCCGCCCGTGTCGACGCCGAGGTCCTGCCCGTGCGCCCGCCCGAGGCCCCTTACCCGGGCGATGACCGCCTGCTGCGCCGCGCCGTGCGCAACCTGCTGGAAAACGCCAAGCGCTATGGCGGCAACGACATCGAGCTGGTGCTGCTCTGTGATGCCCAGGGGGTCGAGATCAGCGTGGCCGACCGAGGCCCGGGCGTGCCGGCCGACCAGCGAGAGCGCATCTTCGAGCCCTTCTACCGCATGCCTGGCCATGCGGAACACGCCGGAGGCGTGGGCCTGGGCCTGAGCCTGGTGCGCCAGATCGCCGAGCGCCACGGCGGCAAGGTCCGTTGCGAAGCCCGCGAAGGCGGTGGCAGCCGCTTCGTGATCGCCCTGCCGGCCATCCCGCGCTGATCCCAAAGCGTGCCGCCGGTGCAGGCCAAACAGCTGTTTGTGGCATAAGTCACGACCCTGCCCGCATATGGGGGCCCCTAGTCCGAGGGATGACGCTGTTTTGCGATGTCAATCGGCCGATACTCCCGGCTGATGCCATCAAGCTGACACGGCGATGGCGTCCAATGACGCGGCATTGCTTTCAGACACAACAAAAGACGCACCATGACCAAAGCCATGATCCTCGCTGCCGGGCAAGGGACCCGGATTCGCCCACTCACCAAGGGCATGCCCAAGCCGATGATCCCCATCCTCGGCAAACCCGTGCTCGAGTACATCATCGAGCAGCTGGCGCGCCACGGTGTGCGCGAGATCATGATCAACGTGGCCTACCACCACTGGAAGATCGAGAACTACTTCGGTGACGGCCAGCGCTGGGGCGTCGAGATTGGCTACTCCTACGAAGGCACGCGCGAGCACGGCGAAATCGTGCCCCGCCCGCGCGGTTCGGCTGGCGGCATGCGCCACATCCAGGACTTCTCCGGCTTCTTCGATGAGACCACCCTGGTGCTGTGCGGCGACGCCATCATCGACCTCGACATCACCGCCGCCCTGGCCGAGCACCACGCCAAAAAGGCCATCGCCAGCGTCATCACGCTGCCTGTGCCCAAGGAAGAGGTCAAGAACTACGGCGTGGTCGTCTCCGACGACTCCGGTCGCGTGCTGTCCTTCCAGGAAAAGCCCAAGCCCGAAGAGGCCCTGTCCAACTTCGCCAGCACCGGCATCTACATCTTCGAGCCGGCCGCGCTCGACCTGATCCCCAAGGGCCGCGAGTTCGACATCGGCAGCGAGCTTTTCCCCCTGCTGGTGGAAAAGGGCCTGCCCTTCTACAACCAGACCCGCCCCTTCCACTGGATCGACATCGGCCGCGTGACCG
Organism: Aquabacterium sp.; assembly: GCF_021768455.1. Taxonomy (GTDB): domain Bacteria; phylum Pseudomonadota; class Gammaproteobacteria; order Burkholderiales; family Burkholderiaceae_C; genus Aquabacterium. The sequence continues at coordinate 8,380 of NZ_JAIZVX010000066.1, read as the reverse complement.
ACTACTGGACCGTGCTGCAGCGCGTGCTCAAGGGTGAGATCGCCGACATGAAGATGCCCGGCAAGGAAGTCCGCCCCGGCATCTGGGTGGGCCTCAACACGCGCATCGACTGGGACACGGTCAACATCACCGGCCCGGTCTACATCGGCTCGGGCAGTCACATCGAATCCGGCGTGACCATCGAGGGTCCGGCCTGGCTGGGCCATGGCTGCGGCCTGCGCCAGGGCAGCACCCTGGTGCGCAGCGTGCTGTTCGACTACACCCGCCTGAACCCCGGCGCGCAGTTCACCGATGTGATTGCCTCACCCCAGTACGTGGTCGACCGCCAGGGCAAGACCACCTACCAGGGTGAAGAAGGCACGCCCCTGCGCTGGGGCGACGCCCGGGCCTGAGGCCTTGGCCGGCTGGCGCCGCTCAGAGCGCCAGCTTCACGAACACAAACTCCGGGATGTGCCGGATGATCAGCATGATCAGCCGCCAGAAACCCGGGGTGTAGACGATGGCCTTGCCCTTGTCGACGCCAGCGACGATGTCGGCTGCGACCTGATCCGGCTTGGCCCACAGTGCGCCTTTCTTGAAGGATGCCGTCATGGGCGTGTCCACAAAGCCGGGCTTGATGGTCACCACGCTCACGCCGCGCTTGTGCAGGCGCTGGCGCAGGCCCGAGGCAAACGCGCTGACCAGGGCCTTGGCGCTGCCGTACACATAGTTGCTCTGGCGACCCCGGTCGCCCGCCACCGACGAGATCACGGCGATGGCGCCGTGCCCTTGTGCGCCCAGCTGTTCGCCCGCCAGCCCCATCAGGTGGACCACCGAGGTGCCGTTGGTGCCGATCTCGGCCATGGCGTAGGCCGCATCGGTTTGCGCGCGGGCCTGGTCCGAGAGGGTGCCGTGTGCGATCAGCACCGTGTCCAGCCCGCCCATGGCCTGGGTGGCGTCGGCCAGCAGGGCAGGGTGGGCGGCCAGGTCGTTGGCATCGAGCACCTTCTGGCCCACAAAGGCCGCGCCCCGCGTGCGCAGGTCATCGGCCACCGATTGCAGCGGCGCGGCCTGGCGTGCGGCCAGGAAGAGCTTGTCGCCCCGTTGCGCCCACACACGGGCCGTGGCTTCGGCGATGGCCGAGGTGGCCCCCACGATCAGGATCTTTCTCATCATTGCTCCATGACCCGGCGCCAGAAGCCAGAGGCAAAGCGCGGGTCGACATAGGTCTGGAATTCGGCCCAGCGCGGGTAGCCGGCCTTGAACACGGCCGGGCCCATGCGGCCATCTTTGGCGGGGTAGAGCCGGCCACCGGCCTCGAGCACGATGCGGTCGAGCGCCTCGAACAGGCGGTGCAGGCGCGGCCCCTGGTTGGGGAAGTCGAGCGCCAGGGTCGTGCCTTGCTCGGGGAAGGACAACATCCCCAGCGAGGCTGGCGCCCCAAACTGCTTGAGCACCGCCAGGAAGGAGCCCATGCCGCTGGCTGCGATCGCCTTGAGCAGGGCCTGGGTGGCGGGCAAGGCGCGCTCGGGCGGCACCACGCACTGGTACTGGTAGAAGCCGCGCGGGCCGTAGATGCGGTTCCAGGCCAGCAGGGCATCCAGCGGGTAGAAGAAGGGGCGGTAGTGCTGCAGGCTGCGGACCACCGGCTGGCGTTGCTTGTGGAAGTACAGCGTGTTGAAGGCCTTGAGCGACAGCGGGTTGATCAGCGAAACCGGCGGCGTGAAAGGCACCTTGCGGCTGTGCTCGGCCACCCCGGCAGGCAGCCCCTTGGGCAGCAAGGCCGGGTTCAGGGTGGCGGGGGCGTGGTTGCCACGGTTGAAGAGCCCACGGCCCAGGCGGCGGTCGTCAAAACCGCAGTCGATCCACGACACGGTGTATTCATGGTCGGACTCCGAGGCCGCGCTCAGCTCGAAGAAGGCCTCCAGGCTGTGGAACTTGACCGACTCGGTGTCGAGGAAGGGGTTGGCAATCCGCTTGAGCTGCACCTCGGCCCAGGTGATCAGGCCCGTGAGCCCCAGCCCGCCAATGGTTGCAGCAAACCAGTCCGGGTGCTCGGTGGGCGAGCACAGGCGCCGGCTGCCGTCCGAGCGCAGCAGCTCGAAGCAGCGCACGTGGTTGCCGAAGGAGCCCGCCACATGGTGGTTCTTGCCATGCACGTCGTTGGCGATGGCGCCCCCCACGGTGATGAACTGTGTGCCGGGTGTCACGGGCAGGAACCAGCCCTGCGGCACGATCAGGCGCAGCAGCTCGGCAAACAGCACGCCGGCCTCGCAGCGCAGCACGCCCGTGGCCGGATCGAAGGCAATCAGACGATCGAGCTGGCGCGCGGGCAGCAGCGCGCCGCCCGGGTTCAGGTTGCTGTCGCCATAACTGCGGCCATTGCCGAAGGGCAGCATGCTCAGGCCATGGGGTGGCGTGGGCAGGGGCTGATGGCGATGGGGCAGGCCCAGCAGCTCGTGCTCGGGATGGCCCACCTGGCCCCAGGAGTTGAAGGCGCGCGTCAGGGGCATGGGCTCACACCGCGAGCCAGAGCACCACGGCCGCAGCGGCGCCGGTGAGCAGGCTGGTGCGGTCCTTCAGGGCATAGACCAGGGGGTCGTCGTGCATCCGGCCGCGGTAGGTTTCCATCCAGATCCGGCTGATCCAGTACAGCATCACGGGCACCAGCAGCCACACCAGCTTGGGCTGGTGGTAAAGCCGGGCGATGTCGGGCGAATTCACATACAGCGCCAGCACCAGGATGCTCAGGTAGCCCGAGGCCACGCCCATGCTTTGCAGCAGGTGGATGTCGTCCACCTCGTAACCACGGCCCGAGGCCTTGGTCTTGCCTTGCTCGCGCATGGCGTGCAGTTCGGCATAGCGCTTCACGATGGCCAGGCTCAGGAAAATGAAGATGGCGAACATCAGCAACCAGAAGGACAGGGCGATGTCGGTGGCCGCGGCGCCCGCCACGATGCGGATGGTGTAAAGCCCGGCCAGGGCCAGCACGTCGATCATCACCAGGCGCTTGAGCAGGAAGGAGTAGGCCAGGGTGGCGATGTAGTAGCCCAGTAGCACGCCCATGAACTTCACAGGCAGCAACGCGGCGATCGCACATGCCACGCCCAGCAGCAGCGGGGCTGCGGCCATGCCGAAGAGCAGGCTCAGGCTGCCGGCAGCAAAGGGGCGTTTGGATTTGCTGTGGTGCTGCCGGTCCGACTCCAGGTCGAGCATGTCGTTGAGCAGGTAGACCGACGAGGCGCACAGGCTGAACGCCACAAAAGCCAGCAGCGCCTGGCCGACGGTGCTGCCCTGGGTCAGCAGGTGACCTGCCGCCACCGGCACGAAGATCAGGGCGTTCTTGGCCCACTGGTGCACGCGCAGGGCCTTGCTCACCACTTTGATGCCGACCACGGGCGGCGCAAAGGTCGCATCCACCTTGCCGATTTGGCGGGCCTGGGCCTCGAGGGCCTTGCCGCCATGCACCACCACCGCGGCCCGGCTGTGTGCCCAGACTTTCAGGTCCACCGGCGCGTTGCCGCAGTAATCAAAGCCCTTGTCACCAAACCGGTTCACCAGGGCCTGCGCCTTGTTCGAGCCCGAGAGGTTGGTCTGGCCATCCGAGGCCAGCACGCCCTTGAACAGGCCGAGGTGTTCCGCCACAGGCTGGGCCAGGCGGGCGTCCGATGCCGTCACCAGCCACAGTTGGCGACCATTGGCCTTCTGGGCCCGCAACCAGTCGACGAAGTTGGCGGCGTAGGGCAGGGCGGCGCCATTGAGCTGCACGCGGCTGGCGATCTCGGCCTTGAGCCTGGCCTTGCCGCCCAGCAGCCACAGCGGCACCAGGAAAAGGTACAGCGGGTTGCGCTTGATCAGCAGCAGGAAGGATTCGAGCAGCAGGTCGCTGTGGATCAGCGTGCCATCCAGGTCGACACACAAGGGCACCGAAGGGGTCATGGGTTCAGGTGTTTCAAAAAGGGGTCAGGGGGCGCGGCGCAGCAGGGCCACGCACACCCAGCCGATCAGCACGGCCAGCCACAGGGTCAGCAGGCGGCAGACCAGGGTCAGCAGGATGGCCTGGGGCATGGTGTAGCCATGCGCATAGAGCAGGGCGGCCATCACGGCCTCGGTGCTGCCCAGGCCGCCCGGCAGGAAAGACAGGGCCCCCACGATGATCGCGACCGAGTAGATGCCCATGGCCGAGGCCAGCGGCAGCGGTGTGGCCGAGATCACGTCACCCACCAGCTTCAGCCCCACGGCCTCCAGGCCCCAGGCGAGCAGGCCCATGGCCAGGCCTGTGCACAGCAGACCCGGCGTGAGGAACTGGCGGGCGCTGCTGAGCATGTGCACCACGCCTTGCGCAAGCTTCAACACGGCGCCATGGGGGCGGCCATCGAGCAGCGCCTGCACACGCGGCCAGGGCACAAGGGCCAGCATGGCCAGCAGACCACCCACCAGGGCCACGGCCACCCACAAGAAGGACTGGTAGGCCTTCAACTCCGTCAGCACCGCAGCGGCCAGCAGGATCATGGCCAGCAGGTCGAGCAGGCGCTCCACAAAGAAGGCCGCCGTCACGCTCGACACCGGGATGCCGCGAGGCTGGTAGTAGCGTGCCCGCACCATCTCGCCCAGCTTGCCAGGCGAGAGCGTGAAGGCGAAGCCCGCCATGAAGGTCAGGCTCACGAAGCCCCAGGGCAGGTGGTGGCCCAGGCGGCGCAAATAGAGCTGCCAGCGGGCCACCCGCAGGGCGTAGTTCACCAGAGAGAGCAGGCCGGCCAGCAACACGGCATGCCACCCCGATTGCAGGGGGGCCAGGTCGATCTGGGCAATGTCGCGGCGAAAGCCCACGATGCACCAGGCGGCAAACAGCCCGAACAGGCCGTAGACCAGCAGGTTTCGGGCGAGGTGGGCGCGCGTTGGGGCAAGCGCCGTGGGCTGGGGCGTGGACATCCCGCGATTATGCGGGGGGCGTCCGATCAGAACGTGTCAGCGTCGCGCAGCCGCGGTGCCTGGGCGTCCTTGGGCGCCAGGCGAGGCTCGGTGCCCGCCAGGCCCGGCCACGCGATGCCGATGTCCGGGTCGTTCCACACGATGCTGCGCTCGTTGTCCTTGGCGTAGGTGTCGGTGGTCTTGTAGAGGAAGTGGGTGTCGTCGGCCAGGGCCACGAAGCCGTGCGCAAAGCCCTCGGGAATCCACAACTGCCGCTTGTTCTCGGCGTTGAGCTCCACCCCCACCCAGCGCCCGAAGGTGGGCGAGTCCTTGCGGATGTCCACCGCCACGTCAAAGGCCGCCCCGTGCGTCACGCGCACCAGCTTGCCCTGGGCGCGCGGGGCCGTCTGGTAGTGCAGGCCGCGTAGCACGCCCTTCTGGCTGCAGGAATGGTTGTCCTGCACAAAGGCGCGCGGGGCGGGCAGGCCCAGTTTGGCCAGTTCGGCGTGGAAGCGCGCTTCGTTGAAGCTCTCCATGAACCAGCCCCGGTCGTCGCCGAACACGGCAGGCTCGATGATCACCACGTCGGGGATGTCGGTCTGAATCAGTTTCATGGGGGTCAGTAAATCTTGTCGTTGAGCACCTTGAGCAGGTACTGGCCATAGCCGTTCTTGAGCATGGGTTGCGCCAGCTTTTGCAGCTGTTCGGCACCGATCCAGCCCGAACGGTAGGCGATCTCTTCCAGGCAGGCCACCTTCAGGCCCTGGCGCTTTTCCAGCGTGGCGATGAACTGCCCGGCCTCCAGCAGGCTGTCGTGGGTGCCGGTGTCCAGCCAGGCGTAGCCGCGGCCCATGATCTCGACGCTGAGTTGCCCCTGCGCCAGGTAGCGCGCGTTCACATCGGTGATCTCCAGCTCGCCACGGGGGCTGGGGGCGATGTCGGCGGCGATGTCGCACACCTGGTTGTCGTAGAAATACAGGCCGGTGACGGCGTAGTTGCTCTTCGGGGCCTTGGGCTTTTCTTCAATGCTCAGCGCGCGCTGGCTGGCGTCGAACTCGACCACGCCATAGCGTTCCGGATCGGTCACGTGGTAGGCGAAGACGCTGGCGCCTTCGGTGCGGGCCGTGGCGTTGTTCAGCAGGCCTTGCAGTGCGTGGCCGTAGTAGATGTTGTCGCCCAGCACCAGGGCGCTGGGGGCATTGCCCACGAAGTCCTTGCCCAGGATGAAGGCCTGCGCCAGGCCGTCCGGGCTGGGCTGCACGCAATAGCTCAGGTTGATGCCCCACTGGCTGCCATCGCCCAGCAGCGACTGGAAGCGCGGCGTGTCCTGCGGCGTGCTGATGATCAGGATGTCGCGGATGCCCGCCAGCAGCAGGGTGCTGAGCGGGTAGTAGATCATCGGCTTGTCGTACACCGGCAGCAGCTGCTTGCTGATGGCCAGCGTGGCCGGGTGCAGCCGGGTGCCGGAGCCCCCCGCCAGGATGATGCCCTTGCGGGCCACGTTGTGGCTCATGTGGTCAAACTCCCAAGATTTCTGTGAGCATGCGTTCGGCCCCGACCTGCCAGTGCGGCAGCGTCAGGCCAAACGCCTCTTGCACCTTTTTGGTGCTCAGGCGCGAATTCAGCGGGCGGGCGGCGGGCGTCGGGTAGGCGCTGGTCGGGATGGCCTCCACGGCCTCTTGTGCCACCTTCAGCACCACCCCTTGGGCGCGGGCCCACTCGATCACAAAGCGGGCGTAGTCGTACCAGCTGGTTTCGCCAGCGGCCACTAGGTGGTACAGGCCCAGCAGGTCCGGCTGGCGGCCCACGGCCCGGATGGCGTGCGCGGTCACGTCGGCCAGCAGGTCGGCACCGGTGGGGGCCCCGATCTGGTCGTTGATCACCTTGAGCTGATCGCGCTCACCCGCCAGGCGCAGCATGGTCTTGGCGAAGTTGCCACCCCGGGCGGCGTACACCCAACTGGTGCGGAAGATCAGGTGGCGGGCGCCACTGGCCTGGATCAGCTGCTCGCCTTCCAGCTTGGTCTGGCCGTACACGCTCAAGGGGCGTGTGGCGGCCGATTCGTCACGTGGGGCCTGGCCGCTGCCATCGAACACGTAGTCGGTGCTGTAGTGCACCAGCAGGGCGCCCAGGTCCGCGGCCTCCCTGGCGATCAGGCCGGGGGTTGTCGCGTTGATGGCGCGCGCCAGATCGGGTTCGCTTTCGGCCTTGTCCACGGCCGTGTGCGCCGCGGCATTGACGATCACATCGGGCCGCACGGCCCGCACGATGGCGGCCACTTGCTCGGGCTGGCTGAAGTCGGCCTTCAGTTCGGGCGCCTGCACGGGGCCGGGGGTGTTGAAATCCAGCGCGGTGAGCTGCCCCAGGGGCGCCAGCGCCCGTTGCAGTTCCCAGCCCACCTGGCCGCCTTTGCCCAGCAAAAGGATGTTCAAGCTCATGCGTGCGCTCCGCCTCAGACCGTGCGGCCCGCGTAGTTCTGGGCAATCCAGTCGCGGTAGCCACCAGAGCGCACGGTGTCGATCCACGCCGTGTTCTCCAGGTACCAGGCCACCGTCTTGTTGATGCCCGACTCGAAGGTCTCGGCGGGCTTCCAGCCGATGTCGCGCTGGATCTTGCTCGGGTCGATCGCGTAGCGGCGGTCGTGGCCCGGGCGGTCGGTCACGTAGGTGATCAGGCTTTCGTACGGGGTGCCATCGGCGCGCGGGCGCAGCTCATCGAGCTTGCGGCAGATCGTGGTCACCACGTCGATGTTCTTGATCTCGTTGATGCCGCCCACGTTGTAGGTCTCGCCCAGGGTGCCCTTCTCCAGCACCTGGCAGATGGCTTCACAGTGGTCGCGCACGAACAGCCAGTCCCGGATGTTGAGCCCATCGCCATACACCGGCAGCTTCTTGCCATCCAGCGCATTCAGGATGATCAGCGGGATCAGCTTCTCGGGGAAGTGATAGGGCCCATAGTTGTTGCTGCAGTTGGTGGTGAGCGTGGGGAAACCGTAGGTGTGGTGGTAGGCGCGCACCAGGTGGTCGCTGCCCGCCTTGCTGGCCGAATAGGGGCTGTTGGGCGCGTAGGGCGTGGTCTCCGAGAAGGCCGGGTCGGTGTCCGAGAGCGAGCCATACACTTCGTCGGTGCTCACGTGCAGGAAGCGGAAGGCCGCCTTGGCCTCGCCTTCCAGCCCGTTCCAGTAGGCGCGGCTTTCTTCCAGCAGGCTGAAGGTGCCCACCATGTTGGTGTGGATGAACTCGCCCGGGCCATGGATGGAGCGGTCCACATGGCTCTCTGCCGCGAAGTGCACCACCATGCGGGGCTGGTGGGTGGCCAGGGCCGCGCGCACGGCGTCGCGGTCGGCGATGTCGGCGTGCACGAGGGTGGCACGGCCTGACTGCAGGTGCTCGGCAATCGTGGCCGGGTTGCCCGCGTAGGTGAGCTTGTCGAACACGACCACCGGTTCTTCGGGCAGACCCAGGCGCGCGCGGCGCTCGAACCAGTGGTG